>JAHEZO010000050.1 GCA_023250995.1 Flavobacteriales bacterium | reverse complement strand
GAAAAACTAAATGGCCTCCTCTCCAAGAAACACCACCGGATTTTCCCCCAACGTTCTTCTTTAGGAATAAATATTTTCAACCTTCAGATTCCTGCTGGGCCGGTATCAATAATCTTGAAAGTTTCGAATGTCAATATGGAGTGGCTATTATCGCGAATTATTTTTTTTCGACAATCAAATTTCGGAGACTGAGCATGGGCCTGACCAAACGGGATAGATGAGTGGCATTGTGCGTGAGGAATCGTTTGGTCTTGAATTTTTGTTTCTTTTGTTTCAAGACAAAAGAAAAAAATCTAATGTTCACCCCCATCGTTGAGGATTTTACTTCCGAATGAGGAAAAACTAAATGGCTTCCCTTCCAAGTAATACCACCGGATTTTCCAAAAAATACTTAAACGTTTGAAGAAAAGCGGCCCCGGTTGCCCCGTCCACCACGCGATGGTCGCAGGAGAGGGTAACTTTCATTACATTTCCGGGAAAAATCTGCCCTTTTTTAATTACCGGAACTTCTTTGATGCCTCCCACGGCCATAATGCATGCATCAGGAGAATTAATGATGGCTGTAAATTCATCAATGCCAAACATGCCAAGGTTCGAAATGGTAAATGTATTTCCTTCCCAATCCTGTGGCTGAAGCTTTTTGTTTTTGGCCTTTTCCGAAAACTGCTTTACCTCATTTGCAATTTGAGATAGGGTTTTACTATCGGCAAATTTTACTACCGGCACAAGCAACCCTTCTTCCACTGCAATGGCCACCCCAATGTGGATGTGCCCATTTACCCTGATTGTTTCTCCCAGCCAAGATGAATTAACTTTTGGGTGCTTCCGCAATGAGGCCGCAACCGCTTTTATCACCAGATCATTGTAAGATATTTTTGATTGTGCAACTTTGTTAATGGCCTCCCTGGCATCCATTAATTTACTTACTTCCATTTCAATGGTAAGATAAAAATGCGGAGCAGTGAACTTGCTTTCCGACAAACGCTTTGCAATTGTTTTACGCATTTGCGAAACATCAATTTCGGTATATCTCTCCACCAATTCAATTTCCGAACTCCTACCTGAAGCCATGTTTTCTATGTCTCTTTTAATAACTCTGCCCCCATCACCGGTACCGCTTACCCCCGAAATGTTTAGCCCTTTTTCTTCGGCCATTTTTTTTGCAAGAGGTGAGGCAATGGTTCGTCCGGGTTGAAAATTATTTTCAGGTTTATATTTCTTTTCACTGGTTTCCTTTTGAATTACAACTTCCGTTTTTTTCCCTTCACCAACATCTTTTTTGATTTCCTTTTCAGCCGATTTTTTATTTTCAGGTTTTGCCACAGGTAATTTTTTCATTTCCTCTTTCACAATCTCGGTAACATCCTCTCCCTCTTTGCCCAAAATAGCAAGAATTGAATCCACTGCTGCGGCTTTTCCTTTTTCTACCCCGATGTACAGGAGAACCCCTTCCTGAAACGATTCAAATTCCATGGTTGCTTTATCGGTTTCAATCTCGGCAAGGAGTTCGCCTGTTTTTACTTTATCTCCTACTTTTTTGTGCCATTGAGCCACCACACCCTCGGTCATGGTATCGCTCAATTTGGGCATTTTAACTATTTCGGCCATATGAATTTTTTTTACTCCTGAATATTGTATTCTTTAATCTTCCGGTATAAAGTTCTTTCAGATATCCCCAATTCCTTAGCGGCATATTTCCGCTTTCCCTTGTACTTTTCGAGGGCTTTCTGAATTAATTCCTTTTCTTTATCTGCCAAGGATAATGACTCCTCCACCACTTCCACATGATCCTGAATTCCATCTTCGTTTTGCCTGTCGGGCTGGCGGATGCTCACCTGATTTTCATTTGAACCGGATGGGTTCACATCCTCATATAATTTTTTTATTATCCGGGCATTTTCCCCGTGGAGGTTAAATTCCTTTCCTTCGGTTTGCATTAAATCAACCACCAGTTTTTTCACATCATTTACATCCCTTTTCATTTCAAAAAGTACTTTGTACAAAATTTCCCTTTCTGAAATTTCGCTTTCAGAATTAAACAACACAGGCAACTTTTGAGCGGGCTGGTAGTTGGGCAGATAAGATAACAGAGTTCCCTCTGAAATATCACGGGTTTTTTCAACCACCGAAATCTGCTCCGCCATGTTTTTTAACTGCCGTACGTTCCCGGGCCACCGGTAGTTAATCAGGCCTTCCTGAGCTTTTTCATCTAATTTAATGGAGGGCATCCGGTATTTTTCGGCAAAGTCAACAGCAAATTTTCTGAACAAAAGTGTGATGTCTTCCTTGCGCTCCCTGAGGGCTGGCACTTTAATGGGTACCGTATTTAACCGGTAATATAAATCTTCCCTGAATTTTCCCCTCTCAATTGCGCCAAGCATATCAACATTTGTGGCGGCCACAATACGCACATTGGTTTTCTGGGCTTTGGATGAACCTACTTTTAAAAACTCGCCCGATTCAAGAACTCGCAACAAGCGCACTTGTGTTTGCAAAGGGAGTTCGGCAACCTCATCTAAAAAAATGGTGCCTCCGTTAGCTACCTCAAAATATCCCTTACGGGTATCGTGTGCTCCGGTGAACGACCCTTTTTCGTGCCCGAACAATTCCGAATCAATCGTTCCCTCAGGTATGGCACCGCAGTTAACGGCAATATACGTGTTGTGCTTACGCGAACTAAGCTGATGAATAATCTGCGGCATTACCTCTTTTCCCGTTCCGCTTTCCCCCGTAATAAGAACACTCAAATCGGTTGCGGCAACCTGAATGGCGGTGTCAATAGCTCTGTCGAGCAGGGGCGAACTCCCAATGATTCCGAATCTTTGTTTTATGCCCTGAATGGTCATTATTTACAAAATTTTCAATAATTAATTTAAAAATATTTTTCCTCAACAATCTCCCCCATCAGTGTGGCAGGAGTACATCCTTTCACCAAAACATTTACATAATCGCCTTTTTTTATTCCTCCCTTTTTCAGAAACACCACAACGGTGTTTTGTGTGTTTCTTCCAAAAAAATGTTCCTCCGATCTTTTCGAAGTCCCTTCAACCAAAACCTGATGTATTTTACCCACCGCAAGTTTTGTTCTGTAGTGAGAATGTTTTTGTTGCAGCCCAATTACTTCCTGCAATCGTTTGGTCTTAGTTTCATCTGAAATGTCATCTTTATATTTTCTTTCTGCCAGCGTTTTCGGACGCTCCGAATATTTAAACATATAAGCAAAATCATATTTTACGGTTTCCATCAAACTCAAAGTTTCTTTATGTTGCTCTTCCGTTTCTCCGCAAAAACCTGCAATTACATCAGTTGATATTCCACAATCGGGCATAATTTTGCGAATGGAATTTATTCTGTTTAAATACCACTCACGGGAATAACCCCGGTTCATTTTTTCAAGCACTTCTGAATTTCCCGATTGCACCGGAAGGTGAATGTATTTACAAATATTTTCATATTTGGCCATGGTGTAAAGAACTTCATCGGTCATATCCTTCGGGTGCGATGTTGAAAATCTAATCCTTAATAATGGTGAAACCTGTGCAACCATTTCGAGCAATTGAGCAAAATTAACTCCCATCTGACTTCTCCCATCTCCCATCTTCCCCATTCCATTTTCCATCTTCCATTTTCCATCCTCTACCTTCCATTTTCCGTCTTCCATTTTCCATTTTCCATCTTCCATCTTCCATTTATAGCTATCCACATTTTGCCCCAGCAATGTAATCTCCCGGTAACCGCTCTCAAACAGATTTTTAGCTTCTTCAACAATTGAATTTGCATCCCGGCTTCTTTCTCTTCCTCTTGTAAAAGGTACCACACAAAAAGAACACATGTTATCGCATCCCCGCATAATTGAAATAAAAGCGGAAATCCCGTTGCTGTCCAGGCGTACAGGACTGATGTCAGCATAGGTTTCTTCTCTTGATAAAAGAACATTTACCGCACGATGGCCCTCGTCAACTTGTTGTATTAGATTTGGCAAATCCCTATATGCATCTGGGCCAGCAACCAGATCAACAAGCTTTTCTTCCTCTAATAATTGAGCTTTTAATCGCTCGGCCATGCAGCCAAGCATTCCAACAATTAAATCTGGCTTTTTCTTTTTAATTCCTTTCAGATGCATTAAACGATGACGGACTTTTTGTTCTGCATTATCTCTGATTGCACAGGTATTAAGCAAAACCACATCTGCTTCATGTTCGTTTTTTGTAGTTGTAAATCCTGATTGGGTTAGGATTGAGGCAACTATTTCGCTGTCGGAAAAATTCATTTGGCAGCCATAACTTTCTAAAAAAAGTTTTCTTCCATTTGAACTTTTAGGTTCTTTCACCAATGTGGCTTCCCCTTGCCTAGAATCACCAATTAATTTTTCTATTGAAATCATTTTCTAAATGAGAAAGGAATTCGAGTTCGGACTATTTCTTCTTGGGTGAATTATAAACAAACCAATCATCCTGGGTAATTTCATGGTAATAATCCGCTTCAGAAACCAAATCGGCCGAAGTGGTACTTTTTACGCTTGCAATTTCTACCCTTACCCCTTGTGCTTTTAAATGTTTTACCAAATCAATGTAATCCGAATCGCCCGATAAAATGATAATGGTATCAACTTTATCTGCCAGTTGGACCGCTTCAATAGATAATGGAATATCTGCGTTTTTATAACAGGCCCTTGTAACTCCGAAAAACTGCTGATGGAGCCTTTCTGCAAGTTTTGCCGAAATACTAACACCTTCTCTGAAATACATAAGCCGGTTTAACCCCCTTGCTCCAAGAAGTTTGGGAATAAGGGTGTCAAAGTTTATCATGGTGCTTTTGTTTTTTGCCTCTGAATGAATGCTCATTTCAATGTTATTTCCGTCTATCAGAACTGCTACCGCTTGCGTAATATTTACTGTTTTTGTCATTTTGTTTTTGTCCGTGTTTTTTTACAAAGATAATATTTAAGAAAACAATTGCCTTTTTTGATTAAGACCAAACCAAATCCAGATACTGAATTTTAAAATGGTTAAACTTTTCTTTTTTTTAAACATTCAGTTTCTTTTTTTTTTTACAAAATTAAGGTAATATAATTATATTACCTTTTATTTAGAATTGATTAAAAATTAAAAAGTCTTTTGGAAATTTCGAAAATTAATTTTTTCCTTTGCAGCCAAAATTTCTATTTCTTAAAGATCTCAAAAAGCAACCACGCCCAACTTTTGGCGACATTAATACGTCAATACAACCATAAAAAATATTTGAATGGCAAAAAATCTGGTCATTGTAGAATCTCCGGCCAAAGCAAAAACTATTGAAGGATTTCTCGGGAAAGATTTTTCAGTAAAATCTTCCTTCGGTCATATTCGCGATCTCGAAAAAAGCGATATGGGTGTGGATATTGAAAAAAATTTTAAACCTAAATATATCATCCCTCCTGAGAAAAAGAAAACTGTTGACGACTTAAAAGAAGCTGCAAAAAAATCTGATATGGTATGGCTGGCAACGGATGAGGACCGCGAAGGGGAAGCCATCTCCTGGCATTTGTCTGAGGCCCTTAATCTGGATGAAAAAAAAACAAAACGGATAGTTTTCCATGAAATTACCAAACAAGCTATCCAAAAAGCCATAGCAAACCCCAGAGGAATTGATAAGAATTTGGTAGATGCCCAGCAGGCAAGAAGGGTACTCGATCGCCTGGTTGGGTTTGAACTTTCCCCAATTTTATGGAAGCAGGTTAGCTCAAATTCAACCCTTTCGGCAGGAAGAGTTCAATCAGTAGCAGTTCGCCTTATTGTTGAAAGAGAAAAAGAAATCTCAGCCCATCTTTCCACTTCGAGCTTTAAGGTTTCGGCTTATTTTACAGTTGAAACCGATGGGAAAACCTATAACTTTAAAGCTGAACTTCCAAACAGGTATAAAAAAAAGGAAGAGGCTCAAGAGTTCCTTGAAAAATTAAAAAGGGCAGAATATTCAATAAAAAACATTGAGAAAAAACCTGCCATTCGAAGCCCTGCCGCCCCGTTTACAACTTCCACCCTTCAGCAGGAGGCCAGTAGAAAACTTTATTTTTCGGTTTCCCAAACCATGACTCTAGCCCAGCGATTATACGAAGCAGGAAAAATAACTTACATGCGTACTGATTCTGTAACTCTTTCAGAAACTGCAATTAATGCCGTTAAGGAAGAAATAATTAGTTCGTACGGGTCTGAGTTTGCTAACCCAAGGCAGTTTGTTACCAAAAGCAAAAGTGCCCAGGAAGCCCATGAAGCCATCCGACCAACCTATTTCGATAAAAAATCAATTAATTCGGATGATGATGGGGAAAATCGCCTGTACGAATTAATTTGGAAACGAACCGTGGCCTCTCAAATGGCCGATGCTGAAATTGAAAAAACTGTTATTACTATTAGTCCTTCTTCAGTGGAAGATAATTTTATTTCCACTGGGGAAGTAATAAAGTTTGAAGGGTTCCTGAAGGTATATATGGAGGATTCTGATGAGGAAAGCGAAGAATCCACAGAAGGGCTTTTGCCTCCAATGAAAATTGGCCAAAAATTAAATTGCCAGGAAATTACAGCGGTTGAAAAATTTACCCTGCCCCCGCCACGATATACTGAGGCAAGCCTGGTAAAAAAACTTGAGGCCCTTGGAATTGGAAGGCCTTCCACTTATGCACCTACCATCAGTACCATTCAGAAAAGAGAATATGTTGAAAAAACAAGCAAGGACGGGACTCCCAGAAATTTTGCCTTTTTATCTTTAAAGGGCGGGAGTCTTGAAGAAAAAGTAAAGCAGGAAATTACCGGAACCGAAAAATCAAAACTTTTTCCAACATCAATTGGGATGGTTGTTACAGATTTTTTAATGGGAGGATTTAAAAATATCATGGATTATAATTTTACCGCCAGAGTGGAGGAGGAGTTTGACGAAATTGCCGAAGGAAAGCAAAAGTGGAGTTCTATGCTAAAAGAATTTTACGGTACTTTTCATCCCACTGTTGAAGCAGCTAAAAATTCTGCCGAAAGGGCTTTGGGAAAAGACCCAACCACAGGGAGAGATGTAATTGTAAAGCCTGGAAAATTTGGACCCTATGTCCAATTGGTTAGCACGGATGATAAAGAAAAATCTAAAACTGCAAGCCTAAGGCAGGGCCAGAGAATTGAAAGCATAACCCTGGAAGAAGCCTTGGATTTATTCAAACTTCCAAGAACTCTTGGTGAATTCGAAAAAAATGAAGTTTCAGTTTCAATAGGGAGATTTGGCCCTTATGCCAAACACGATAATAAATTTTACTCTCTCAAACCCGGTGATGATCCATATACCATAACCCTGGAAAGAAGTATTGAAATAATTGAGGGGAAAAGATCCGCAGATAAAGCCCGCATTATCAAAACATTTCCCGCAAAAATAAATACTCAAATCCTAATGGGGCGTTGGGGACCATACCTTGTTATCGGAAAAAACAACTTCAAAATCCCCAAAGATTCGGTGCCCGAAAAATTAACCATCGAGGAATGTTTGAAAATTGCCGAAGATGCAGCCACAAAACCTAAATTTAAGGGAAAATTCAGGAAAAAAACTGCAAAGGCAAAGTGAAATAGCCCTTTATAAACATTCCCTTATTGAAAAAAATAAATTTTCATTTTATTTCTTTTTCCTTTATTATCTTCTTTTGGTGTGAAAGATAATTCCATTTATTCTTTTATCGTTATTTATGTCCGCTGATTTATCAATTTTTTTTCACCCGTCAGAAATTGGGGTTGGTTCCTTTTCTGAAAACACTCTTGGGTCGGTTACCGGTTTTAATAAATCGGATTTTCCCGATATCAGCAAAGCCCACATTGCCATTATTGGTGTTTGTGACGGAAGGAGGTCCATAAACAATAAAGGGTGCTCTTTGGCTCCTGATACCGTTCGAAAATTTTTATACCCTCTTTTTGCCAATTTTCCAAAAATAAAAATAGTGGATTTGGGAAATATTTTGGAAGGCAATGAGGTGGAAGATACCTATTTTGCTTTATCCAGTTGTGTCAAATTATTAATAAAAAACAAAACTGTTCCGGTTATTATTGGAGGCAGCCATGATTTAACCTATGCCAATTACCTCGCTTACCAGGATTTGGAAAAAACAGTTAACCTTGCCGTGGTCGACAATCGTTTTGATTTGGGGAAAAGTGAGGATGAATTGAATTCTCAGGCATTTCTAAATAAAATTATTATTCGACAGCCAAATTATCTTTTTAACTACAGCAACATTGGGTACCAAACTTACTTTACAAATCCGGAGGAGCTTAATTTAATGTCAAAATTATTTTTCGACACTTTCCGCCTTGGTGATATTAGAAGTGATATTCAGGAGGTCGAGCCAATTGTGCGAAATTCTGATATTTTAAGTTTTGATGTTTCAGCCATTAGATTTTCAGATTTACCCGGAAATAATAATGGAACCCCAAATGGTTTTTATGGAGAAGAGGCCTGTCAGATTTCCAGGTATGCCGGCATGAGTGATAAAATTTCCTCTGCTGGATTTTATGAGCTTAATCCGTCCGTTGATAAAAACGGACAATCTTCTCATCTTGTAGCCCAGATGATTTGGTATTTTATTGAGGGATTCGCGAACAGAAAGGGTGAAAATCCCCTGGTTAATAAAAAAAATTGCCAAAAATTCAGGGTAGCTCTTGGCAATGAAAAACAGGAAATAGTTTTTTATAAAAGCCGGAAAACCGACCGTTGGTGGATGGATATTCCCTATCCGCCAAATAAAGGTTTAAATATGGAAAGGCAGTTAATTATTCCCTGTTCGTATAATGATTATCAGGCCGCTTGTAACGAGGATATGCCTGAAAGATGGTGGAAAACATATCAGAAGCTTTTATAAAAACGTAACTATTTTTTTAAAACTCCGTTTAACAACAAAGTATGCTTGTTGAAAACTTGATAGTTTTGTTAAAAAATTTTTTGTTTTGAGAAACTTTTTTACTTTAGCAACCCTTTATTTGATTCGGTTAATAAAATTTGCTTTATGAGGAAACTTCTATTTTCCGCTATTGGTACGGCTTTCAGTGTGTTTTTGTACGCACAGCAAGATCCCCAATTTAGCCAGAATATGCATAACCGATTATTTCCAAATCCGGGCGTGGCCGGAAGCAATAACGCAATTTGCGGAACCCTTTTAGGCCGCCAGCAATGGATGGGGTTTACGGGGCAGCCCAAGACCTATTTACTTAGTGTTCATGCACCTGTAAGATTACTTCACGGAGGTGCTGGATTGTCCATAGCCCAGGATGAACTTGGCAACGAAAAAACTTTTGGCCTAAAAGCTGCCTATGCTTACCGGCTTACCATCGGAATTGGAGAACTCGGAATTGGAACCGCTGCAGGAATGGTAAATAAATCAATTGGAAGCGATCCCTGGAAAGCAAATGATCAAAATGATTTGGTAATTCCTCAAAATAATTCCGGAAAAACCGGGTTTGATTTGGATTTTGGACTTTATTATAAAACCCCTGCGCTCTTCCTTGGTCTTTCAACAACTCATTTAACCCAATCTCAATTAAAAGATGCCGGAAAGAACCTGAATTATAAGGTAGCAAGGCATTATTATGTTATGGCCGGATATAATCACAATTTTAAAAGTTTTCCCCTTGCCCTGCAGCCTATGGTTTTTGTAAAATCCGATGCGGCTTCCACCCAAGTGGATATTAATGTAGTAGCAATTTACAATAATTTGGTGTGGGTTGGCGTTTCTTATAGGGTTCAGGATGCCATTGCACCAATGGTTGGGGTTCAAAAGGATTTAGGCCCTGGAACATTAAAGTTTGGTTATTCCTATGATGTTACAACTTCTATTTTGAAACAATACAGTAGCGGATCGCATGAAATAATGCTTGGTTATTGTTTTAATATGCCCGATCAGAATCAAACAGGCAAACACAAAACGGTTCGATTCTTATAAAAAACATTTGTAACCTTTATTTTTAATTTTTCGTTAAAAGCATTTTTACAAACCGCATCCAATAATTTTTTAGAGAAATTTTGTTCTCATTATTTGAGTTTTATCTAATATAAACCGATGCCATATGAAAAAACTTATCTTCTTTAGTTCTGCAATCATAACCCTGCTTTATGGATGCAGTTCTTCAGACACAGGAGAACTTATTGGCGTTCAACCAAGGATAATTTGGTTCCAGAACGACCCGTATGGAATGCTGTGGATACCTATGGGAAGTTACAACATGTCGGTTGGAGATCAGGACGTGCCTTATTCAAGCACAGCAAGAGCAAAAACTGTTTCGGTTCAGGCTTTTTATATGGATCAAACTGAAATTACCAATAATGAATACAGGCAATTTGTAGATTGGGTTAGGGATTCTATGGTTCACAGAATCCTTGGGGAAGATGATGAGGCTCACCTTATTGCAGAAAATGAATTTGGTGAAGAGATAAATCCACCCCAATTAAACTGGAGAACTGAAATAAAATGGGACGACCCAAGTGTTAGGGAAATTTTAAATGATAAAATTTACCTTCCTGCAAACGAGAGATTTTACAGAAGAAGAGAAATTGATACAAGAAAATTAAATTTTGAATATTACTGGATTGATTTACGTGATGCGGCCCAAAAGGGAAACGCCACTGGACCGGGCCAGGGGGCGCCCCTTAGACAAAGAGGCCAAACTGATCGTTCTATTTTTATAATTAAGGATGTGATAAACGTGTTCCCTGATACTCTCTGCTGGATCCATGACTTTACCTATTCTTTTAATGAGCCGATGACGAACATGTATTTTTGGCACCCTGCATATGACGATTATCCAGTGGTTGGAGTTACTTGGAAGCAGGCCAGAGCTTTTTGTATTTGGAGGACCCAATTATTAAATTCATATCTTAACAGTATTGGTGGGTCCTTTGTTCAGGACTTCCGATTACCAACCGAATCTGAATGGGAATATGCTGCTCGTGGCGGATTGCATTTGTCTTCATATCCCTGGGGGGGGCCTTATATCAGAAATAGCCGTGGATGTTTCCTTGGGAATTTCAAACCGTTAAGAGGGAATTACATAGATGATGGTGGCTTTCATACAGTTCGGGCGTCTTCGTATTCTCCCAATGATTATGGTTTGTATTGCATGGCAGGTAATGTGGCCGAATGGACAAGCAATTCCTTTGATGAGTCTGCTTATGATTTTGCACATGATTTAAACCCCGATTACCAATATAACGCAAAAGATGAAGAATATGAGGTTTTAAAAAGGAAAGTTATTAGGGGTGGTTCCTGGAAGGATATCGGGTATTATCTTCAGGTAGGTACCCGTACTTATGAATATCAGGACACGGCAAAAAGCTACATAGGATTCCGTTGTGTTATGACCTATTTGGGCAGAGCAAAAGGAGACGAAAATAAGGATATGTAAAAACTTTTCATTATAATTTTTTTTTCAAACAATTAAAACCTTTAACAAATGGGATTAGGAGAATGGCTAACAAGCAAAAAAGGTAAAACTTTTATGGGTTACCTTTATGGTATTGGTGCATCTGTGGTAATTGTTGGTGCTTTGTTTAAAATTCAGCACTGGCCAGGTGCGGGACCAATGCTTATTATTGGCCTGAGCACAGAGGCTGTTATTTTCTTTTTCTCTGCTTTTGAACCTGTCCACATGGATTTGGATTGGTCTTTAGTTTATCCCGAATTAGCTCATAACCATGGAGAAGAAGCGGGGGAAACGCATGAAATGCTTGAGGAAGGGGATAAAGGAACCGTTACTGAACAACTTGATAAAATGCTGGAGGAAGCTAAAATTGGCCCAGAATTAATTGAAAGTTTAGGCGCAGGATTAATTGGTTTAAAAGATCAAACACAAAAACTTAATAGTTTGACTGATGCTTCAATTGCCACTGAAGAATTTGTTTCTAACGTAAAGGGGGCCTCAACATCTGCGAATCAATTATCAAACTCCCTTTCTAGTTCTGCCACCGAACTCTCTGATGCATATTCAAAAACAGCACAATCGATTTCCAAATCTGCTGAGGTAGTTAATGATTCATATTCAAAAACCGCTGAAAAAATTTCAGAAACCTTAAGTGCCTCTGCAAATGAACTTTCCGAGGCATATTCTAAAACCGCCCAAACCATTTCCCGATCTGGTGAAATTGTTACTGATTCGTATTCAAAAACCGCAGAGGAACTTTCTAGAACAACTTCTGAATCCGCATCGCAATTGAAATCTTCTGTTGCCCAATTATCCGAATCGTATTTATCCGGAGCAGAAAGTTTTAAAAATGAATTTGCAAGTTCAATTGAAAAGTCTGGTTCTTTTCAGGAACAAATGCAAAGTATTACAAGAAACCTATCTTCTTTGAATTCAACCTATGAAATTCATTTGAAGGAACTGAACGAAAGTATGGCAAATACCAACAAATTATATGGAGGAATAGAACAACTCCTACAAAACCTGAACGATTCAGTGGATGACACAAAGAAATACAAGGAAGGTATTTCTGAGTTATCCAAAAATCTTTCAGCTTTAAATACCATTTACGGAAATATGCTTTCTGCAATGTCTTATCAAAACCGGGGATAAGTTTGAATGTTTTAAAAATTTGTGTTTTTATAAAAAAAGTAAATTGAATAATTATGGGAGGAGGTAAATTACCACCGAGGCAGAAAATGATCGGAATGATGTATTTGGTATTAACGGCTCTTTTGGCAATGAACGTTTCCAAGGATATTCTTCAGGCTTTTGTCCTTATCAATGGAGGTTTGGAAAATACAAATGCTAATTTTGAACAAAAGAATGAATACATCTATACCGCCTTTGAAAAAGCCAAAATGAATGACCCGATTAAGGTTACCCCCTATTGGAAAAAAGCCCAACAGGCTAAAAGACTTGCAGATGAACTTGATTCACATATTGAACAGTTAAAAAAACATTTGATTCGCGAAACGGATAAAAAATCGGAAGAAGAAATGCCTGAGGATTCTTTGAATTTAAGAACCACAGAAAGCAAAGATAACTATGACATTCCCACCCATGCCCTAATTGGTGAACCGGGAGACCCAAAAGAAGGTCCAAATACAGGAAAAGAATTAAAGGAAAAAGTGGCTTTATTCAGAGAGGACCTGTTAAATTTAATAGAAGATCCTAAAATGAGGGCTTCCATGAATATTGGATTAAGCACCGCTGATTTCGGTTCTAACGCCTCGGGTGAATATGAAACATGGGAGGTGGGTTGGTTTTACCACGTTCCGCTTGCGGCCGTAATTACTGCTATGTCAAAAATTCAGTCGGATGTTAGAAATGCGGAGGGAGATATAATAAAAACTCTTTACCAAAATATTAGTGCTGACGATTTTAAATTTGACACACTGGCCGCAAAAGTAATTCCAAGTTCAAAAGTGGTTTTTATTGGGGAGGAGTATAAAGCGGATATTATTGTTGCAGCCTATAGCACTACTGTTGATCCTGTTTTGGAAATTGGGAAAGCAGATTCTATCGGAATTGTAAAAAACCCGGATACCACAGGGGTATCAATTAGTAGGGGTCTTGCCACCTATTCTACTAAACCTCGCTCTGAGGGAAAAGTTGAATGGGGAGGGGTTATCAAAATAAAAAAACCCGATGGGACATATCAACCCTATCCATTTAATGAAACCTATTTGGTTATGAAACCTGCCCTTGTGGTTTCCCCAACTTCTATGAATTTATTCTACCGAGGGGTCGAAAATCCCGTTTCAATTGCTGTTTCAGGAGTAGCACCCGAAAAGCTCAAAATTAGTATTAGCAATGCCACCTACACCGGGGCCAAAGGATTATTAAAAGTAAATCCTGGTAAAGAAAAAGAATGCATTGTATCGGTTTCTGCAGATATGGATGGAAAAATTCAAAGGTTTGGGGAAGCAAAGTTTCGGGTAAAAGATGTGCCAGATCCTAAGCCATTTGTTGGTAAATATTCTGGAACGGCAAAAATTCCTTTAGGGGAATTGAAAGCTCAACAAGGGGTTATTGCAAAATTGGAAAACTTTGAGTTTGAGGGTGTTAAGTTTGTGATTAAATCTTTTACGTTAACTGCTATTATCAAAGGAACTCCTGTGGAAAAAGAGGCAAACGGACCTGCCTTTAGTTCTGATATGCAAACTGTAATAAAAAGTTTAAAATCCGGGGGGCGCGTTTTTATTGAAAATATTAAAGCTGTAGGTCCTGATGGCAGGTCGCGTGACATTGGAAATATTTCTATTAAAGTTATATAAGGTTTTGTAAAAAATAACTTATTTTAAAGGAGGGAAAAAACATGAAAACAATCAGAATAATTTTTGCTCTGGCTATTTTTTCGGGAAACATTCTCCTTTGCTCAGCCCAAAAACCGAGTACCGTTTTGGATGGAATTTACATTAAGGAACACGCGCCAGCCCGTAAGGTGGTTCCTTATACCCATTTGAGGGAGGCGGATGTAATGTGGTACAAAAGAATTTGGAGAGAAATTGATTTGCGGGAAAAAATTAATCACCCAATGTATTATCCTACCACGGAAATTAATGACCGAAAGAGTTTGTTTGACGTTATTAAGGATGCAATGCTAAACGATGGAACAATTTCACCATATTCGGTAGGTGCTCTTGGAACAGATGACGAATTTACACAACAACTAACCATTGATGAATTAAAGTCTTTATTGAGTAAAACCGACACCCAGTATGTTGAAGATATTAATACAGGAGAGCAGATTCCCAAGTTAGTTCAAAATGATATTACTACTGATAAAGTAAAAAGATATAGATTAAAAGAGGAATGGTTTTTTGACAAACAAAAATCGGTTCAGGAGGTAAGAATCATTGGTATTGCCCCTATGATAGAACAATTTAACCAACAGCAGGAATCGCTTGGTTACAAGCCATTATTCTGGATTTATTTTCCTGAAGCCCGGTTCGTTTTTGCCAACACAATTGTTTTTAATCGTGCCAATGATGCTGAAAGAAGGACTTATGAAGACATTTTCTGGAAACGTCAATTTGGTAGTTTCATTATTAAGGAAAACAACGTTTATGACCGTGGTATTAATGAATACAAGGTTGGCTTGGACGCACTTCTTGAAGCTGAAAAAATAAAGGAGGATATTTTTAACATGGAACACGACCTTTGGAATTTTTAGCAACACCCAATTACATTATTTAACCCGGGAGTTTTTTCCGGGTTTTTTTTTTCCTTTTTTCTAATGTTCCTGAAAATGTTTCTTAATTGGCAATGCTTTAGTTTCACTAAATTGAACCACAATAATTCTTTTACCTTTGCCCCGCCAAGAATAAGTGGAACTACGCTTTTACAATGTCGGAACAAATAAAACATGAATGCGGAATAGTCCTTCTAAGGTTGCTTAAACCATTGGACTTTTACCTTGAAAAATACGGAACCGCCTTTTATGCATTAAGCAAACTTTATTTATTGATGGAAAAACAGCATAACCGGGGCCAGGATGGTGCCGGAGTTGCAAATATAAAATTTGATGCTGAACCCGGAAAGCGTTATATAAGCAGGCATAGATCACTTGGGCCTCAGGCAATACAAAACATTTTCGAATACATTCATTCCCGTTTTTCAGATTTAAAAGAAAAAAAGCCCGAAAAGTTAAAAGATTCTAAGTGGCTAAAGGAGAATTTTGGGTTTACGGGTGAGCTTTTCCTTGGGCACCTTCGTTACGGCACATTCGGCAAAAACAGCATTGAAAGTTGCCATCCCTTTTTGCGTCAGAACAATTGGATGACACGGAATCTGGTTCTTGCCGGAAATTTTAACCTTACTAATGTGGATGAACTTTTTGACTTGCTTGTAAGCATAGGTCAGCACCCAAAAGAAAAATCGGACACTGTAACAGTAATGGAAAAAATCGGGCATTTTTTGGATGAAGAAAATGAGATGCTTTACCAGAAATACAAACAAGAAGGGCATTCGAAAATTGATATTTCTTCACTCATAGCCCAAAACCTAGATGTAGCTTCAATATTAAAAAATTCTGTTGTCGATTTTGACGGTGGATATTCTCTTGTAGGTTTGATTGGCCATGGGGATGCTTTCGTTATGAGAGATCCCAACGGAATTCGTCCGGCCTATTATTATTTTGATGATGAAATAGCTGTAGTAACCTCTGAAAGGCCGGCTATTCAAACTGCATTTAATGTAAGTTTTGAAAGCATTCGGGAAATAAAACCGGGCCATGCTCTCATTATTAAAAAAGGAGGGCAGATAGGAGAACACCAGATTACAGAACCTCGAGAAAAAAAGTCATGTTCTTTTGAAAGAATTTATTTTTCCAGGGGAAGTGATTTTGAGATATATAAAGAAAGAAAGGAAATGGGCCGGCTGGTATGCACAAGTATTTTGAAAAACATTGATTACGATGTTAGGAATACGGTGTTTTCTTTTATCCCCAATACCGCTGAAGTTGCTTTTTACGGAATGCTTAATGGAATTGAAGACTACATTGATTATATTAAAAAGAAAAAATTACTTGAGCTGGGCTCATTACATGATGTTGAAAAAGTGGATGAGATTTTATCCATCCGCCCAAGGGTTCAAAAAGTAGCTATTAAAGATGCAAAACTCAGAACTTTTATTACGGATGATAACTCAAGAGACGATTTGGTAGCCCATGTTTACGACATTACTTACGGAACAGTTAGGGCAGGGCAGGATAATCTTGTGGTTATTGACGACTCAATAGTAAGGGGAACCACGTTAAGCCAAAGTATCCTAAGGATATTAGATCGTCTTGGCCCAAAAAAAATAGTGGTTGTATCCTCAGCGCCCCAAATAAGGTACCCCGATTGTTATGGAATTGACATGGCAAAGCTGGGTGACTTTATCGCTTTCAGGGCAGCAATTTCACTGATAAAGGAATCGGGAAAAGATTCATTGATAGAAGAACTATATGTAAAAGCCAAAAAGCAGGAAAGCCTGCCAAAAGAAAAAATAATAAATGTGGTAAAAGAAATTTACAATCCATTTTCTGTGGATGAAATTTCTGATAGAATTTCGAAATTGCTTAAACCGCCATCCGTTAAAGCCGAAGTTCAAATTATTTTTCAAACATTGGAGGGGTTGCATGCTGCCTGTCCAAACCATAAAGGAGACTGGTATTTTTCGGGTAATTATCCTACTCCCGGGGGGAATAAAGTTGTAAACCGTGCCTTTACAAATTACGTAGAGGGGAAAAATGTGAGAGCATATTAATTCTTCCTTTGGCGTTAAAGGAGAATAAAAAAACCCTCTGAAAATAAATTTTTCAGAGGGTTTTTTATTGGCCTTTTTTTGAATCCGGATGGACTAATAATCCATTCCACCCATTCCTCCGGGAGGCATTGCCGGCATTGAAGCCTTTTCTTCTTTCACATCAGATATCACACACTCGGTGGTTAGTAACATAGAAGCAATAGAAGCCGCATTTTCCAAAGCAACACGGGTTACTTTAGTTGGGTCAATTACACCTGCTTTAAACAAATTTTCATAACAATTTGTACTTGCATTGTAACCAAAATCTCCTTTGCCTTCTTTTACTTTTTGAACAACAATGGATCCTTCGATTCCAGCGTTCTCAACAATTTGACGAAGAGGTTCTTCAAGAGCCCTTTTAATAATTGCAATTCCTGTGGTTTGATCCTCGTTATCGCCTTTCAGATTCTCGATTGAACCAATGGCCCTGATATAAGCTACACCTCCGCCAGGAACAATTCCTTCTTCAACCGCTGCCCTCGTTGCATGTAAAGCATCGTCTACCCGGTCCTTTTTTTCTTTCATTTCAACCTCAGTTGCAGCACCTATGTAAAGAACGGCAACCCCTCCTGCTAATTTAGCCAAACGTTCCTGAAGTTTTTCTTTATCATAATCGGAAGTTGTGGTTTCAATTTGCGCTTTTATTTGGTTCACCCGGGCCTTAATGCTATCTTTTTTTCCTGCCCCGTTAACAATTGTGGTATTGTCTTTATCAATGGAAATTTTTTCTGCTTTTCCAAGATAAGAAAGGTCCGCATTTTCTAATTTATATCCGCTTTCCTCAGAAATTAATGTCCCTCCGGTGAGAATTGCAATATCCTCAAGCATTGCTTTTCTCCTGTCACCAAATCCGGGAGCTTTTACGGCAGCAACTTTAAGAGATCCACGCAGTTTATTAACAACCAATGTAGCGAGGGCTTCTCCATCCACTTCTTCTGCAATAATTAAAAGTGGCTTGCCTGATTGAGCAGATTTTTCCAAAATGGGAAGTAAATCCTTCATTGTGGAAATTTTCTTGTCATAAATAAGAATGTAGGCACCTTCTAATTCAGCCTCCATTTTTTCGGCATTGGTAACAAAATA
>JAHEZO010000204.1:1397-7072 GCA_023250995.1 Flavobacteriales bacterium | reverse complement strand
ATTTTATAAAAATTTTCAAAAAAAACATTTAGTTTCACCAATAAAAAAATAAAACTATGCTATTTATCATTCTGGGATTTTTTATGCTGCTTAGCTGGCTCATCGGTAACCAGCTGAAAAAGAAGTTCAGTGAATTTTCTCAAATTCCCACCTCTTCAGGTTTAAGCGGAAAAGAAGTGGCTGAAAAAATGCTTCGGGAGAATAATATTTACGATGTAAAGGTAATTAGCGTTGACGGGCAGTTAACCGACCATTACAACCCGCTGGACAAAACCATTAACTTAAGCAGGGATGTTTTTTCCGGAAGGAATGTATCAGCCGCTGCTGTGGCATCGCACGAATGTGGCCACGCTGTACAACATGAGCAGGCTTATGCCTTTCTAAAATTTCGCACAGCCATGGTGCCGGTGGTAAACATTGCCTCAAAAATGATGAACTTCATTTTCATAGCAAGTATTTTCTTTTCTTTCATATTGCACATTTTTTCTTCTGAAAATGTGCTTCTCACCATTATTGTTTCTCAAGGGATAATAACTTTATTCAGCCTTGTTACCTTGCCGGTTGAATTTGATGCAAGCCGCAGGGCCCTTGTTTGGCTTGAATCGAGCCGGATAACCCGGGGAGCAGAACATGAAAAAGCAAAGGTGGCCCTTCAGTGGGCAGCCAGCACCTATCTGGTTTCAGCACTGGCCTCACTCTCAACACTGTTATATTATATCTGGATGCTTACCGGAAGGCGGGATTAAAAATTATCCGATGGACGAATTTGAAAAAATATACAGTCATTTACTCGAAGGAAACAAGAACTGGGTTAAGAACACCCTGAATGAAGATCCGGGTTTCTTTCAAAATCTTGCCAAGGGACAAAATCCCCCTGTATTATGGATAGGTTGTGCCGACAGCCGGGTGCCGGCCAATCAGATTACCGGAACCAACCCGGGAGAAATATTTGTGCACAGGAATATTGCCAACATGGTTGTACATACCGATATGAATATGCTCAGTGTGCTTGATTATGCAGTGAATGTGCTTGAGGTTAAACACGTAATTGTTTGCGGGCATTATGGCTGCGGTGGAATTCTTGCTGCTATGGGCAATCAGCAGTTCGGACTAATTGATAACTGGTTAAGGCATATTAAGGATGTTTACCAGATTTACCGGAAGGAACTTGAAAGCATTCCGGATAAAATGAAAAGGGCAGATCGTTTGGTAGAGCTAAATGTAATTGAACAGGTAACGGATTTATGCGAAACTTCCATAATTCAGAATTCCTGGAGAAAAAGACAGCAGCCCCATGTACACGGATGGGTGTATGATGTGGGCAATGGAGTAATTAAAGATATGAACGTGAGTGTTAGGGATAATTCAAAAATGCTGGATATTTTTAAGCTGGGGGATGAGGCCGGAAAATATGGGTTGTGAAAATTTTTTTCAGGGGGGGGCTTACTCTGCTTTTCGGACAAACAACTGTGCCGATTCGAATTTTACCACTATCACTTTTTCCCCTTTTTCAATAAATCCGGAATCAGCAGTGGCATCCCTGATTTCCCCTTCAATTTCTATTTTTCCTGAAGGCCTGAGGATGGTTTTTGATATGCCGGTTTTTCCAACAAGTGAATTTTCTGAAGACAGCATTTCGGTAAATCCTCTTTCCTGAGTGGTTTCCAATACAAATTTCCTGAAAAATGAAGTGTTAAAGAATTTGATTCCCAGATAAATCGAAAGTGAAAGTGAAACGAGGGTTGAAATAATTACCGTGAATAATGATTTTACAACACTGTCACCGCTTACCGGTTCAAAATCGAAACCAACATTTCCAATTAAACTGAGGGCAAGGCCTGCCACGGTTAATATTATCCCCGAAATCCCAGCCACTCCAAATCCCGGTATTACAAAAATTTCAAGAGCAATTAAAACTAATCCTGAAATAAAAATTAATATTTCCCAATGCTCCGCCAGCCCCTCAATGTACAATGGCATAAAGTAAAGAACTGCTCCCAAAATGGCCGCCAACAGCGGAAACCCAATTCCGGGTGCCTGGAATTCAAAATAAATCCCACCAATAATTATCATAATTAAAATTCCGCTAACCATTGGGTTAATCAAAAAAGCAATCAGTTTGTCCAAAATTTTTTCCTGATGTGAAATCAGCTTGTAATTGCTTAAACCTGCATGTTGCAAAATTTCCTGAACTGAATTGGCTTCCCCGTTGCAAAACCCGAATTTTATTGCTTCGGTAGTGGTAAAAGTGACTACCTTACCCGAATCTGTAACTCCGGGAATAGATTTATAGGGGTCAACCATGGCTTCGGCAATATCCGGATTTCTTCCTGTTTGTTCGGCAGTGGCCCGCATTTTACTCCTCATATATGATTGGTACTTATCCGGCACCTTTTCTCCAGTTTGGCTAACAACTGTAGCCGCCCCAATGGTTGAACCGGGCCTCATATAAATGCTGTCGCAGGCAATTGAAATAAGTGCTCCGGCTGAGGCCGCATTATTTTCGATAAAAACGTAAACGGGAATTGGGGAATTCAGAATTTTAGTTCGAATGGAATCGGCAATATCCACCAAACCACCATAGGTGTTTAGATTAATTAGGATAATGTCGGCCCTTTTTTCAACTGCATTTTCCATGGCTTTTTTGGTATGGTACCAGGCCGGTGGTGCAATTTCTTCCTTAATATCAAATATGTAAATTGTTTTTGCTGTATCATTAACAGAAAAAGAAAGCGATGGAAATATCCCGGATAATGCAATGAAAATGAATCTGGAAAAGGAACAGAATAAAAATTTAAATTCAATCTTAGGAGTATATTTTTTCATCTTTATTAAAGAATAAGATTTTTTTACCCGATGAAAAACAAAAAAAAATAATTTTGAAAGCGAGTTCAATCCGAAATCAAAAAGTTTTAATAAATGCCCACAGGCATTGGGGTAACAAAGGTATGTGAAGGAAAACTATCAACCACAGCAATATCTGTTATTTCAAAACGGCCCCTTCCGCTTGCAAGCCAAATATTATGATATTTTTCATAATCGGTCCAACCGGTAACAAAAGTCGGGTCTTCATTGGTGGCTTTAGAATAAAGAGACCATTGTATGGCCAAATGGGAAGAGTTTTCAACATAAACAAGGCATTTTTTATCTTTAAAAGGTCCACTTGAAAATGTAACCTCGATAACTTCGGCTGTTTCACCGGTCTGAGCTACATCTTCATCCAGATATTTTAAAATAACTCCCGGTTCAAAAAGCCGGAAGGGCATCACAAGCCAGTAGGAATCATTAAACCACATTTGCTCCCCCATATCCATAAATTTTTTTAAAGAGTCTGCTTGCGTAATTTCCCTGCCATTAACAAAAACTTTCCCTTTTTTGGTGTTTACATTCATTAAAATTATCAGGTTACTTCCTAAAGATTCAATTCTGATGTCACCGGATTGTTTATCCCAATAATGTTTTTGTTCTCCGAAAAAATTCCAGGTAAAAAATCTTGCTTTGTTCCAGTTTTTCCATCCTCCCATTGCTTTTACCATTTCGGAGGCAATTGAAACTGCCGCAGTATCGGATTTGGCATAATCGAAACCGGGAATCAGAGTTTCTTCCTCTGCTTTTGGCTGACCGGATTCAGGAGATTCAGTCTCGCTGCATGAAAAGAGGAAAAAAAGGGAACAAAAAACTAAACAAAATGAAGAAAAAACAAATCCATTAATTATAGTTCTTGAATCCCGGAACCCTATTTGGGGGGTTTTATAAAAATTAAACATATACTTTTTGATAGAAAATTAATCTTTTAATAATTCTTTTGCTTCTTCTGCACTGAAAACTCTCCCTTTATAATCTGCAATAATAATAACAAAAATCGTATCGGTTGAAATTCCCTTATTTATTAATTCCTGCCTCAAGGCCTGGGCTGATTCATAATCCTTAAACTCTCCGGAGGTGTACCTCATTAACCCCTCTTCAGTTTTACTTTCTTTAATATCAGGCAATGATTTTAGCCTTTCAATAAGATCATTCGGAACATCCGTATTGTAAGCGCCAATCTGAACTTTGAACTTTATTAATGATTTATCAATTGGTTCATTGGAAACCTGACCATTTGCCTCTTTAGAATCTTTGTTTCCGTTATTTCCACCTTTTTCTTCTTTCCCGGTTTTCCCCTTTTCACCATTTCCCTGTTTACCCTTCTCACCATTTTCTTTTGCACCATTACCGGGATTTTCTGGCGGCAATGAATTGTTTTTCTTTTTTAATTCATCTTCTTTTTTAAACTCTTCCAGCGTTTTTGGTTGAGGAGTAAGGGTGGTATCAGCACCTTCCACCTTGTGGCCATTTCCGTTCCCGTTAAATTTTTTAACTGTTATTTTTCTTCTTTTTTCCACAATGTAAAAAGTGAGGAAAATGCTTTCTGTTTTTTGATCGAGTTCTAATTCAATGTTGTTTTGCAAAAGAGTAAACCGGTCTCCCAAAACTTTTTCATCCATACTGATAATATATTTTCCGAACGGGACATAAAATGAAAAATCTCCTTTTCCGTCAGTAAGGGTGTGGGAGGAATGGCCGTTCACAGCAGTAATCTTAATTCCCGACAAATCAAGTGGTTTTTCTACTCCGGGAGTAATTTTTTCACGGTCCAAATAAACATTGCCATGAACTTTTACCCCTTTTACAAAAGGGATTGGGAGAGTTGAATCCTTTACGGCAATAATTGTTGCAGGAATATTTGGAAAATATCCGTCTAAATCAACTAATGAAAAAGCAGAAAGAGAATAGGTGGAATCTCCAAAAACATTGCTGAATACAGCTTTCCCTTTCCCATCTGTGAGAGTTTCCCATTCCCCTAGTTTTATAACCACATTTTCCAGTGAAACATCTCCATCATCTTGTTTATTATTTCCATTATGGTCAACAAAAGATGAAAAAGAAAGGGTTGGGAATTTTTTCTTTTTCCAGAAAATGGGGATTCCGAATTCTTTTCTTACACCGGCATTTAACAGAAATGAATGTGATCTGGAAGGCACCACCTCAGACGACTCCCCTTCTTTACTGTTTTTGAATTTTTGCTGATTGGCCACCCTGGAGGAACTATAATAATAGCCGGGCTGAACATAAACCCTCCAGCCATTATCGGAGAAATAATAAAACTGCGGTGTAATTCCAAGTGAATATTTTTTAAAGGTATTGAAGTAATTAAATGAAATATTGTTTTCAAGGATAAAATGAGGATTTCTGAATTGATGCTGTTTATTTAGAGAAATTCCAAAGGTTTGGGGATAAGTTCCCCCATTCAGGAAGCGCAAATCGGTTGGTGTAGTACTTCCATAAGAATACCTTAGGTTTCCGCTCCAAACCCGGTATCGGAAAGTATAAAAGGCCCTGAAAAAGAAATAATCCCTTAACCCGGGAAGATCGAGGGCTTTATTATAACCTGCAAGGAAATTAACCCCCATCATTTTATTGTTTTCATACTCGTAAAACCCAAAATTTGCCCCAACACCCCTTGAATGGAATCTGTATTGAAGAAGACCGGCCGGCCTGTAATCAAGGTTTATGATATTGTAAAAAAGTAGGGGAGAAATGTTTGCCTTTTTTACTCTCCGGTTTATTGTGGCCGTGTTATTTATGGTAGTTTGATAATATTGAAATGGGGAGAAAACCTCCTGTTTCTGGTA
>JAHEZO010000204.1:0-1387 GCA_023250995.1 Flavobacteriales bacterium | reverse complement strand
GAATTATTCATCTGAAGATTCCATTTCCTGATTGCGACATTGCTGCTGTGGTTAAAATTAATCCAGCTCCCCTGATTAAATCCACCGAAATTAACTGAATTGTATGAAGAGGCTAAACTGGTTTGAAGCCGGTTTGCAAAATAAAACCCCGAATAACCACCGTTAAGCATATATCCTATCCTGTTAAATGGGGTGTTTGGATCGGTAGAAATATATCTTGAAATGGAAAGGCCCCCGCTGAAACTATGCTGTTGATTCAAAGAATAAGAGAAATTATTCCGGAAATAATCGCTGTTGAATTTATTGGTAAAATATGAAACATGAAAGGCCTGGGTATTGTATTTAAAATTATTTAATGAAAATGCGTAGTTAACTCCATAGGTCAGGAGATTAGGATTAATAAGCGGCCCCCTTGCAATAAAACCACCCACTGAATGTTTTTGGTTGAAAAAATAATTTCCGCTGATGCCAACCCCACCATTAATATTATTTCCTACCTGAAGATTAAACTTTCTTTCATAATATCCAATATTGTAATAACTCCGGGTAAGGAACCTGTAATTTGCAAAATAACTTGAAAAATAACTGCTTGTGTAATAGGTAAGGTAAGCCCCGTTTCCAAGAATGGTATTTCCGTGCAAAAGTACATTCATAATGGGTTGGCCAACTAAAATGTTGCTCACATTTGCCTCAAGTGTTAAAGGCAGAACTGACTGACTGTAGCGGTTTACCTTATGTTCCTGGTTCAGGCGGATAATATCAACTTTTTTTCCTTTTAAAACAGATCCATCGCCCGAAAGTGAGGATTCGCGTGATTGTGCAAAAATGCTGTATTTCTGGGCCTCTCCTTTTAAATTCGGACTATAAGTAAAATGGTCAATCATTTTAAAATTTCTTAATCCCTCGGTATACCTCACATGAAAGAAAAAACTGGTATCCTCCATCTGCAAAAGCTTAAAAGTATAAAAGGGCTTTTTCAGAATCCGGTTGTTTGTATCCATCAAGGCCAGGCGGTCTTGCCGGTAATTACTCATATCCAGAGTTAATTCTTCCATTTCATTCCCGGAGTTAAAAATATTAACCGAAAAATTTGCTGTGGTTTCGCCATTTTGAAGATAAATTTTCGGCCCGGTAGGAACATCTATTGTCCAATTTATTATCTTTCTCTTTTCGGCCAAAAAATGTGCGCTTGCAACAGGCACCCCCCCACCATTAACTACATAGGCAAAAATCAGGTATTTTGTGTTTCCCTGAATCTTGCCCTGGGGTACAATCCGGACCGGAATAAAAAGAGTATCTCCGGGGTTCAGAGAATATTTTTTTTCAGAATTAGTCAACTGTTTCCATCCGCCCGGGTAGGTAAGGTCAATGTTAAAAGTGCTTTGCT
>JAHEZO010000203.1:4535-7073 GCA_023250995.1 Flavobacteriales bacterium | reverse complement strand
TTCGGGAGTAGGGAGCTGGAGGATAATGGTTTCCGTTTTCACGGGTGCCCTTTTAATGGGTTGTTTTTTTAATTTGATTTCGCCCTCTGATAACCATTCAATGGCGATGCCGCCTTATTATCATTGGCTGTTGGGAGGATTTGCATTCGGAGCAGTTTTTATGGCCACCGATCCGGTTTCATCCGCTCAAACAAATACAGGAAAATATATTTACGGTTTGGGAATAGGGGCATTCATTGTAGTTTTAAGGGTTGTAAACCCGGCCTATCCCGAAGGAACTATGCTCGGGATTTTGCTTTTTAATGTTTTCGCTCCCTTAATTGATCATTTCGTAATTCAGGCAAACATAAGCCGGAGATTAAAAAGATCTGTCTCAAAAGTAAAAATCTGAAATCCTTCTAATCATGAATACAAATAGTAATACTTACACTTTTATTTATTCGGCAATTATCACTGTTATTTCAGCGGTATTGCTGGCTGTTTCATCTGAGGGGTTAAAGCCGGCCCAGGATGCCAACATCCTTCTTGAAAAAAAGATGAATGTCCTCAATGCAGTTCGTTTTAAAAGTCACGACCCGAAAGAAATAGAATCCTCTTACAAAAAATACATTCAGGAATTGGTTTTGAATTCTAAAGGAGAAGAAATAAAAAATGTAAATCCGCTCAACATTGTAATGAAAGATGAAGGTAAAAAACCAAGCGAAGAAAGAAAACTCCCGCTATATGTATATACAGGGGAAGACGGAAAAAAATACTTTATCGTCCCATTGTACGGTGCAGGCCTCTGGGGACCCATTTGGGGCTATATTTCCATTGATGGTTCAGATTTTAATACTGTTTATGGATCCTTCTTCGATCACAAAGGTGAAACTCCCGGCCTTGGTGCCGAAATTGCCACCGAGGATTTTCAAAGTCGTTTTGTTGGGAAAAAAATAATGGAAAAAGATAATTTTGTTTCGGTTAGGGTTTTAAAAAAGGGTTCTCCAATTGTAATGGATAATGTTACCGACCACAGGGTGGATGGAATTTCAGGTGGTACCATTACAAGCAGGGGGGTTGATAATATGCTTAATGAATGGATAAGTCAATATACAAGTTATTTTTCATTAATAAAGGGAAAAACCAACGGGGGATCAAATATGGCTGTAAGCGAAAGCCAAACTTCTTCCGATACTCTAAAGAATTCCACAGAACAAAATACCCAAAAAGTAAATTGATTTCATTCTGTAAACCTTAATAAACCTATCTATGAGTGAAACCGCAGTTGCCCCAAAACCGGCCGAAAAAAAGGAAGGATTATTTTCCAAAAACAATATTAAAGTCCTTAAAGATCCGCTGGATGATAATAATCCGGTTACAGTACAGATTCTTGGCATTTGCTCCTCGCTGGCAGTTACAACCCAGGTTAAGCCCGCCATTATTATGGCACTGGGTGTTACAGTGGTAACTGCATTTTCTAATTTAATTATTTCGCTCATAAGGAATGGAATTCCCGGACGGATAAGAATGATTGTTCAATTGGTGGTTGTTGCAGTGCTTGTAACTCTGGTGGATCAACTGCTAAAAGCTTATGTATATGATGTGAGCAAAAAACTCTCGGTTTTTGTGGGACTCATTATTACAAATTGTATAGTAATGGGCCGGCTCGAGGCCTTTGCAATGCAGCAAAAACCCTGGCCATCGTTTCTTGACGGAATTGGAAACGGGTTAGGTTACGGAATAATTTTAATTTGTGTTTCGGTGATAAGAGAAGTTCTTGGCTCCGGTGCCGTGCTTGGCTTTCATGTTATCCCCCAATCATTTTATGATGCCGGATACGTGAATAACGGATTGATGATGCTTCCCCCTGCTGCTCTTTTTCTCATCGGAATTTACATTTGGATTCAGAGGGGAAGAAACAGAAAACTGATAAACGTTTCTTAATTTTAATTAAAAAAAAATTATTCACCCCAAATTTATTTCTCATGCAGCACCTTTTAAACATGTTTGTTAAATCTATATTCGTTGAGAATATGATTTTTGCCTTTTTTTTGGGAATGTGTTCTTATCTGGCCGTTTCCAAAAACGTGAAAACCGCCATAGGGCTTGGAGTTGCGGTAATTTTTGTTTTGCTTTTTACAATTCCTCCCGGTTGGATTATTTTAAATTTGATGTTAAAACCGGGTGCTTTGGCCTGGATTAGCCCTTCCCTTGCCGAAGTTGATCTCACTTTTCTTGCCTTTATTCTTTTCATTGCAGTAATTGCCGGAATTGTTCAACTGGTGGAAATGATTGTGGAAAAATACAGCCCTTCACTTTATAATTCATTGGGAATATTTTTACCTCTTATCACGGTAAACTGCGTAATTCTTGCAGCCGCTCTTTTTATGCAGGAAAGGGAATATACTTTTGCCGAAACCACCGTATTTTCAGTTGGCTCCGGAATTGGATGGGCTTTGGCCATCACCTTACTTGCGGCAATTAGAGAAAAATTAAGATATTCAAAAGTTCCTGAGCCATTGCAAGGTTTGGGCATTGCAATGATTTTAACCGGACTGA
>JAHEZO010000203.1:0-4525 GCA_023250995.1 Flavobacteriales bacterium | reverse complement strand
ACAACTTTAATTGATGGTGCCTTAAAAAGGGATTTTTGAAAAATAATAAATTTCATACATAAGAATAAAAATAATTCCTCCGTTAAAAAGAATAATAAAAAAAATTCTATAAAATGATTCTTAGCATTATACCTGTAATTGTAGGCGGAATTGCTGTTTTCCTCCTGGTAATTTTCCTCCTGGCTTTTTTAATTCTTTTCGCCAAAGCAAAACTTGTTGCTGCAGGAACCATTAAACTGGACATAAATAATGGGGAAAAAGTCCTTGAAGTAAGCCCCGGTTCGAGTTTGCTGAGCACTCTGGCAAACGAACATATTTTTCTTTCATCGGCCTGTGGAGGGAAGGGAACATGTGCCATGTGCAAATGCCAGGTTCTCGATGGAGGCGGTGAGCCACTACCTACAGAAAAACCTTATTTCACGAGGAAACAAATTCAAAATAATTACAGATTAGGTTGCCAGGTGAAGGTTAAGCAAAATATGAAAATACATATTCCCGAAGAAGTTTTCGGAATTAAAAAATGGGAATGCACTGTAAGGTCAAATTATAATGTTGCTTCATTTATAAAAGAGTTAGTGGTTGAACTTCCTGCCGGAGAAACCCTCCACTTTGAATCAGGGGGATACATACAAATTGATGTGCCTCCAATGGAATGTGATTTTAAAGCTATTGATATCTCTCCACTCCCGGATGACCCTGCCGGCAAAGACAAATTTAAACCCGAGTGGGACAAGTTTAAATTATGGGATTTGAAAATGAAAAATGAAGAGCCAATTTTCAGGGCTTATTCCATGGCAAATCATCCGGCCGAAGGAAATATTGTAATGTTGAATATCCGCATTGCCACTCCACCATGGGACAGGGCCTCAAACTCATGGATGAAAGTAAACCCTGGAATCTGTTCTTCTTTTACGTTTACCAGAAAACCCGGTGATAAGGTTACCATCTCCGGTCCTTACGGGGAATTTTTTATTAAAAACACACCGGCCGAAATGGTTTATATTGGTGGAGGTGCCGGAATGGCTCCTCTCCGCTCCCATATTTTTCATTTATTTCATACACTGAAAACAAAAAGAAAAGTTTCTTTCTGGTATGGTGGCCGATCCAAACGCGAACTTTTCTACCTTGACCATTTTCAAAGAATTGAAAAAGAATTCCCGAATTTCCATTTCAATGTAGTTTTATCCGAACCACTACCGGAAGATAACTGGAAGGAAAGAAAATCAATGGAGGATAAAGATGGGGATGGATTTGTGGGTTTTGTACACCAATCGTTTATTGATAATTACCTGGTAAAACATGCCAATCCGGAAGACATCGAATTTTATTTCTGCGGCCCGCCCATGATGAATAAAGCGGTAATTAAAATGTGTGATGAATGGGGAGTTCCGAAAGAAAACGTGGCTTTTGATGATTTTGGAGGGTAGGTTCTACTAAAATATTCGTTTACATCTTACGGGATTACTATTTCTTATTTTTCTCCGATTTTAAATATCAGGCAAACAATCTTTCTTACCCAATACTTTTCACAATATAACCCAACCTTTCAAAACCTTTTTTGGATAAAAAAAGCGTTGTGTATTTTTTATACAACGCTTTTTGCCAATAACTTCCTGATCCCGCTGGGATTTGTAATCCCTCTTTAATAATATTTCAAATCAGTTTTTTATTTTAAAGATTTTGCAAACAAAATAATTTACCCTAATTTTGACTCAAATTAAATTAATAATTACCCTAATTATATGTATATATACTTTAATAATTACCCTAATTCTATGATATGTTTAGTAGGACGATAATTAAAGAGCTCGAAAAATGGGCAAAAAAAAAGAACAGAAAGCCATTAGTAATAAGGGGCGCAAGGCAAGTTGGTAAGACCACCGTTGTACACCAGTTTGCAAAAAAGTTTGAGCAGTACCTATATTTGAATCTAGAACTTTCTGCTGACCGCAAACCATTTGAGAATTTTAAAGATATAGAAACCTTGTTGCAATCCCTGTTTTTTTTAAAAGATAAAAAATATGCCATCAGGGGAAAGACCTTATTGTTTATAGATGAAATACAGGAAGTACCAGAAGCATTTAATACTTTGCGCTATTTCCATGAACAAATTCCCGAAATGGCTGTTATTGCAGCCGGTTCATTACTTGAAACTATTTTTAATAATAAATTAAGTTTTCCTGTTGGCAGAGTCGAATTCTTGGTTGTTAGACCCGTTTCCTTTATTGAGTTTCTGGAAGCCACTGGCGAATTACAATCGCTGGAGCAGATAAATTATATTCCATTAAAGCCTTTTGCCCACGAGAAATTATTAAATCTGTTTCATAAATATGCTTTGATTGGCGGAATGCCTGAAATTGTTCAAGAGTATTCAGAAACAAATGATTTAACCGCATTAGGTGCTTTGTACGATTCCCTCGTAGCATCTTATTTAGATGATGTTGAGAAATATGCACATTCAAATTCACAAGTTCAAATTATCCGGCATGTAATTAAAGCAAGTTATTTTGAGGCTGGAAAACGTATTAAGTTTCATGGTTTTGGTAAATCGAATTATGGCTCCAAAGAGGTTGGCGAGGCCCTGCGAACATTAGAAAAGGCCTTGCTGCTTAGTTTAATTTATCCAACAACCAATACCAAATTGCCAATAATTCCCGAGTTACAAAAATCACCAAGGCTCCAATTACTGGATACGGGCTTAATGAATTATTCCGCAGGGATACAAAAAGCAATAATAGGAACTTCGGACTTAAATGGTGTTTATCAGGGAATGGTAATAGAACATTTAGTCGGTCAGGAATTGCTCGCTGGCAATTATAATGCATTAAGTGCATTAAATTTTTGGGTGAGGGAAAAAACAACTTCAACTGCCGAAGTTGATTATGTTATTGCACATGATGGTAAGTTAGTGCCGGTTGAAGTAAAATCGGGGAAAGAGGGTAAACTGAAATCTCTGCATCTTTTTATGGATGCTTCTCCCTGCAAAATTGCAATTCGTTTTTATTCGGGAGAAATCACCTTAACAAAAATAACAACACAAAAAGGCAAAAAATATCACTTATTAAATTTACCTTATTACCTGGTTTCGCAACTTTCAAAATATATTGAATGGCTAAATAAATCCGTCTCTAAATTAGTTTGATAATCGTTCAGGTATTGTAATGTTTTTGTTTTCAATTTAATTGGCTGATGAAATGAATTGATAATATTAAAATCATCGCTAATATTAAATTTAATACTTAGCATTTCCTCTCAAATTACCTCTCACACGCAGGGCAAACGCATGAAAAATTTTTACCGAAATAATGTCACTCCTTCGGAGTTTATGCTCAATCCATTATGATTATTTTTTATAATTATTACACCCCTTCGGAGTTTTTAGTAACTTTATAATCCCGAAGGGATGCTATTATTATAGAACAGAGACATAGGCCGACCAAAAAAACCCCAAAGGGGTGAAATAAATTGTTTTCATGCGTTTGCCCTGTTCTCACACGATTCTAAAGTTGGAATTTCCTTTCTTTGATTTATCTTTGGCGTAAAGGAAGCCGTAAGACTTTTAAAAACTAATAGTTATAAAAAAACAAAACCGCCTAAATCAGAAGATTAAGCGGTTTTTGATAATTATTGATACTGTTTTCGTGATCCCGCTGGGATTCGAACCCAGGACCCCTACATTAAAAGTGTAATGCTCTACCGGCTGAGCTACGGAATCATTTTTTAAAAAGGAGGTGCAAATATAAGAGCATTATCTTCTTTACCAAAACAAGTTATTATTTTTTTAATTGCCCTTATTATCATAGTGGGAATTAAAATTATCATTTAATTACAGGACAGCATACAAAGGCCACATTATCATCAAATAATTTTTGGTAGGGGGCCATTTTACGGATTACTTTAGCCCCAGGGCCTTCTATCAAATGAATCATTTTTGGATTAAAATCTCCAAACCAGGTTAACTTTTCCTAAAATCTATTTAATGGGAAAATCAATGAAAAATTAATTTATTATTGTAAAATTAAATCTGGCGAATCATGGTAATTAAATTATTGTTTATGAAAATTGTGCTATTAGGGTTCATGGGAAGCGGGAAATCAACCGTTGGGAGGTTTCTTGCTCAATTTCTTGGAATTGAATTTGCCGATCTGGACGATTATATTTCGGAGAGGGAAAAAATGAATATTTCGGAAATATTTAAGCATCATGGAGAAAATTATTTTAGAATTCAAGAGAATAAACACCTTCGGATACTTCTTAAAAAAAAGAATATTGTTATAGCTTCCGGTGGAGGAACTCCTTGTTTTTTTAATAATATGGAACTAATTGGAAAAGTTTCATTTTCAATATATCTTAAATCAGATACTCATGAAATTTTATCCCGTCTTTATGAATCGGGCAACAAGGATAGCCGGCCTCTTTTAAAAAATATTCGGGCAAATAATCTTAAGGAATTTATTTCAAGCTCAATATTGGAAAGAGAGAAATTTTACCTAAAAGCAAACCTTATTTTGAATGCCAAGGGAAA
>JAHEZO010000049.1 GCA_023250995.1 Flavobacteriales bacterium | reverse complement strand
AACTGAAATTATTTCGGCAACATAACTTTTTTTATTATTTAAAGTAACTTCCACTTTTTCGGCTCCTTTAACAACATGGCTATTGGTAACAACATAACCATCAGTGGAAACAATTACACCGGATCCAGTAGAAACCATTGGCTCCTGATTTTTGTTTGGGTTACCGTAAAATAAATCATGAAAAGGGTCAAAATAATAAAAATTGTTTTCAGGAACCTGCATTTCTGTTTTCACGTGAACAACAGAATTTACTGTCATTTCTGCTGCCGCAGTAAAGTCAATCGTTTTTTCGGGAAGCCCTGATAGGCTTGTCAAAAAGGAAGAACCATTTTGTGAATTTTTTCTGGAGATGGGTTCAGAATATTGAATTTGGCGGGAGGATTTATTTTCAAAAATTTTGAAAATTCCGGCTGAAGTTATTCCGCCAACCATTGCCGCTAAAATTATTGAAGTGAGGCTTTTCATATTTAATTTTTTTAATTTTTCAATTTTTTTTAAATTGGATTGATAAAATGAATATATTAAATATTCTTCTTGCAATTATAACGGCCGAAACCCTTTTTTCTGATTTATTGTTTGTTAAAAAATGTTAATCCTAAATATCTTATTTAAATTTGCTTTTTCTTTTTTGTTTTTATGGGAAAATCTATTTCAAGCTGGAAAAATTTTTTTATCGGCCTCCTCACCGGGTTTATAGGAGGTGGTTGTGTGGTTTGGCTTGAAATGAAAGATGAGAACCGGAATTTTTTATCACAGATTTTATTTGAATTGAACACATTAAAATTAGAAAAAAAAATTTTAGATGATAATCATCAGAAAGAAAAAAACGGAACCGAAAAAAATCCCAAATTGGCTTCAAAGTCAACAAAATCTGTAAAGTCCGAAGGGATACCGGAAGGAAATTTATCTATAGATTCTGCAAAGATAGGATCACTAAAAAATGATTCGTTAACTTTAGCCTTTCCCCAAATAAACATTGATTCTTTAAAATCAGATTCTCTTTCTAATCCTTCTGAGTTAATGGTAATTAGAAAAGACAGGTTCATTTCCTCAAAAACTTTAAAGCTAATGGTAAAAGGCGAAGAGGAAAAAATTTCAGGAGAAAATGATTCTTTGCTCGATAAAATCAGTGGTGTGCACAAAGAGGAGGATAAAGGAGAATTTATTGTTGAGTTTTGGGAATCACCCATAAACTATAAAGGGTATAAAATGGGAAATAAGAAAATAATTCTTTTTGGACTGGGTGAAGAATTTGAAAAAATAGGATTATTTCAGTTTAATAAAAAAATTTTCCTTCGTTTTAACGATTCGATGTATGAATTAGAAACCACCTACACATTTCAACCATTGAACAGGGTAACTGATAAAAATTTATTTTCCAAAACCGAAATTTTTTAATGGAGATAAGTTTCAGTAAATATCAGGGAACAGGAAATGATTTTATAATTATTGATAACCGGAATTCCTTTTTCCCAAAGAAGAATTTCCGGCTGGTTTCTTTGTTGTGTAACCGCAAATTTGGAATAGGAGCGGATGGATTGATCCTTTTGGAAAATAAAAAAGGATTTGATTTTAATATGGTTTATTTCAACTCCAATGGAAAACCCGGATCTATGTGCGGAAATGGTGGACGATGTATTGTGGCTTTTGCAAAAAAATCGGGAATATTAAAAAATAATTATCAATTTTCAGCATCCGATGGCCCCCATGAAGGTTTTATTTCCTCCTTTGACGAAAAAAAAGAAAATTGTATCGTCAGTCTGAAAATGAGGGATGTAAATAACATCAAGAAAAATAAAGATCATTTTATTTTGAATACAGGGTCTCCCCATTATGTAAAATTTGTTAAAAACCTTCAGGCCTTTGATGTTCAGAAAGAAGCCGTAAAAATCAGATATAACAGGATTTTTTCAGAAAAGGGAATAAATGTGAATTTCATTGAGGTTATCAAAAATAATATTTTTATCCGCACCTATGAAAGAGGAGTAGAAAACGAAACACTTTCATGTGGAACAGGAATGACTGCGGCTGCCATTTGCTCCTCCCTTTCAGAAGATTTTAAACCGGTAATTAATAAGAAAATAATTTCATTGGGCGGAGAAACAAAAATTGAATTTAAGCGGACAAAAAAAGATTTTTTCTTCGATATCCGGTTGGTAGGTCCTGCCAATTTTGTTTTTTCGGGAAAAATCAGAATTTGAAATAAGGGATGACTCCAAAAACTTTTCTCCGAAACATTCTTCCTGCCAATGTTTTAGCATTAAAAAATGATGTTTTTCTTCTAATCGTCCATGCAAACCGGATTCCTCCCCACATTTGCATTTCGGTTTTTGGCAAAATTTATTCAATTGGGGCAAAAGGCCACTTAATTGGCAGTGATTTGGAACCTTTTATAAGAACAATACAAAGAAACAAAATAGAAACTCTTTTTGTAAAACTCATTGCTCCCGAAATTTTAACAACTAACCAAATAATTGAAACAATAACAAAAATTACACTTGCACTTCCAAATTTAGAACCCGGAACGGTTACCTGCCTTTCTCCCGTGAAAAATTTTTGTAAAAGCATTTATTTAACTGAAACTGAAAATGTCCGATTTGTTTTTGAATTAATTCCAAAACTGGAAAACCAGAAAGTTTTAGGTCAGGTTTATCATTTGAATATGGGTAAATATTTTCTAAAAGAAAATAATTTTCTTCTTAATACTTATGGTATGTTTGAAATTAATGAAGCCATATTCCGCAGTTCATCTGCTATTGTTTATTAGGAAATGTTGAAAAGGAAAAATATTATTTTGAGAGCTTTGGAACCTGGGGATGCGGATCTTCTATTTAAATGGGAAAATGACCTTGAAACCTGGAAGGTAAGTAATACCATAACTCCTTTTTCAAAAAGCAACATAATTAAATATGCAAACTCGGTTCAGGATATTTATTCCGAAAAACAACTGAGGTTAATGATTTGTTTGGATAGGTCTGGAATTTCTGGGGCGATTGAAAGAAATTGCACCCCAACTTTATCCACACCCCCCATTGGTTGCGTAGATTTTTTCGATTTCGATTTCCTTCATCGAAGAGCAGGATTAGGTATCCTCATTGCCGAAAAAGAAAGCAGGGGAAAGGGATATGCCTCCGGGGCACTGGCTCTGGTTATTCAATATGCATTCAGGACTTTATTCCTCCACCAGCTATATTGCAATATCCCTTCAAATAATTTCCCCAGTATAAAACTTTTCGAAAAGCATAATTTTAAATTAACCGGACACAAAAAGGATTGGATTAAAGTGCCAAAAGGTTGGGAAGACGAGCTTACCTATCAGTTAATTAACCATTAAGGAAAAGAGTTTTGGCTAAAAAAAGGAAATTTTTTTTACTTAAATTAGTAGTTGCAATAATTATTCTGGCTGTTGCTGCTGGAGGATTTTTGGGATTTAAGTTTTACAAAATGATTTATCAGCCCAACGTTATTCTGGGAGATAAAAAGACCGAATATTTTTATATCCCCACCGGTTCAAATCTGAATGATGTAGTCAATCTTTTGTACGAAAAAAACTTGATTCTCAACAGAAATTCCTTTGAATGGGTTTCTGAGAGGAAAAATTTAAAAAGCAATATTCATCCGGGGCGATATTTAATCCGAACCGGAATGAGTAATGATGATTTGATAAACCTTTTGCGATCGGGAAAACAGGAACCAGTTAAAATTTCAATAAACAATATTAGAATTAAAGAAGATCTCGCCTCCTTGGTTTCCCGTCTTATTGAAGCCGATTCAATGAAGTTAATTAAACTTATGGAGAATGAGGATTACTGTAAAAAATTTGGGTTTAACAAGGAAAACATCCTTTGTATGTTTATTCCCAACACCTACATTTTTGATTGGAATACTTCAGCTGAGCAATTTTTTGAAAGGATGTCAAAGGAATATAAATTCTTCTGGAATGAGCCTAGAAAATTAAAAGCCAAAAATGCAGGCCTTTCCCAAACTCAGGTTTCCATCCTTGCTTCTATTGTCCAGAAGGAAACTAATATGGCAGATGAAAAGCCCCGTGTGGCCGGAGTTTACATCAACCGGATAAATAAAAATATGCTCCTTCAGGCCGACCCAACTTTGGTATTTGCCCTTAAACAATTTTCCCTGAAGAGGATTCTTAACTTTCACAAGGAAATTGATTCACCTTATAATACCTATAAATATCAGGGGCTTCCTCCCGGGCCCATCTGTTTACCCGAAATTTCTTCCCTTGAATCAGTTTTGAATTTTGAGAAGCATGATTATTTTTATTTTTGTGCAAAAGAAGATTTTTCAGGGTATCATAATTTTGCCAAAAACTATACGCAGCATTTTATTAACGCAAATAAGTACCAGAGGGAATTAAATAAAAGAAAGGTCTTTAACTAGTTATTAATTTGATAATTTTTAGTCAAATCAAACTTATTTTTATGAAAGCCCTTACATTCAGAACCAAAATTACTTCCGACAAATTAACCATTGAACATTTGAAAAACCTCCTCGGGAAGGAGGTAGAAATAATTATTCAGGAAATAACCCAAAAATTATCTCAAAAAAAAATTGGGCAGCAAAGAAAATGGAAAATGTCGGGAAAAATTAAAAAAGGAGGTTATGAAAATATTAATTTAAGGGATTTGGCATATGCAGAAAATAATGGTTGAAACGAATATTTTTATCTATGATTTAGATGAAAATATTACTTTCCATGATCGTTGTTCAAAGCTTCTGAAAAATCCGGAATGCATTTTCTTTACTTCAACTAAAAATATTTCAGAATTTTTTTCTGTATGTTCAAATCTAAAATTTGAAAATGGAAAAGTTTGGCAATATTACGTTGATATTCGGAATAATTGCAATTTGCTTTATCCAGATGAAAAAAGTATGGATTTCTTTGAATCCCTGATTTCCACTTACAAGCCCTCAGGAAACAGATTTTATGATATTGAAATTGTATCCATTATGCTTGCTAATAACATTCGCGAAATTGCCACTATAAATAAAAAAGATTTTCAACATATTAAAGAAATTTCACTGTTTGAATTTTAATCATTATGAAAATTAAATTCGGAACTGACGGCTGGCGGGCTACCATCGCCAAAGATTTTACGGTTGATAATGTTGCACGAATCTCCTCAGGGGTTGCTGAATCGTTGCTTGCGAATCAAACAAACAATCAACCTTCTGTTGTAGTTGGCCACGACTGCCGATTCGGAGGAGAACTCTTTGCCGAAACCGTAGCAAAGGTTTTAATTAATAACGGAATTAAAGTTTTTCTGGCTAAGGGTTTTGTTTCAACTCCCATGATTTCCTACGGAACCATTCAAATGAAATCCGCTCTGGGAATTATTATTACTGCAAGCCATAATCCACCCTCTGATAACGGATTTAAACTTAAAGGCCATTATGGTGGACCTCTTTTGCCCGAATTCGTTACTGAAATAGAATCCCTCATACCTGATGTTAACCAAATAGATTTGGATGAAATCAATTTTGAAAAGGCTAAAAAAGATGGTCTACTAAAATATCTAAGTCTTGAAACCATGTACTGCGATCATATTGAGAAAAATTTCGATTTGGAATCAATCCGCAATTCGGAAATGAATTTTGCTTATGATGCCATGTACGGAGCCGGTCAGAATGTTATGAAACGCCTTTTGCCTGAAGCGGTTCTTTTCCGTTGTGAATACAACCCCACTTTTTATGGAATATCACCTGAACCCATCCTGAAAAACCTTACTGCTTATTCTGACTTTATAAAAAAAGTGGGAGATATTGACATAGGCATTGCAACCGATGGCGATGCCGACCGGATTGGACTGATGGATGGAAAAGGAAACTTTATTGATTCCCATCATATTATGCTTTTACTTATTCATTACCTGTGCAAATACAAAGGATTGAAAGGAAAGGTTGCCACCGGATTTTCTTCTACCGTTAAAATGAAAATCCTTTGCGATTATTATGGGTTACCTCTTGAAGTGGTACCTATTGGCTTTAAATTTATTTGTGGAATTATGATAAAGGAGGACGTTCTGTTAGGAGGAGAAGAATCAGGTGGTATTGCAATAAAGGGGCATATTCCAGAGCGGGATGGAATTTGGATTGGGCTTACTTTACTGGAATTTTTGGCAAAATCGGGAAAAACACTCGAAGGCCTAATAAAAGAAGTTTATGAAATTGTGGGAGAATTTGCCTTCGAGCGTGTTGATTTAAGGTTACCCGAAAAGCAAAAAGATCAAATTGTTAAGAATTGCGAAAACGGGGAGTATAAAAATTTTGGCGATTACCTTATAAAAAGGATTGACACCATGGATGGATTTAAATATATTCTGAATGATTTCGAATGGGTTATGATTCGGCCTTCTGGTACTGAGCCGGTTTTACGAACCTACGCTGAAAGTGATAGCTCGGATCATGCAATAGAAATTTTGAAAGCTCTCCATGAAACAATTTTGAAAGATTAATTTTTATCTACTTAAAGATAATATCCAGTTTTTTCTTTTTCCATGGAATCTTTTTATAAATAAATGTATTACCTGATGTTTTTCAAAAAAAAATTCCTTTTAATTCTTTTATCCTTTGCTTGTAATTCAACGATTTCATTTTGCCAATCTTCTATCAAATTGGCCCTTTTAAAATATAGTGGAGGGGGGGATTGGTATGCTAACCTGGAAACTTCCATTCCAAATTTAATTAATTTCTGTAATCAGAATATTGGAACCAATATTGATCCCGAACAGGCCATTGTTGAGGCGGGGAGTAAAGAAATTTTTATATACCCTTTTGTTCATATTACCGGCCATGGAAATATTGTATTAAATGCGGAAGAAACCGATAATTTAAGAAGTTATTTAATAGCTGGTGGCTTTTTACACATATCCGATAATTATGGATTGGATAAGTTTATCAGGCCTCAAATGAAAAAAGTTTTTCCTGAAACTGACTTTGTTGAAATTCCATTTTCTCATCCCTTATACCATCAGAAGTATGATTTCCCCAAAGGCTTACCTAAAATCCATGAGCATGATAACAAGGATCCAAAAGGATTTGGTTTGTTTTTCGAAGGACGTCTGGTTTGTTTTTATGATTATGAATGTGATCTAGGTGACGGATGGGAAAGCCCCCTGGTTCACAATGATTCTGAAGAAACCCGTCAAAAGGCATTAAAAATGGGAGCCAATTTGGTTCAATATTGTTTTACAGGAGGAATCCAAAAAAAATAATTTCGCCTTGAAAAAATTATCTGAATTCCGGAGAATCCCCAATGAAAAATTTTAGGTATTAAGGAAAAGCATTTTTTTTCTTTAAAATAAAAAATAATGCCTTATATTTGCACCCTATTAAAAAAACAGGATTTAATTAAACTAAAAAATCATTTAAAATCACAGTTTTATGAAAAAACTTTACTGTTTAACCACAGGATTAATTTTGACATGTTTTGTTTTCGGACAAAAAAGTATTCAAAATAATCCCAAAGCCGAATTAAAATCGAGGGCCAGCGTTCAAATTCCGGGAAATTTATCTCAGGGCCAGGGTCCGGTTGTATTTTCTTTCCCTGGTAACGTAGTTTCTCCAACTGCAGTTTATTCCCAGGATTTTGAGGGAGTTACTCCTCCGGCTTTACCAGCAGGTATTACTACTGGCGGAGCAACCGGAAGTGATTTTTTTAAAACCGGAACCAATGTGCAGGCCAATGCGGGTGGTTATTGGCCCGTTCCTGCCCACACAAAATTCGTAATGACAAATGATGATGTTTGTAATTGTGATAAGAGCGCTGATTTTTTAGAACTTCCCCAACAAAATTTTACAGGGAAAACCGGAATGACTCTTGCTTATTCTACTTTTAATGATGGGAAATATGCCATTAATGCAATTGCCACAGTGGATATCAATGTAAACAATGCAGGATGGGTTTCAATTGATACCATCCCTGAAGTTGTTGGAGCCTGGCAAAATTTATCCCTTCCACTTCCATCAAGCACAGATAATCAAGCCAATGTTAAAATTAGATTTTTTTGGAATGACGGGAGCCCTACCACCGACCCGAATGATTCATGGGGAACCGGTTTGGCCATTGATGATATTATTATTGACGTACCTGCAGCAATAAATATTGAAATGACAAGTAAACTTACCTACACTGATGTTGCTCAATCTTCTTATTATGCAAAAATCCCTTTAACACAGGCTGGTGCAATGTCATATGCGGGCGAAATAAAAAATAAAGGAACTCAAACAGCTCCAAATGCTAAATTAAATGTTGTTGTTACAAAGGGTACCTCAGTATTTAATAACACAAGTACAGCAGCTTCAATTAATGTTGGAGATTCAGGAACCTATATGCTTACTCAAACCTTTTCACCAACGGACACCGGAACCTACACGGTTACCTACACGGCATCTTGTGATTCTACCGATGCTTACCCAATTGATAACACACAATCCCTTTCTTTCAAGGTAACTGATACAATTTTTGCAAGGGATAACGATGCTGCTGCTTACCAATTAACAGCCTCCGCATTTACCGGAATTGCTCCCGTTACCACCTCCTATGAATTTGGAAATTATTTTGAAACTTCCGGTAATGACACAGCATCTTCCATATCTTTTGAAATTGGACCCACATCAGATGTGGGAACAACGGTTCAGGGAAATATTTATGATTCTTCAGGGACTTTGGTCGGGCAAACAGATTTTTATACCATTTCTGCGGGAGATATTGGTACCTTTCCAGCATTTAAAACAGTTACTCTTATGCTCCAACCACCTGCCGTTGAGTTGACTCCAAATAATTTTTATATTGTTACTCTTGCCGATTTATCAACTACTGATTCAGCTACCGGAATTATTTGTACAACCAATAATTCTGCGGGATGGACCCCTGGAGTAATGATGGTTGATGGTATTACCAATTTATACAACATTTCATATTACCCATTTGTTCGTTTAAACACAAAGGCCGCCTTTAATCCTTGTGCCGCTACTTTATCTGCAGCTAACACTAATGTTACTTGTAATGGTGCTAGCACCGGGGCAATAAACCTTTCGGTTTCAGGTGGCACTTCGCCTTTTACTTTTACCTGGAGTAATGGGGCCACAACCGAAGATTTATCAAATATTATGGCAGGATCTTACACCGTTACAGTTTCCATGGGCGGTGGATGTTCACCCGTTACCGGAACCTACCAGATAACCCAGCCTGCAAACCCATTGACTGCAACTGTTGCAGCTACAGGTACATGCAGTGGAAGCACAAATGGCACTGCTACAGCTAATCCGGTTGGAGGAACTTCACCTTATTCTTATTTATGGAGTAACAGTCAAACCGGGAAAACAGCGAACAACCTGGCAGCAGGTTCTTATAATGTAACCGTTACTGATTCCAAAGGCTGTACAACAACCGGAACAGCTACTGTAACTGCCGTTACCATTACCGTTACGGCAACTTCCACAAATACAAGCTGCGGCCTGAACAACGGTTCGGCTCTGGCAGCGGGAACCGGAGGAACAACACCATATTCCTATTTATGGAGTAATGCCCAAACCACAGCATCAATTTCTGGTTTGGCCCCGGGAAGTTATACCGTTACTGTAACAGATAGCAAAGGTTGTAACAGCACAGGAAGCGCAAATATTGGAACTTCAACCCCAGTGGTTGTTTCTACCTCCTCTGTTAACGCAGCTTGCGGAATGACGGATGGTTCAGCCACCGTGGTTGCCCCAACCGGAACTTCATTCTCTTACCTTTGGAGTAACGGACAAACAACAGTTCAGGCTACAGGATTAGGTGCCGGTACTTACTCGGTTACTGTAACGAATTCAGTTGGTGGTTGCTCAGGTTCAGGTGTGGCTTCGGTTAATAATACCGGAGCAGCTACTATTGCCCTTACCAAAACAGATGTTAATTGCAATGGAGATAGTACCGGTTCAGTTGACATTACGGTTACCGGAGGTGCAACACCATATACCTTTTTATGGAGCAATGGAGCAACTACTGAAGATGTTACCGGTTTGGATGCGGGAAATTATATGGTTACCGTAAGTGGAAATGATGGATGCAAATCTTCTGCAAGTACCTTGTTGAATGAACCCATTGCTATCTCTGCAAATGCTGTTGCAACAGGAGTTACCTGTAATGGAGGGACAAATGGCTCAGTAAATTTACTTGCTTCAGGAGGAAACAGTCCTTTTACATTCATGTGGAGCAACTCGGCTACAACAGAGGATCTTTCTAATGTTGGCGCGGGAACTTATACAGTTACAATTACAGATGCCAATGCCTGCAAAAAAATGGTGAGTGCTTCAGTAACTCAACCCTCGGCAATTGCATTAACAACAGTTGTTACCAATGCCACAGGTAATACCGGTGCAGTAAATTTGACTGCTACCGGAGGAACCACCCCATATTCTTATTTGTGGAGCAATTCAGCCACTACAGAGGATATTTCCGGGTTAGCTGCGGGCACCTACTCGGTAACAGTTACAGATGCCAATGGTTGCACCAATGATACCTCGGCTACCGTAATTGCAGTAGGCATTTCAGAGGAAGTTTTCAGTTCAGGTTTCTCCATCTTCCCTAACCCGACAATGGGCACAATTAATTTGCAATTTAACAATGCTAAGGGATTGAATAATATTGTAATCAGAAACCTGGTTGGTCAGGTTCTTTACAATGAAAGAGGAATTTTTACCGGAAATTCAATTAAACAAATTGATTGTTCCAATTTCGGTCAAGGTATTTATTTCCTCACCGTTATTGGTAAGGATATGAATTCCACCAGGAAAATCATAGTTAAATAGTTTGAGGTAATTTTTTAAAAAAAAGGGCAGCTTTTAAGGTTGCCCTTTTTTTTAACCTTTAAAAATTCTTTAAATTTTGTTTTAAAAAAATCCTGTTAAAGTTTTGTTAATGCAAATTGTTTTATTGATTTAATGTTACTTTTGTTTCGATAATTTTAATTTCAAACCACAAACTGACTATGAAAAAAACGATTTTCTCCCTGGGAGCAGCAATTTGTTTCTCTTTGGTATCTATTGCCCAAACTCCAACCCCTGCACCCGCAGGTGAAACCGGTTCCACTGGTAGCACTATTGCCAGCAATGCGGAAATAACTTTTGAAAAAGATGTTCACGATTTTGGAAACATGAAACAAGGAGGAGACGCATCTTATGAATTCAAATTTAAAAACACAGGAACAGAACCCCTCGTAATTTCCAATGCCCGCGGTTCATGCGGATGCACTGTCCCACAATGGCCCCAGGAACCCATTAAACCCGGAGCTTCCTCAGTAATAAAAGTTACCTACGATTCCAAAAGAGTTGGACCAATCAATAAATCGGTTACCATCACTTCAAATGCAGGTAACGAACCCACAAAAGTTTTGCGTATTACAGGCAATATTGAAGCGGTTCCCGGACAAGGTGAAACACCAGCATTCCCGGTAAAAGAAGCATCTCCAAGTGCTCCGGTTGAAAAAAAGTAATTGTCTTGTTTATAAAAAAAAAGTCCTTCATTTTTTGAAGGACTTTTTTTTTGCCCAATGATTTTTCCATGACTACAGAACCGGACTCCAAAAAAAGTTCATTTTTTAAGGTAAACTGCATTGGTTGCTTTTCCCAAACCATTTATACCTGTTCCGTGAAATTACATCATAAATAAAATCTCTGACAGGGGAGGGAACAAGAATGAAAATGTAAATAAGTGAATAAGGAAATCCAAGGGCCTGTGCAATTTTTAATATTGCTTTGGATTTCAAAAAAATTTGATCGCCATTTATTAAAACAATGGTTTCAAAATAATTTTTTGAAATCTCGCTTGTTAATTCATTACCCGGTGGTTTTTGTAGTACATTTTCGAAAAAAACCTTCGCAAATTCTGAATGAAGGGATTCGAACCTGAATTTTTTCTTTTGATCTTTTTTCTTAACAAAATTGGCGGTTGAATTGCATAAATTACAAAATCCGTCATAAAGAATAACATTGTTGAAATTAGAATCTATCATGTCAAAATTAAAGGCACAAAACTAAACTAAAAAAGAACTTTTTCCCCAAATCAAATTCTTCTTAAATATTCTCATATATTTGCACCCTCAATAAAAAAAAGTAATTCAATTATTTGTTAATTTAATTTTCATTTGTTTACCAATTATGCAGAACAAAAACGCCATTTGGGCATTTACGATTTTACTAACCGCAACCTGCCTGTTTCAACTTTCATATACCTGGGTTGCAAAAAGTGTTGAAACTGATGCCAGAGAATTTGCACAAAATAAAGTAGATTCTATTGAAGCAATACAAGGAAAATTAAGTCAGTATTCAACCGATACACTTTACAAGAAAACTGAATACGCCTTTTTACAGGAAAAGCAGGGTGAAAAAGTTTATCCTTTGCTCGGCTATACATATAAAAAGTGCAAACAGAATGAGATTAATCTTGGACTTGACCTTCAGGGTGGAATGAATGTTACTTTGGAAGTTTCGGTGGTAGATCTGATAAAAGCGCTTGCAGGTTCAAATGGGGAGGATGAATTACTGATAAAGGCTCTAAATAAAGCCGGTGAAATGCAGAGGACAAGTGCTTCTGATTTTGTTTCCCTATTTGGAAAAGCCTTTAAGGAAGTGGATCCAAACGCAAAACTTGCTGCCATTTTCCATACAATGGAAAGTAAGGATAAGTTCCCGAGGGATGCAACAAATGACGCTGTTCTTGAAATAATAAAGAAGGAGGCCACTGATGCCATTAAAAGGACTGAGCAAGTTGTAAGGAGGAGAATTGACAACCTTGGAGTTGTTCAGCCAAAAGTTCAAAGGCTGGACAATGGCAGAATTCTGATTGAGCTTCCCGGGGTAAAGGATAAGGAAAGAGTAAGAAAAATTTTGCAGGGGACAGCAAAACTTGAATTTTGGGAAACCTACCAAAACTCTGAAATTTATCCGGTTCTCTCTCAAATAAATGATATGTTAAAGGGGGAAACAAAAAAAACTTCATCTGCCGACACACTTAAAACCGATACTTTATCAGACAATACGGTGGTAACAAGTTCCGCTGATTCATCATCTCTTTCCGATTCTTCAAAGAAAAGTTCGCTTGAAGAATTGATTGCAAAAAGTGATACGGCAAAAAAGGATACTACAGCTGCAAAAACTTATGATGATTTTAAAAAAGAAAATCCTCTTTTTGGATTATTGAATCCTGCTCTTCATCAGGATAAAAACGGACAATATTTTCCCGGCAAAGGGGCTGTTATTGGTTATGCACTGGTTAAAGATACTGCATCGGTTCTTTCTATTATAAAAAGAAACGATGCAAATGCATTGTTTCCCGGGAAAGTTAAATTTTTATGGGATTCAAAACCCTTTGGCGAAAAGGAAGATGTGGTACAGCTTTACGCTATTAAAGTTACTCAAAGAGATGAACGCGCACCTCTGGAGGGAGATGTTGTTACCAATGCTTATCTTGACAATGATCCCATGGGAAACCCAGGTGTGGGCCTTTCGATGAATTCAGATGGTGCCAAAACCTGGAAATTAATAACAAAGGAAAATGTTGGAAAATGCATTGCCATTGTGCTTGATAATCTGGTGTACTCTGCACCAAATGTGCAGGGCGAAATTGGCGGGGGAAGAACATCAATTACAGGAAAATTTACTGTAGAAGAAGCAACTGATTTGGCGAATGTTTTAAAAGCAGGAAAACTTCCGGCTCCTTCAAGAATTGTTGAAGAAGCGGTAGTCGGTCCAACGTTAGGCGAAAAGAATATAAATTCAGGGTTTATGTCCTTTGTTCTTGCTCTTTTGGTTGTTCTTGCCTATATGTGGTTCTATTATTCAAAGGGAGGGGCAGTTGCCAACATTGCATTGTTTGCCAACATATTTTTTATCATGGGAGTATTGGCTTCTTTAGGTGCAACTTTAACTTTGCCTGGGATTGCCGGGATCGTTCTTACCATTGGAATGTCAGTGGACGCAAACGTTCTAATTTATGAGAGAGTTCGGGAGGAATTGAGAGAAGGAAAGGGGTTGAGGTTGGCTATTATTGATGGATACTCGAATGCGTACAGTTCAATTCTTGATTCTAATATTACCACGCTGCTTACCGGTATAATACTTTATGTTTTTGGAACAGGTCCAATTCAGGGGTTTGCAACCACTTTAATAATTGGAATCTGTACCTCCTTATTTGCCGCAATATTTATCAGCCGTTTGGTTTTTGAATGGATGCTGGATAAAAATAAAAGCATTACCTTTTCAAATAAATATACCGAAAACGTATTCAGGAATGCAAATTACAATTGGGTTGGTAAACGGAAAATATTTTATCTTATTTCGGGAAGTATCATTGCTGCCGGAATAGTTTCTTTGTTTATTCGCGGACTGGATTATGGTGTTGACTTTACCGGGGGAAGAACCTACCTTATAAGTTTTGAAAATTCCATTAGTACCGATAAAGTTGGTGATGCCCTTGAAAGTGTATTTGTTTCGGAAAAAGGAATGAAACTCCGTCCACTCGTAAAAACGTATGGGGCAGGGAATCAGGTAAACGTTACAACAAAATTTTTAATTGAAGACGAAAGTGAAAATGTGGAGGACAAGGTGGAACAAAAGCTAAACGAAGGACTTGCATCCCTTGGCAACAAATACACCATTGATTGGAGCCGGAAAGTGGGACCTACTATTGCCGAAGACTTAAAATCTTCTGCAATTTGGGCGGTAATTTTTGCCCTTTTGGTCATTTTCCTTTACATCCTTTTCAGGTTTAAGAGCTGGCAGTTCGGACTGGGAGCCACGGTTGCTTTATTTCATGATGTAATGATGGTGGTTTCAATGTTTTCCATTTTCTATGGAATCCTTCCATTTACTCTCGAGGTGGATCAGGATTTCATAGCGGCAATTCTTACTGTGGTGGGGTATTCCATTAATGATACCGTTGTGGTTTTTGACCGGATAAGGGAATTTATCGGAAGATTTAAAAGACTTGAGCGAATCGGAATAATTAATAATGCTCTTAACAGCACCCTGGGAAGAACCATAAACACCTCTCTGACGGTATTGTTTGTTATGGTTATGATTTTTATTTTTGGTGGAGATTCAATCAGAGGTTTTTCATTTGCCTTAATTGTTGGAGTAGTTGTTGGAACTTATTCATCCATTGCCATTGCTACCCCAATAGTTATAGATTTTGAAAAAGAAAAAAAGCCTGAAACTGTTAATGCTTAATTAATTATTTTCTCTTTTTATATTTATGTTTGGTTTAGGAGCAGGTGAAATTTTCGTAATTCTTTTTGTTTTCTTATTGTTTTTCGGGTCAAAAAAAATTCCGGAACTTGCAAGGGGATTGGGAAAGGGAATCAGGGAATTTAAAGATGCCGCAAACAATATCCAAAAAGAAATTAATGATAGCGCAAAAGGGGTAAGCGAGGTTAAAGAAATAAAGGAATTGAAAGAGTTGAAAGATGATTTTTCAAAAAAAATAATTTGATGTCCTGGCTTTTTTCTGGTTTATTCAAACCAGGGTTAAACCAAATTCCACACATCAACTTTTTTCTCCGAAATGGTTTTTTTTAATAATGATATCCAGGCTTCCTTATTAATTATCCTGAATCTTATCTTAATTGAAAGCCTGCTTTCAGTTGATAATGCAGCGGTCCTTGCCACAATGGTGATGGATTTACCTAAAGAGCAAAGAAGGAAAGCTCTTAAATATGGTATTCTGGGAGCTTATTTTTTCAGAGGAATTTGTTTGATTTTTGCATATTGGCTGGTAAACATCTGGTGGTTAAAACCCCTTGGAGGGATTTACCTTCTTTATCTTTCTTTTTCCTATTTTAAAGGAAGAATTGCAGAGAAACAACCCCCGGAAATAAAAATAAAAAACAATCATTCCATAAAAAATTTTTTATCAAAGTCTTTATCTCCTTTCTGGACCACAGTAATAATGGTGGAGGTTATGGATCTTGCTTTTTCACTGGATAATGTTTTTGCAGCAGTGGCTTTTACCAATAATATCGTACTAATAATAATTGGAGTTTTTATCGGAATTTTGGCCATGCGTTTTGTAGCCCAGTTTTTTGTAAGATTAATGGAAACTTTTAATTTTCTTGGAACTGCTGCATTTGTTGTAATTGCCCTTTTGGGTTTTAAACTTCTTGTACCTGAAATAAGCAAATTATTTTTTTCCGATTCAGTTGGGAAATTTTTTGAAAGTGAAAAAATTGATTTATTGTTTTCGGTAATTACGGTATCGGTATTTTTTTTTCCCCTGGCAACTTCCATTCTTTTCAACTTTCCTTCAAGAAGAGTAAATAAATAATTTTTTAGATTACCGGTTCCCATTTCTTTAGTATGTATTTCTAAAAAACAGGAACCTGAGATTTTTAATAAAGCCAACTAAAAGTTGTAATTTCGTCTTTATTATATGAAATCAATTTGGCAATGAAATTCAAATTAAGTTGGGTTGGATTTTTAATTTCCGGAATTGCATTCTCACAAAACAACTCTCTTTTTATTAGCGGTGGAGGCCAATGGGTAAACCTCGGTGACCTGGATGTTCCCGGAAACCAAATTACAGTTGAGGCACTTATTACTAAAACTTCGGCAACTTCGGTAAATATTGTTTCAAAACACACCGGACCAGGAAATGTTAATTATTTATTGCGCCCCTCGCAGTTTGAAATAACCACCACCAGCGGTTATACCGCTATTTCGAATCCCGTCCCAATAAATTTAAATACCATTTTCCATGTTGCAGCTACATATAACGGGACTGAATTGAAGTATTATGTTAACGGATGTTTGGTCTCCACCAAATCATGGAGCGGATTAATGGTTCAGAATAATCTGAACACGGCCATTGGGGATCAGTCCTCCTGTCAATGTGAATCTTTTCCTGGGTATATTGATGAAGTCAGAATTTGGAATGTGGAGAGAACCCAATCCGAAATCCAGGCAAATATGAATACCCTTCCAACTCCAGGGACTCAGACAGGATTATTGGCATATTATCAATTTGATTCAGGGTATTCAAATATCCAGGGAAATGCCACCTGGAACGGGACCCCGGTGGGTGGTGCATCTCTTTCTGCAAATTCATTTTTTACCGGGAATATCACAAATCTTTCGGTTTCCGCAACGAATACAAATCTTTTATGTTTTGGCAATTCCTCAGGAACCATTACGGCCACTGCCTCGGGAGCTTTTTCCCCTTACACTTTTTCAGTTGATGGTTCCGTTTTTCAATCCTCCGGTTTTTTTTCGGGATTAGCTGCGGGAAATTATGTTGTTTATTCAAAAACCAATGCAAGCTGTATTGCTACAACTAACATATTAATAACGGAACCCACAGTTTTGGCCGTTTCAACCATTTGCATTGATGAATCTTTGCCCGGTGCAAATGACGGTTCTTCAACTTCAACACCTTCGGGAGGAATTTCACCATACACCTTTCAATGGTCAAACAGCCAAACTTCACAAAATATTTCAGGATTATCCGGGGCTACTTATACCATCACTGTAACAGATAATAACAATTGTACATCCACATCAAGCTGCATTGTTTCCACCGGAACCTGCACCCTTACGGCTTCATCTGCTCAAACCAATATTACCTGTAATGGGGCAAATAATGGCCTTGCAAACATTCTGGCCTCAGGAGGGGTAACTCCATATAGTTATGTTTGGTTTCCAAATGTTAGTAATACAAATTCAGCAGCAAACCTCCAACCGGGAAATTATTCGGTTACAGTTAGTGATGGGAGCTGCACAACCACGGGTTCCGAAATGGTAAGCAATGGGGATTTCAGTTCAGGAAATTCCGGATTTTCATCCAGCTATTTATTTAAATCACCCCCAAATACTGCCGCCAGTCAGTACTGGGTAGCCACTGCTCCTCAGGTTTCGGTTTGGAATGGTGGAATGTCCTCCCCCGGAGACCATACCTCGGGAAGCGGTAATTTAATGATGGTTAATGGCTCTAGTACCCCAGGAGCTAATGTTTGGTGTCAGACTTTTGCTGTTAATCCGGGCACAACCTATCTTTTCTCAACCTGGGTATCCTCTTTAAACAATACCAACACTGCAATTCTCCAATTTTCAATTAATGGAAGTACCATTGGCACCACTTTTAATGCTCCATCCTCACCAAATATTTGGGCACAGTTTTTTTCTTCCTGGAACTCTCAGGCAAGCACCACCGCTGCCATTTGTATTGTAAATCAAAATACCGCTTCAAACGGAAATGATTTTGCATTGGATGACATTTCATTTAAATCATGTGCTTCTTCCTGTACGGCAACAACAGGTTTTACTATTTCACAACCAAGTTCTGTTTTAACGGTTTCCACCATTTGTTCTGATGAATCTGTCTGGGGTGCTAATGACGGATCCTCCTCCTCCTTTCCCTCTGGCGGAACTCCTCCATATGGTTTTCAATGGTCGAACACACAGGGGTTACAAAATATTTCAGGAGTAGCTCCCGGAAATTATTTTGTTACCGTTACTGACGCGAATG
>JAHEZO010000202.1 GCA_023250995.1 Flavobacteriales bacterium | reverse complement strand
TTTACTTTTTTTTGTTGCCATAATTTAAGTATTGGGAATTGAGTATTGGGTTTTGGAAATTTTTTTTAAACCCTTACTTAATCCTGTTTTTTTGTATCCCGTTAGGTCCGGCCAACGGAAGTTGGTTAAACATAGCCTTTTACCGGAAAAGGTTTTTTTAAAAGGAAGGCAAAGGTAGACTTTTTGGGGAATACAGGAAAAAATATTTAGGGGCAATTAAATAACTGAGGTTTCTCAAAAACATTAATTTCTAAAATACAAATAACAAAATACAAATAATATTCAATATCAAAATTTCAATTATCAAACCGTCTGCTAATTCCATATAGACATATAAAACAATGTTTTCCTACCCTCACCCTTTTTTCTCGAAAGGGATCAAAGCTCAAGAGTAAGTGGGCTGGTCTCTTCAGGGATCATGGGTGCGGGAAGGAATAAATTAAAATAAATTTCTAAATGGTATAACTTTATTTTTCGATTATTTTCGAAAAAATCTTCTTTAGCGGTTTAGAATTTTCTTTATTGGTCATTGGAATTTATTTGCAATTTGATTATTGTTATTTGTAATTTGAAATAGAGATGTGCGTAACATCAGTAATTAAAAATTAGTTTTATGATTAGGATTACAGATTAGGATTAGGATTACAGATTAGGATTAGGATTTCTGGCATCCGCAGATAAAAATTAAATTTATCGAACTAAGAGCCTGTTTAAAATTTATTTGATTTTATTATTATGGGTCTTTTTGGCTCCAACTTCGTTGGATTTTTCGCAATAGTTACCCCACTATTGCTACAAAATCCGCCTTGTTTCGCTCAAAAATACCTCATAATACTTTTATAAATAAAATTTAAACAGGCTCTAATTGTCAAACCATTGTTTCCTCCTGGTAAGTTTCAGGTCCTGAAGCACAGCCGATTTTACATTAATATTGAAAACATAGCTTTGTCTGGGTCCAAAGGGAATTAGGTTAAGGCGCATTTCCCAGCAGTGAAGGTCGCGGTAAATATCCAAGGAGGTGTAGGTAAGATCTTTCTCTTTGAAATCATATCCCGAATTGAAACCAATTTTCCATTTTTCTGTAAGGCGGATATCCCCGCTGAAGGTAAATGAATTGGTAACACTATAGATGAAAAGGGGTTTCTGGTAAATAAAATTATAATTTAAATTTAATGTCCAGGGTACATTGAAATCAACATAACAATCGGGACAACTATTAATTTGGGCAAGCTCCGCTTCTGTCCCAACATTGCTGGTTTTAGGTTTATTATTATTTCCTCCATTTAAATTTAAACTAAGTGAAAGCTGGGCATCTGTAAAGGTTCCCAGAGGCCTTCCTCCAGTCCACCAATTGGGAATTGTCCAAACGAGGGTATCAACTCTTTGCGACCGGAATTCTCCATTGCCGTTTTTACCGAAACGATAAATTTTGTATGGGTTTAGCACCCCGCTGAAATTAAGATTAAGAGCTTGGAAAAGGTTGGTGCGGGCGGCAATCTGGATGGGTGAAAGATTCATTGAATCGGCAAGCAGATTATAATTGGAAGAAAAATTCAGGTTTTCGAAAATTTTAATTTTCTTGTTTCCGGTAACAGTATCTTTTTTTGAACCCACTTTCATTTCCAAACTATTGGTGAGTGAAAAGTTCAGGATAGCACTTTTTCCGGAAGAAGGCCCACCCATAATTCCATTTTGAAACCGACTGTATTTTAGCACCGTGGAATCTTGTGTTGGATCTGAAATCCGGGGCCTAACTAGGGAATCGAAATAGCCAAACTTAGCAAGGGAAAAATCAGGCCGGTAATTAATGGCTGCGGAAGGAACCATCATGTGCCTTATTCCTTGTAACCACCCTGACCGGATTGAATACATTCCATAAACCGTAGTACTAATGGATGCTCCTGCACCATATTCATTAAACCGGTCGAACTTGTGCAACTTAATGGTATCTGCCACATATTTATTTTTAACTCCATCCTTCAGGGAATCCTCATTCCATTTGAATTTCCTGGTTTCGAAGTACCATTTTTCGGAGTAATTTAGTTGGGGGCTCAGGTTAAAATATTTTAAAATTTTTATTGAGGTACTGATTGGAATATTATGGCTTATTCCGTTTTTCATCATCGAGAACAAAGTATCCTGTGGTGCGGCAAGCAAAAAAGTGTCCCTTTTATGACCCGTTTTATCAGTATAAACCGTTGGGTGGTCTTTAAAAATTCCTTCTTTAAACGTTAAGGTATTAGTAAATAAAGATTGATAACTCAGACCAATGCTTTCATACCATTTTACTTCCCCTATTCTTACTTTTCGTTTAAAAGGAGAAAAGCGGTTAATGTTAAAAGTCATTTGAGGAAGGGTAACATTAATTAAACTGTCGCGGGTGTTCTGATCATGGCTGCCGTTGAGATTAAAATTAGCCGGAACATTAAAGATTGAAAATGTTTTCTGATAGGTAACGGATGATTTGAAGGTATTGGTAAGGAAATCAATTGAATTAGAATTAAGATCTTTCTTGAACGAATTGCTTGTTCCGAAATTCACATCTGCCGAAAAATTCCCCGTTGGGTTTGATTTTGGGTCCTGCTTGTGCTGCCACTTGATAAAAAAGTTAGTATCGGCCTGAAAATTTGGTAATTCTTTATCCCCAACTAAAAAAACAGAATATTTGGCATTGACCATTCCGTTAAATTTATACCTTTTCCGGTAAGTAGAGGCAACCTGTCCGGCCCAGCTTCCCCGGGTATAGGCATCCAAAAGAATCTTTGCATCAAAATATTCATTCAAACCCAGATAAACTCCTCCATCGGTTAAAAAAAATCCGAGAGTTGGGGATTGCCCGTAAGCCGGAATAACAATGCCGGAGGAACGTTCCTTCTTATTGGGAAACATACCGAAGGGTACTGCAAGAGGGGTTGGAGCATTTTCTATCACCAGGTAAGCCGGACCGGTAACAATTTTATCATCCTTAATTACCTTAAGTTTATTCGCCTCGATATGAAAGTGAGGTTCTTCATTGCTGCAGGTGGTGTATTTTCCATTTTTGATATAGAGGATGTCTTCTTCCCCTTTTTTAATTGTTTCACCATGTATAAAACCATCCCCCTGTTGTGTAATGGCCATAAATATTTTACCTTTTTTGGTTTTGAAATTATATTTTATCTCCTGAGCTGTAAAATTTTGGCCGCTGTCATCGAAAAACGGTTGGCCCGTTTTTTTACCCGCACTATCGGTTCCCTTTGCAAATAGAATATTGTCTTTCATTCCGAGTTCAATGTAATTTGCTTTTAAGGATGTTCCTTCATATTTCACTTCACCTTTGCCGAACAGGAACATTTTTTGCGAATCAACATCAAAAACCATTGAATCGCTTGCCTGGTATTCTACTTTTGACTCCAGGGCACTTTTGCTTTTCTTATTAATATTCAAGGAGTCTGGTTTAACAGGAATGGTATCAGGGAAAAAAGGAAAAGCAAAACCGAAAAAGGATTTTGAAAATAAAATCAACAAGGAACAGTGAATGAATTTTCGGAAAAGTGATTTTGACCCCAAGTTATTAATAGTATTTTTGCAAAATAAGAGCACAAACATAATGAACATCATTGGCGAAAATACACCGGCTAAAACTTTTTATTGTTAATCCTTTGTTAATGAAAAAAATATTAATCTTCTTTTTATTTTTTAATACTGCTTTTTCATCCTTTTCAAACCCTCCGGGATATAAAATTAAAAAAATTGTAATTGATGCCGGCCACGGGGGAAAAGACCCGGGATGCCATGGGGCAAGTACAAACGAAAAGGATGTTTGCCTTTCTGTTGCTCTCAATCTGGGGAAATTGATTTCGGAAAATTTACCTGAGGTGGAGGTTATTTACACCCGGAGTACAGATATGTTTCCAACCCTTTATGAAAGAGCAAAAATTGCAAACGACAATAAGGCAGATCTTTTTATCTGCATCCATGCAAACTCCGCAAAATCACCAAAAGTATTTGGAACTGAAACTTATGTTATGGGTTTACATGTATCTGAAGCCAATCTTGAGGTGGCCAAGAGGGAAAACTCTGCGATATTAATGGAAGAAAATTATAAAAACCAGTATGAGGGTTTCGACCCCAACTCCGATGAATCTTATATTGCATTATCTCTTCTCCAAAACACTTACCTGGAACAAAGCCTGAATTTTGCTTCCAAAATTCAAAAGCATATAGGTGAAATTAAACGATACGACCGGGGCGTTAAACAGGCCGGCTTCCTGGTACTTTATAAAACCGCCATGCCAAGCGTATTAATTGAAACCGGTTTCCTTACCAATAAGGAGGAAGAAATTTTTCTTTCCGATTCGGCAAACCAATATAAAATGTCATATTTAATTTTTGAAGCATTTAAAGAATATAAGAATGAATTGGAGAAAAATTCTCTTAACAGTTCAAACGGAAAAAAAAACGAAAAAGAGTTAAGTGTAAAAAATGAAAATCTGATTGACTCAACAGCTGTAAAAGAACCCCAAAAAAAAACCATGACGGAAAATGAAGAAGTTGTTTATAAGGTTCAAATTTCATCCTCTGCCCAAAAGATTCCTCTTACTTCGGGCAAATTCAGCAATATTGATTTAATAACTGAATATTTTGACGGGGTTTCATATAAGTATCTTGCAGGAAAAGAAAAAACGCTAGAGTGTGCCGGGTCCCTTCAAAAAGTATTAAAAGATAAAGGATTTAAAGGGGCTTTTATTGTGGCCTTTTGCGGTGAAAAAAAAATTTCGCTTGAAGAGGCAAGTAAAATTTCCAGGTCAAGTAATAATGAACAGTTGAAGAATTAGAATACCTTTAAAGTTGTATTTTTGAATAAATTTTTTGCTGAAAATGAAATATTCCAGAGAAATTAAAGTGTCGGTTCTTGTTCTTGCAAGTGTCGGGCTTCTTATTTACGGGCTGAACTATTTAAAAGGGGTGGACGTTCTTGAAAAGCACCGGCAATATTATGCCATTTACGATCATATTGAAGGATTATTACCCGACAATGCCGTACAGATAAACGGGTTTAAGGTGGGAAAGGTGAATAAAATAATTTTTCATCCTGATAACTCAGGCAAAATTATAGTGGGCTTTGTGATTAACAGCAGTGCCCTTCAAATTCCCAAAAACTCAACGGCCCGCATTTCAAGTCTTGATTTACTGGGAACCAAGGCAGTTTCAATTGAGCTTGGGTTCTCTCTGGTAAACGCTGAAATTGGAGATACTTTATTGTCGTCAATTCAGGCCTCACTCCAGGATGAAGTGAACAAACAGGTTCAACCGCTAAAAGAAAAAGCCGAAGCACTTATTTCTTCTATTGATTCGGTTATGACAGTTGTTCAGACAGTTTTTAATAAAAACGCAAGAGAAAACCTCACCAAAAGTTTTGAAAGCATTCAGAGGGCTATCGAAACTTTTGAACGCACCTCATTGAGGCTCGATACCCTGATGACAGAGGAGAAACAAAGGATAAATGACATCATGAGAAACGTTGACTTTATTACTAAAAACATTCGCAGCAACAATGACCAGTTAACAAACATCATCAATAATTTTTCTTCTTTCAGCGATTCTTTGGTTAAAGCAGATATTGTGAAAACCATTCAAAATACAGATAAAGCCATGACCGCTTTTTCGGGAATTGTTTCAAAAATAAACCGGGGTGAGGGAACTGCAGGCATGTTGTTAAAGAACGATACTCTTTATAGGAACCTTGAATCCTCAGCAGGCGAATTAAATATTCTCCTTAAAGACCTCGAAAAAAATCCGAAACGCTATGTTCATTTTTCCATTTTCGGAAAAAAAGATAAAAAAGAAAAAAAATGAAACAAATATCTTTCATACTGTTTTTGATGATTGCAATGGGTGCTTTTTCTTTTACCTGTTACCGGCTTTACCTTTTTTTCAGCATTACCAAAAAAGGATTTAAGGTGGACCGGATTGCCGAGAGAATAAAAACCACCTTGCTTGTTGCCTTTGGGCAAACAAAAATTTTAAGAAGGCCCCTCATTGGACTTCTGCATGCTCTGGTTTGGTGGGGTTTTATAGTTATTACCATCGGCACCGGTGAAATGGTAATTGACGGAATTTTTGGTACCGAAAGAATCTTATCGGGCTTTACCGGAATTTTATATACCCTTCTTTCATCATCCGAAGATGTTTTTGCCTTAATCATTGTTTTGGCCATCCTTGCCTTTTTATTCCGGAGGGGATTTATGCATATAAAGCGCTTTTACGGAGTAGAAATGACAAAAAAAACCAAGGTTGATGCAGCCATTGCCCTATCGCTGATACTTCTTCTGATGGTCTCACTTCTCGGAATGAACATGGGATATCTGCAAATGATGGGAGAAAACCATGCCGGTTCATTTCCGGTGAGCCGAATTTTATTGCAAATTTTTCCGGTTTCCAACGAATCATCGCACGGGTTTCATGAATTTAACTGGTGGGCCCATATCGGATTGGTTTTTTTATTTTTAAACGTTCTCCCCTACTCTAAACATTTTCATGTAATCATGTCGGTTCCGAATGTTTTCCTTACAGATCTTAAGCCCTTCACCAAAATCCATAATATGCCAGTGGTAACAAAAGAAGTAAAACTGATGCTGAATCCGGATATGGCTCCACCACCTGCAACTGAAAGTGCAGCTCCGCCACAGCGATTCGGGATAAAAGATATTGAAGATGTAACCTGGAAAAATTTTGTTGATTCACTCACCTGTACAGAATGCGGGAGATGCACCTCGGTATGCCCTGCTAACATTACCGGAAAACTTTTATCCCCAAGGAAAATTTTAATTGACACCCGGCAAAGGATGAACCACAAAGGAATTCAATTTGCCAAAGACCCGAATTACAGTGATGGAAAATCTCTCAATGGAAATTACATTACTGCCGAGGAGTTATGGGCCTGTACCACCTGTAATGCATGTGTACAGGAATGTCCGGTTGATATAGACCATGTTTCAATAATTTTGGATATGAGGAGATATCTGGTAATGGAACAATCCCTTATGCCATCTGCCTTAGCCACCATGTGTTCAAATATTGAAAATAATGGTGCTCCATGGCAGTATTCACAAGCCGACCGGA
>JAHEZO010000201.1 GCA_023250995.1 Flavobacteriales bacterium | reverse complement strand
ATGGTAGTTGCACCTGTAGCGCTTTTTTTAGATTGAAAATAAATTTTAATATTATTATAATTGCTAATTCCGTTTATTTGGAAAGTCCAGTATTTAGTTCCCAATGAATTTAACATATAAGGAGCCCCTCCGCCTGCTGTGGCAACAAAAGCTGCAGCACCGGTATTTCCCCCGCCACCGGCTGAATAATTAAATACCTCGGTACATGTTATGGAACTGGTTACCCCACTCGGATTGTTAGTAAAAAAACTTGAATACGCTGATGGAGCCAAATCGTTAAAATCGTAATTAACGAGCAGGGTTTGCGAAACTGCGGTTAAATATACCAAACCAGTGGCAAGGGTTAAAAAAATACTTTTTTTAATGGAAATAAATTCCGGGGAAATTTTTTTGAGGGATTTCATAAAAATAGATTTTAAGGGTTAAAAAAATTTGTAATAGAAAGAACTGATAAAATATTTTAAAAAAAACGCATAATAAATTATTCTTGGCAAATAATAAATTATTCTTGGCAAATAATAAATTATTTGCAATTATAATAAAATTTAATTTGAAACTCCAACTTTTTTCAAATTCCTCCCATGACGATAAAAGAACTTTACCTGGCAAAAACAATTATCTTAACCCTAAAAGAACGCAAACCACAATTTTCCAAACCAACTCTAGGTTATTACTAAAATAATTAAATGATATTCCGCTTGATAATTTCTTAATATTTTCGCTTCCCATTATTTTTAACAGATAAAAAAAACTTGCCCTCTTTCGAAGATAAATATTCCAGAAGGCGTTTGCGGTCTTCTTACTTTTCAACCGTGGTGAGCATTGCCCTTGTTTTGTTTATGCTCGGATTGGTGGGATTGGTAATTTTAAATGCCAAAAAACTTTCTGATCATGTGAAAGAAAATATCGGGTTTTCAATTTTTTTAAAAGATAATGTAAAAGAGACCGATATTGTAAAACTTCAAAAATCGCTCGATGCGGCCGAGTATGTAAAATCAACCCAATACATTGACAGGGAACAGGCCATGAAAATTTTTCAGGAAGAAATTGGTGAAGACATTGGTTTTTTAGGATTTAACCCCCTGCTGGCTTCAATTGATGTGCGGCTCAAAGCCGGCTTTGCCAATTCCGACAGCATTGCCTGGATTGAAAAAGAGCTTTTGGATAATCAGAAAATTAAGGAGGTTCATTACAAAAAAAATCTGGTTTCTCTGGTAAACGAAAATGTAAAAAAAATTACAGTGGTGCTTCTAGCTTTCAGCAGCTTGCTTTTAATTATTGCGGTGGCATTAATAAACAACAGCATCCGTTTAGCCATATATTCAAAACGGTTTTTAATTCGAAGCATGCAGCTGGTGGGTGCTACCCAGGGTTTTATCCGGAGACCGTTTTTATGGAAAGGAATTTTACATGGCATCATGGGTGCGTTTATTGCTATTGGCTTGCTTATAGGAGTGATTTATACTGTTCAAAAACAAATGCCCGAGCTTTTTGAGCTTCAGGAGGTGGAACTATTTGCATCTTTGTTCATAATTGTGGTTGTTCTTGGAATTTTTATATCCTGGGTTTGCACTTTTTTTGCCGTACTGAAGTATTTAAGAATGAAACCGGAGGAGCTATATTAATCAATGAGTAGCTAGTCGGTAGTCGGTAGTCGGTAGTCGGTAGTCGGTAGTCAGAAGTCAGAAGTCGGAAGTCGGAAGTCGGAAGTCAGGAGTCAGGAGTTTGAAGTTTGAAGGAAAAAAAAATTATTTAATAGGAAAAACAAAATTAACATGACCAAAGAAAAACAAAACGAATTCCTTTTCGGGAAAGAAAATTATTACCTGCTAATTGCCGGGGTTGCCACCATTTTGCTGGGGTATATTTTAATTTCGGGAGGCGGAAGCGATGACCCCAATTTATTTACCCGCGAAATTTTCAGTTTCCGAAGAATAACTCTTGCTCCAATAGTTTGCCTTATCGGGTTTGGAATTGTGATGTTTGCCATTATGAAAAAACCGAAAGAGTAATCAAAAATTGAATGGATTAGCTAATTATTAAAATTAGCTAATTAACGGAAAGGTGATATTATGTCCATTATACAAGCCATCATCCTCGCAATCATTGAAGGCATAACGGAATTCCTTCCGGTATCTTCAACAGGCCATATGATTCTTGCTTCTGCCATGATGAAAATTCAGGATGAGGAGTTTGCAAAAACTTTCGAAATTGTAATTCAGCTTGGGGCAATTTTAGCCGTATTGTTCTTGTACATAAAAAGGTTTTTGGCAGGAATAAATATATACCTTAAACTTTTTGTCGCCTTCCTTCCCACCGGAATTATCGGGCTTTTGGCATATAAAACCATTAAACATTATTTGTTTAACCCATATACGGTTAGCGTCTCATTAATAGCCGGGGGTGTTGTACTAATACTTCTGGATAAATGGTCGGAGGAAAAAAAGTCCTCCTATGCTAAAGTGGAAGATATAAGCTTTTCGGGAGCATTTAAGATTGGATTGATCCAGTGCCTTTCCATGATCCCAGGAGTTTCAAGGGCAGCGGCAACCATTTTTGGTGGAATATTCTCCGGATTAAACAGGGTTCAGGCAGCTGAGTTTTCCTTTTTACTGGCCATCCCAACCATGGTAGCCGCCTCGGGTAAAGATTTGTGGGAAGCAAAAGAGACCATAACTTTTGAAAACATCCAACTTCTGTTGATTGGAAGCGGAATTTCATTTCTGGTTGCTCTTATTGCCATTAAGGCCTTTGTTGCTTTCCTAACAAAATACGGTTTCAAACATTTCGGATATTACCGCATTGCAATAGGAGTTTTGTTTTTATGGTATGCTGTTTTTATTGGAATTGCCGGTTAATATTATTTTGAATTGGGGGTAACTGTTTTCCTAATCCGTTATCCTAATTCCTAAACATTGTTTTAATTATCCAATCACAAAAAGGTTTTTAAAATTGGACAAGGCTTGTAGTTGTGAATTAAGGACAACAGATTAATATAACGGATTAGGATTACAGATTAGGATTACGGCATTTACCGAAAATCAGCCCATTAAAATTATTTTAAAAAAGTTGAACAGCAATCCATTAAACTTTCTCGAAGGAGAAATCCTCCTCATTGATAAACCATTCCGCTGGACTTCCTTTGATGTGGTTAAAAAAATTAAATACCTTATCAAAAAAAACCTTGGCGTTAAAAATATCAAGGTAGGCCATGCCGGAACACTGGATCCTCTTGCCACAGGTTTACTTGTAGTTTGTACCGGAAAATTCACAAAAAAAATTCAGGAAATTCAGGACGGAGAAAAAGAATACACGGGAATAATTACCCTGGGGGCAACAACCCGCTCGGCAGATTTGGAAACGCCTGTTGACAAAACTTTTTCACTTGAAAACATTACCGAAAAAAAAATTCTGGAAGGGGCCATAAAACTTACCGGAACATATTTTCAAACACCCCCGATTTTCTCGGCAAAAAAAATTGATGGCAAAAGGGCTTACGAACATGCGCGAAAAGGCACCCTCATTGAAATGAAAAAAGCTGAAATTACAATAAAAGATTTTGAAATCACATTAATAAATTTACCGCAGGTCCATTTCCGGATTGTTTGCAGTAAAGGAACATACCTTCGGTCGGTAGCAAAAGATTTTGGAGAATTGTTGGAAAATGGCGCCCATCTTACAAAACTATGCAGAACCAGGGTTGGAAATTATTTATTAAATGACGCTCTTATTGTGGAAGATTTTGAAAAATTATTTTTTTGAGCAACTTTTTGCATTCATTTTCAAACTAACGCCATCGCCTTTTCCAAATCTTCAATTAGCACCTCCGGATCTTCAAGCCCGATATAAATACGCACTAAATTCCAGGGTAAATAATTACTTGAACCATCGTAGTTTTGTGAATTATACAGGGTGCAAGCCGGAAAAATAAGCGATTCATAACCACCCCAGGAGCAGGCCAGCAAAAATCTTTTGGCATTATTGCAAAAAAGTTCAACCTGTTCCATTTTTTCGGTTTTCAGCAATACCGAAAACATTCCACCGCAATCGCACATTTGTTTTCGGGCCAGTTCGTATTGCAGATTTTCTTTAGAAAAGGGATAATAAACTTTTTCAACCTTGGGATGATTTTGTAAAAACTCCACAATTTTTTTTCCGGAAGAAGCACTTCGTTCCATTCTCAGCTGCAGGGTTCGCATTCCTTTTAACATGAGCCATGCATCATGCGGAGAAAGTATTCCGCCAAAAGTCATGAGTTCTGAAGCAAAAATTTTATTAATTCTTTCCCTGGTTCCGCATAACACACCCGCCACCACATCGCTATGGCCTGAGAGATATTTTGTAGCCGAATGAACTACCATATCGGCCCCCATTGATATCGGTTGCTGAAATAATGGGGAGGAATAACTGTTATCAATGATGGTTGTGATATTCTTTTTCTTAGCCAGGTTGCAAACCGCCTCAATATCCTGCAATTCAAAAGTCCATGAGTTCGGACTCTCAAGAAAAATCAACCTTGTATTTTCTTTAATGGCCTCCTCGAAATTAGAAAGTTTTTCTCCGTTAACCATGGTTGTTTCCACCCCGAATTTTGAAAGGATATTATTTAATAATTTGGTGGTCCAGCTATAGGGTTTATTTACACATATTACGTGGTCCCCCTTTGCTACGGTTGAAATGACTCCGGCAGCTATGGCCGCACTTCCGCTTCCAAAAACCAGGGCATCTTCTGAATTTTCGAGGGCGGCTATTTTTTTCCTGAGAATACCTACGGTTGGATTAAAACCTCTGGTATAAAACGGGGCTTCAAATTCTTTTTTAAGTCCGGCCCGCATCTCATCCACGGTTTCAAAACAAAAATTACTTGACTGGATAACCGGAGGTGCTACTGAGTTAAAATAATTGCTCCTTTCTTCACCCAGGTGATTAAGGATAAAACTAATGTCGTTTTCTTTCATTTTATTTCGCTTTTTGAGTTTCCGTAATAATTGCAGATGCAGTAATCCCGCCAATCAAAATTTCCGCTTTCCACATCCATCACAAACAGGCTTTGTGGCCGGTTTAAAAGCGGAGGAATATAGCAGATTTCGGTATTTGGATTTTGAAGAATTATTTTCTGACGCATCAACTGCTCATAAAGGTATTTTTTGTGGTTCCCGTAAATAATATCATAAGAAACCTTATATCCGTTTTTTGTTGATATGATTATTAAAAGGGAGGCCAGGGTTAAATAAAAAATAATTTCTTTTTGTAAAAAAATCGAAAGGACCACATGGATTTTATACTTTAACGACACCGAAATAATAAAGGAGAACCAGGCAAAAATGAAAAAAAAGAAGGCAAAATTAATGGTGCGGTGCTGTCCGAGTAAACCCGTTGCCCAATAAGGCAAAAAGGACGAAAAAAATAAAATGGAACCAATAATGAGCAATAAAAATCTGACATCTGTTTTCGCTAAAACAGTTTTCTCAAAAAGATTTGCACCGGCAAGTGCGATTAGTGAAAAAAAGATTAGTGGCAAAGAGGAAACCCATTCGGCTCCAAACCGGAGAGATTGCATCAAACTCCATCCAAGGGAATAAAATAAATTCATGTTTTGGTGAAAATTGGAAAATCTTACTTCGTTGCCCGGAGCCAGCACCATTAAAAATCCGCCCAGTACCGATACCATTAAGTATAAAAGGACAATGTTTTTTTTAGAACTTTTTTTAAACAAAAGAAAAACATACAACAGGAAGTAAAAAATGAACATGAAAGCCATTCCTGTTTCATTAAAACCGATGGAAACAAACAGAATTACCAATGAAACTAAATGTGACAAAAAAGGATTGGATAACCGATCTTTGCTAATCAACCGGATAAAAAGGCCAAGTTGAAAAAGGCAAAATATATTACCCGCAAAGTAAGCGGACGAACTTGCGTACCAGTAAATCCCCTGGGCAATATCCGCCATTTGCCAAAGGTAAAACAAAGTAATAAGCATGGATAATAACCAAAGTTGCTTTTTTGAAAATTGCGCACCAAAGGTAATTTGGAGGAGAAGCCAGTAAATTGATAAAACCCCTAGTAAAATAAGTATTATGGGAACAAGCTGATAGTGCAGCAGGCTGCTTCCGTGCACGGGTGAAAAATAGGTTAAAAAATTTGAGATGTACCTTCCGTTCCAATCAAGATATTCCGAAAGGGCTTTATTAATCCCTTCGCCCGGCCCATGTGATGATAACATGTGGCAATAATCATCTCCTGACGGAAAACAAAAAAAAGAAAGGTAGAAGTAGGGAAGCAACGCGGCAATTAAGATTCCGGTAAGGAGGAATAAACTTTTTTTTTTCATATAAAAATTAAGGGCCCGGAATTCGAGCCCTTAAAAATATGAATTTGCTAACACCTGTGATTATTTAAGGCCGAATTCCTTTTTCACTTTATCCACGTAATCGAGTTTTTCCCAGGTAAAAAGTTCAACTTTGACTTTCTTTATTTTTCCGTATGGCGAACGGAATGATTTGGTAACCCATTCATTTTTTCTACCCATGTGCCCATAAGCGGCAGTTTCGGAGTAGATGGGAGTTCGGAGCTTGAATCGTTTCTCAATAAAATAAGGCCTCATATCGAAAATGTTTTCCACCTTTTTTCCGATTTCGCTATCTGAGAATTTCACTTTGGCTGTTCCGTAAGTATTTACGCAAATGCTGGTTGGTTTTGCCACTCCAATGGCATAAGAAACCTGCACCAGAACTTCGCTGCTCACTCCTGCTGCCACAAGATTTTTGGCAATATGCCTTACAGCATAAGCAGCAGAACGGTCTACCTTTGATGGATCTTTGCCGGAAAATGCCCCTCCACCGTGAGCTCCTTTGCCTCCGTAGGTATCCACAATAATTTTTCTCCCTGTGAGGCCTGTGTCTCCGTGAGGACCACCGATAACAAATTTTCCGGTGGGATTAATATGATACTTAATTTTATCGTTAAACAGGTGCTTGTATTTAGGATACTTTGCCTTCACCCTGGGAATAAGAATCTCCACCATGTCTTTGTAAATTTTTTTCGACATGTTTTGGTCTGTATCAAATTCATCATGCTGGGTGGAAACAACAATGGCATCAATCC
>JAHEZO010000048.1 GCA_023250995.1 Flavobacteriales bacterium | reverse complement strand
GTTGTTGAAAGCTGACTTATCGGAACTGTAACCGAACCCAGCACCGCACCCGGAGTACCGGTTGCTCCATTCCAGATTTTTACATCAATGGAGGAACCTGTGCTCCCGGCATATGCTTTTCCAAAATAAAGAATGGCAGATTTTACTGTGTCGCCCGAGGTGGCGGTGTAGTAATCAGCTTTGGCCCGGTCGTCATAACTATTATGTCCGGTAACATAACCCCAGCCTGGTGAGGCCACAGAATAAAGTGTAGCAGAATCACCGGCAATATCAAAATTGGAAATGGTATCGCAACCTCCCGCTGAAGGTGAAAAAACGGTGGTGGAGCCGTTGACCGAACAACTGTTGGCCCCGGTAACTGTAACAGAATATAAACCGGCACAGATTCCGGTAATGCTTGCTGTTGTTGCACTGTTCGACCATAAGTAAGTATATGGAGTAGAACCTCCGCTTGCAGTGGCATTAGCAGAACCATCGCAAACTCCCGAAGCAGAAACATTGGTGGATGAAACAGTAACAGTAGGAGCTCCAGGAGCGGTAAGAGTAACCGATTTTGTGGATGTGCAGCCTCCCGTTGCGGTAACAGTTACAGTATATGTACCCGGGCCGAGATTTGAAATTGTTGCAGTGGAACCTCCGCTGGACCAAAGGTAAGTATAAGGAGAAGAGCCACCGGTGGCACTCGCAGTTGCACTTCCATTGTTATTATTACAAGCAGGATTGGTAGAGGTAACGGTTACCGTAGCAGCAGTACAGGAGGTACAATTTGTATTTGCAGAAGTAGTTAGGGAATTTCTCGAACCGGCAAGAGAAGATCTCATTACTGCGGTTTCATCACTTGAAAACATATTCTGGCAATCTTCCGGTGTATAATCCATATAAATGGCAATATTTTGGGTGGAACAAGCTCCCTGGCTTGCGGGGTTGGTGCAACTTGTAAGGTTTTGGGCATATTTAGCCGGAGGAGTATCGGCAAGGTTATCCCCATCCACACAGGAATTTTGGTTGGCATCGTCAAAGGTGTGACTTAATCCCAAAACGTGACCCATTTCATGGGTTAGAGCCCTGTTTTGAAGAGTGGCAAACCAAAGCCTGTACCCCTTGTTATTCTGGGGGTCGTTGCCAACACATAAATTCACCATAACAATCCCATCTACCGAGGAGGGTGAACCAGGAAAATAAGCAAATCCCAGTGTACCTCCGGTCCAGTTATTTGTGTTGGCAATATCGGCTCCATTGTTATCAATTTCTGAAACCACCCATATGTTTACATAATTTTGGTTGGGCCATTTGCTCAGGGCTTTCACCTGGGTTTCGTTTCCTCCGTTGGTTGTGAGTCCGCTTGCAGAATACCCCGAAACAGAAGTGCCGTCAACCCGGTTAATTCCGGTGGTTGGATTTCCCTGAGGATCTTTATTTGCCAGACAAAATTGAATTTCGGTATCAGGCCCTGCTCCTTGAGCAATGCCCCCATCGGAACTGTTTCTTCTGTAATCGCGGTTAAGAGCGGCAATGGTACTGTTAATCTGGGCATCTGAAATATTTGTTCCGCTGCCAACTGCCTCTCCCTTATGAATAACATGAAACACCAATGGAATTGTATAAACAGGGGGAGGAGTTTTCGCTCCCGATTTCCAATCGGCAATAGTTTTTTGAATACTCTTTTGTTCCTGCTGATAATTTGCTTTATAAACGGGATCGTTATCCATTAAATAATTGTGGATTTTTCCGGAGCCGCATCTTTCACCATTGAGTGAAAGACCAGGTTTATTATTCTGAAAATTTTGGGGTGAACTAACCCCTCCTTTGGATGCCGAAGCAATTTGGGGGTTTGAGAGATTTATGGAATTTTGAGAAAAGCAGTTTAGAGAACAAATACCTAAAACTGCAAGAGAATTGAATAAATTTTTCATCATTTAATTTAGATTTATTTTGAATTGTGAATAGTTTCTTCAACTGCATTGACCCTTTTTTCCAAATCTCCAACAAATGAAAGATCGGCTTTTTCTTTTACTAATTGTTTTAAATCAAAAAGTTCGGATTTAATAAAATTTAAATCTGAATTAATAGCCTTATTTTCTGTTTTCATTTCATTAACAACCTTTTCCAAACGGGATTGGCGACTTTCCAAAGAAGTAAGCCGGACTTTAATTTCATTTATTTCGGCTTTAATTTCCACAATGTCTGCTTTTATTTCCACAATGTCTGCTTTAATTTCCACAATTTCTCCTTTCATTTCCACAATGTCTGCTTTTATTTTTACAATGTCTGCTTTAATTTCCACAATTTCTCCTTTCATTTCCACAATGTCTGCTTTTATTTCCACAATGTCTGCTTTAATTAGGGTAATATCTTCCTTAATGTAACCAACCTCCCTTGAGATGCTCTCGACTTTGGAACTTACAAATGAAAGATTTTCACCAAAAACCCTAAAGTTAGATTGAACATCCTCCATTAAAGAGCCAACATAATTATATGCTTCTTCACCCAAATTTTTGGGCAATTTTTTTAAGGATTTAACTTTTTTTTTATTTGAAGTCGGTTTTTTTTTCATAATCAAAAAACAAAAAAATTTCTTTATGTACTACAACCGTTTGAAAGTCGTAATGGACTTAAAAAGGTTGCTGCCCCCCTTTTCGGAAGCCAAATATAGTAATACATTTGTAACATCCAACCATTAATTATCAACAGGTTTTATGAGTGTAATTCCGAGAATATTACTAGTAGAAGATGAGGAGAGTTTGCAGGATGCAATAAAGTTGAATCTTCAGATGGAAAATTATCATGTTACACTGGCTTCGGATGGATTGAAGGCCCTGCAGGAATTCAGAAACAGCCGTTTTGATTTGATTATTTTAGATGTGATGTTGCCTGAAATTGACGGGTTTTCGGTATGCCGCACAATAAGGCTTGAAAACCGGAAAATTCCAATATTAATGCTAACGGCAAAAGATACTTCGGCCGATAAAGTGCAAGGGTTGCGTTTAGGAGCTGATGACTATCTTACCAAACCATTTAACCTTGATGAGTTTTTATTGAGGATAAAAAACCTGCTTAAAAGAAGCATAGATTTTTCCGATAACTCTGCAATGAAAATGAACGAAGTTTTTTCTTTTGGAAAATGTGAGGTAAATTTTCTCACTTACGAAATTTCGGATATCAATGGAGAAAAAAGGGAACTTTCGAAAAAGGAAATTATGCTGTTAAAATTATTAACCGACCGGGAAAACGAGGTTGTTTCCAGGAGAGAGATTTTGGAAACGGTTTGGGGATATGATGTATATCCCTCCACTCGTACGATTGATAACTTTATTTTAAACCTTCGCAAATATTTTGAAGAAAATCCAAGAGAACCCAGGCATTTTCATTCGGTAAGGGGGGTGGGATATAAGTTTACAAGGTAAGGGATTATTCAAAAAAAACACAAAGTTCAATGTTTCAAAGCAACCTTTTTTTTCCTGAGCGTCTTTTTATCAAATCGTTCTTTCAGCTTCTTAAACACAATGCCCGGAAAAAAGGTATTTCTCTCCTTTAATGCTCCTTTGTAAAATTAACATTTTACATCCCATGCCTTTTCTTCGGGCATTTTTTTTGATTTTATAAAGATAATAAATAAGCAGCTAATTTATTAACCGCAATGCCACGGTGACTTATCCTGTTTTTTTCATGGGGCAACATTTGGGCAAAAGAAATTAAATCTTCTCCCCCATTCCTATTTGAAAAATTTTCCTTTGGAGCAAAAATCGGGTCATATCCAAATCCTTCAGTGCCCTGTTTTTGGTTAAGGATTTTCCCTTCCATCACCCCTTCAAATTGCCTTTCTGCCCCATCAATTATTAAGGAAAGAACACATCGGAATTTTGCGTTCCGGTTTATGATTCCTTTCATTTCACCAAGAACCTTTTCAATATTTTCCTCAGGGATGCACTTCACCCCAGCATACCTTGCAGAAAAAACACCTGGGCGGCCATCAAGAGCTTCAATTTCTAGTCCGGTATCATCGGCAAAACAACCAATTATTTTTTCGGTTATTAAATTCTTTTTAAAAAAATTTTCATAAACAAACCTTGCTTTTTGAGTAGCATTTTCTTCAATGGTGGGGGAAGTTTCAGGAAGCTCTTCAAGGCAATGGATATCGGCAAGGGAAAGTACAGTGAAACCCGGTGCAAGGATTTGCCTGATTTCGCGAAGCTTGTTATTATTATTTGTGGCGAAAACTATTTTCAAGAAGACGTTTTTGCTGCAGAATAAAATCGTTCAATAATTTCCACCACCTTCATACCTTCCTGTGCATTTGTCATTATGGTTTCCCTCTTATTAAGGGTTTCAACTACATTATGTATCACCTTATCATGGTTCGACATGGAACCTTCATAATGGCCATAGTTGTTTGGGGGGATGGCTTCAAACTTCCCGTTTACATCAAACCCATTGGTTTTTTGATACTCGATGGTGTTAAGGTATTTTCCTCCAATTTTAATGGTTGCATTTTCGGAGAAAACAATTATTGAACCTTCCATATTTTCCTTATATGATGCAGTTGTAAAAGATAATGACCCAAGAGCTCCATTTAGAAAACGAAAAGTAAAACAGCCGGAATCTTCAAATTCAACCAAGCCCTTATGACCCATATTATCAATTAAACCGTTAATTCCGGAAATATCACCAAACAGATAATAAAAAATATCAATAAAATGGCTGAACTGCGTAAAAAGAGCTCCCCCGTCAAGGTCCTTTTTTCCTTTCCAAAGGGAATTCTTGTAATAATCCCCATTTCTGTTCCAGAAACAATTTACCGAAACCATGAAAATTTTTCCAAGTTTTTCACCGGCAATTAATTTTTTTAATTCCTGAACAGGGGGATTAAACCGGTTTTGTTTTACCACAAATATTTCCCGGTTGCATTTCTTTGCAACTTCAATCATTCTGTTGCAATCAATACTTGAAAGTGCCATAGGTTTTTCAACCAGAACATGTTTACCGGCCCTGAGCGAGTCAATACAAATTGAATGATGGGTTCCGTTTGGGGTGCAAATGTTTACTATGTCAACGTTTTCATTCTTTAAAAAATCTTCCTTGCTTTTAAAATGGGCAATATTAAATTCATTGCAAAATTTTTGGGAAACCAGTTGGTCATGGTCAAAAGCACCGGTCAATTGGGCCATTGGATGGGCAAGGATATGGCGGGCATGCCGGGAAGCAATATATCCGCAACCGATTATTCCAAACCGAATTTTCAAATTTCAATTTTTTAGAGTTGGCGAAATTAAAAATATAATTGTGTAAATTTGTGGTTTAAATAAAATCAAAATAATGAAAATCAGGATATTTTTTTCTTTTCTATTTATAATTTCAATCCAGGCAATTTCTTATTCACAAATTAAATGGATGAGCTTTAATGATGCCATTAAAGAAAATGCCACCAACAAAAGAAAAAAAGTTTTTGTTGATGTATTTACTGATTGGTGCGGTTGGTGTAAACAAATGGACAAAACCACGTTTCAGGATCCAACCATAGTTGAATACATGAATAAAAATTTTCTTGCAGTTAAAATGAATGCGGAAATGAAGGACACCATCGTTTTTAATAATTTTACGTGGACCAACCCCAACCCGATGGGAAACCGGAGCCCACACTCGATTGCCAAAGCCATGTTGAATGATGAAATGTCGTACCCAACCTTTGTGATGCTTGATGAAGATTTTAACAGGATGGATATGCAAAAAGGATTTAAGGATTCGAATTTTTTGAAAGGATACCTGGAGTTTTATATTTACGAAAAATATAAGAAGGAAGATGAAAAAAAGAAGAATTAGTTAATTATTTTCATTTCTTTTGCCTGCGAATTTCATCGCCATGTCCATCCGTTCCATCCGGGAAAGAGTAAACTTATCAATATACACCCATAAGTCGGCAGTTCTCCGGAATTTCAGAATTATCAGCCTGTTTGTTTCCATTGCAGCCGTTTTAACCTTAATATATTATCACGGATATCCCCAATCCACTGAATCAAAAAAGTTCCTCTTCGGAATAATAAAAGGAAGTTTTTTTTTCTACGTGTTTCATTTTTTTATTCGTGTTTTTTATGATTTTCATCCTTTAAAGTTCATAAAAAAAAATTGGCTGGAGTCCCTGATGATGTTTATGCTTTTTGTAGATGGGGTTAGCGACCTGTTGTTTAACACGCTGGTTATTGAAAAGTTTTCTGTAGGAATAGGTTTTGAATCTTTTCCGCATTTATCCACTATCTTCATACAATTGTATCTTTTGGCGGTTGTTTCAGTTTATATTTTCCGCACAAGCACGCTTCTTCCAAAAATCAAACTACATCCGGCTTCACTTTTTCTGTTATCATTTGGCATAATGATTTTTGGAGGTGCTTTGTTGCTTATGCTTCCGGAAATGACCACCATTGATGGAAGCATGCCTTTTATTGACGCCTTATTCACCGCTACAAGTGCCAATTGCGTAACGGGATTGACTGTGGTGGATACAGCCACCTATTTTACCTTTAAGGGCCAGCTGGTAATATTAATTTTGATAAAGCTGGGAGGGCTTAACATTGTAATGTTTGGGGGATTTCTGGCCCTTGCATCAAAATTCGGTTTTGGAGTAAAACACCATGAGGTGATTGAAGGTTTTGTAAGCAAAGATTCATTGTTGAGTGCAACCGGAATGATGGGGAAAATATTCATCTGGAGCATTTTAATTGAAGGTATATCTTCCCTGTTGCTTTTCCTTTTCTGGGATCCGGCAATACCCTTTAAAAATATTGAAGAAAAAACATTTTTTTCAGTTTTCCATGCCGTTTCAGCATTTAACAATGCGGGCTTTTCGCTATTTACCGACAACCTTTTTAATGAAGCTGTAAGATATAATTACCTTGTGCATATAATAATTGCAGGAACGGTATTTTTTGGCTCGCTGGGCTTTGTAGCATTATTTGAGTTATTCTCTATTGAAAACCTGAGAGAGCGGTTAAAATACCCATGGAAAGAACTTGAAATTGGGACGAAAATAGCGCTGTATTATTCTGTCTTTTTAGTTCTCCTTGGAGCCGCAATAATATTTTTTATTGAATCGGATAAAATTTTGAAGGATTGCACTTTTTTAGAGGCCGTTATTTCTTCTGTTTTTCAATCTACTGTTACCCGGACCGCGGGATACAATACGGTTGATATAAGCCTTCTTTCAACTCCTGTTTTATTTGTAATGATATTTTTGATGTTTATCGGGGCTTCTTCAAGTTCCACCGGTGGGGGGGTAAAAACATCCAGTGTGGCTATAATGTTTGCCTCTGTTTATTCAACCATCCGGGGGAAAAAAAATGTAGAATTATATAAACGTAACATACCTGCCGATTTAATTAACAACGCAATAGCAATCATAATTTTTTATTGTGCTTATATTGGAGTTTCGCTTTTTATTTTGTCGGTTTCTGAAATGGATAATCTTTCTGCCCATGGAAAAACCTTTATTGACCTTTTGTTTGAAAATGTTTCGGCCATGAGCACGGTAGGGCTTTCAACTGGGGTTACTTCCCTCCTTTCGGGTTTTGGGAAGGCCATGATAATACTTTCAATGTTTGTGGGAAGGGTTGGAACACTAACCATTATTTTTGCCGTGGCAAAAAGTGTAATAAGCACAAATTATAAATATCCTAACGCCCGAACGCTGGTGGGGTAAAATGATTGAAATAAGTCGGAAGTCGGAAGTTGGAGGTGGGTAGTTGGAAGTTGGTAGTGGTAAGTTGTAAATCGTATGGTTTGGCTTATTGATTTTATAAAAATTATTAAAAATTTTTGCAGAATCGTTTAAATAAAATCCCGACCAAAATTGTTACCTTAACCTCATTCTTTCCTCGGCCATTTCTTTAATATGCTTTTCAAAATCGGGGTAGTGAGCTATGGCCTTATCAAAAGAATCCTTATCCAGCGAATACAAATCACAGTAATCGGTGGCACGGATTGTGGCATTTCTTGGCTGCATTAACAACAATGCAATTTCGCCAAAAAAATCACCGTCTTTTAATGTAGCATAAACTTTTTGCCCATCCTCAGATACTACTTCCACCGAACCTTTGTTAATAAAAAACATTTTATCACCCAGCTCGCCAAAAGTGCAAATTGCATCACCCGGGGTAAAAACACAAGGGTTGAGGCAAAGGACAATTTCTTTTATAAGATTTGGATCGGCCCCTTTGAAAACCGGAACTTTTTCGAGAATATTTTTATTCAGAAGAAGGGCAAATTCAAATTTGAATGATTCGGGAAGGTCATTTAATATTGCCGAGTCATCATACCCTTCTCTGGTAGCCCACAAATAATTATAATAATTATGTACCCTTTCCTGAAGAGCTTCAGGAAATTTTTTTGATCTCATAAAAGTATTTACCCTGTCGGCTCTTTCGCGGTGATGAACCTTTGCAATATCTATGTTGGCTAGCAGGGTGGCAATATTTCCAATGATGTAACCATAAGCTCCAGCCCCTAAAACCTGAATTACCATGGTATAAATCATTTCAAGAGGCCTCTCCCTGTCGGGGGTAATATCTCCATAACCAATGGTAGTAACAGTTGTGGTGCACCAGTAAAGGGCTTTCACATATTCCTTAATCATATCAGCACCCGCATCCACCAGCCGGATATTAAGCCAGCCGCAGGAAATCCAATGAACCCCCAGTCCCATGAAATAAAAAAACAACCCAAGCCTTATTAACCCGGGATTTAATTTTATGGTGTATTCCCATTTATTCTTAAAATTAAATAACCGCAAAACTTTAAGAATTTTGGGCAATCGGCTAAGCATGAATGGGAGGCTGCTTGCCGGCAGGAAGAAAAAACCCAGGGGAATGGCGGCTAACAAATCCACCACAAACCATGATTTAAGGTAGGCGGAAGCAATAATTTTCCCATCCTTCACCCATTTTCCATTCACAATTATGGTTGTTTTAAATTGAATGAAAATATCGGTAATAAAAGAAAGGATTACAATGGCATCGGCAAAAAAAAGTATTTGGTCGGGGTAGTAATTAATTACAAGCCGAAAGGGAATTTCAATGGCACAATAAGTAGCTGCCAGAGCAATCCACAAATCCCAGAAGTATCTGAATTTACCGTTTCCCTGTATCATAAAATTTAATTTAAAAATCTGCTTTATAGTAAAATATTGGTAAAAATCCCAGTTGATATTCTTCCCTCACCGGATCAGCCTTGGGGTCAGCAGCATTGGGGACATAACTCAACTTGAGGATATTTTTTGTTCCCAATACATTCACCAGATCAAAACCTATTTCATGAGTAATTTTTTTGGTGTTTAAACGATAGTTCAGTTTAACATCAGCCCTGAAATAATCTTTAAATTGTTTTGTATTCCGGAGAGAATCAACCCATTGAATTTCGGCTGTACGGACAGAGGCCGCGGTATCAACAGGGGAATACCGCTTGTTGCCTGCGGCAGTAATTTTTGTTCCAATAGAAAAAGATCCTTTTTCACTCACGGTGAATTCCTTTGACGCGAGAAAATTAACCACATAATTTCCATTAAAATCGGTATTCCGTTTTATTCCATCGCTTCCCTTGTAATGAGAATTGTAGAGAGATGTGGTAAAAAGGAAAAAGAATTTTTTGCTGAAATATTTTTCAATGGTTAACTCGGTTCCGTAATTTTCGGCATTGCCCTTATTTTCGAGATACCCCGGGAAAAAACGGGAAAAACCGGAGCCAAGATTAACCAATGAAAAAGAAGAGCTTGCCCTCTCTACAGGAACATTAAATAATCGTTGAAAGTAAATTTCAGTTTTTATCCTTAGATTATCCAAGGCCATAAAATCATCTCCGGCAACATATTGCGTACTGTAAATAAATCCCATGTTTTTGTTGTGGAGATTAAGGGTGTTGGGCAAATGGTAGAAATAAGTGTAAGTGGGTTGAATCTGGCTATGGACACCGAAACCGGCATTCAAGGTATGCTTTTTTGAGAGTATCCATTTTATTCCGGCCCTTGGTTCAACCGGTGAAAGACTGCCGTTGAGAGAGAAAAACTGGTTGTGAACACCAGCCACGGCTGTAATATTCTCGGCAAGTTTTAATTTTAACTGAACATAGGTTTGAACCAGGGCTGCATTTCCTTCATAATTCCACCGGTTTAACCATTTGCCTTTATTTTGATTTATCGTTGAACTATCTGCAAATTCATTAAAAATACTGTCCTGAAAATTGAAATGGTACTCATCGGCATTAATCCCAACTTTTAATGTTTTCCGGCTGTCAATTTTTTCATTAAAAAAAGCAGCTAAGGATTTTTTTCCCTGAAGGAAGGAGTACCTTAGCTTATCGGTTAATGAATCATTTACAAACATACTATCGGTGCCTAAATGGCGGTAAACCAATTGATGAAAAGCATGCTGCTCTTCGAGTGAAGATGCAAGTGTAATTTTAAAATATGAATTAGCGTTTAAAGATTTGGCGTAACTTCCTCCAATAATTCCCATTCCGGTGCCAAAATACTGATCACGGTCCTGCTGCCCGTATATTTCCCTCTCGGGTTTTCTCTGGTTACTTATAAGAATTTCAATGTTGCTTAACCCACCAATTCCAAAAAAGGACAAATTTGCATTATTCTTCAATGGGAAATTAAGTTTAAAATTCAAATCCTGATATTTGGGTGTGGCATTGGTACCCAAATCAATTCCGAGGGATTTAAAAATGGAAAGGGTAGAATAACGGTAGGCAATTAAATAAGAGGCCTTCCCTCTGCCTTCGGTACTTTTTTTTGAAAATGGGCCTTCCGTCATTATTTCGGTTCCGAACAATCCGAATTGTGCCGTGCTTTCATACCTGTTATTATTTCCGTTTCTCAATTTCAGGTCAAACACCCCTGAAATGCAGTTGCCGAATTCGGCAGGAAACGCCCCGGTAAAAAAATCGGAATTAGAGAGAATTTTATTATTTATTGCACTAATAGGACCTCCGGTTGAGCCCGGAATTGAAAAATGGTTTGGGTTCGGAATGTCAACTCCCTCCACCCGCCAGAGCAAACCCAGGGGAGAATTTCCTCTTATTACAATATCATTTCTTGAATCATCTGCCCCCTGCACACCCGCAAAGTTAGCGGCCATGCGGGCAGGGTCACTTCTGCTGCCCGCATACCTCTCGGTTTCCTCCACGGTAAAAGCCCGGGCACTCACCAAACTCATTTCATTCGTTACTTCACCTCTGCGGGTTGCAGTAATTTCAACTTCCTTCATAGAGAGGGAAGATTCTTCCAATTCGGCATTAATAATATTTTCTTTGCCTGAAGAAACAATTAAGTTAGAAAGGGAAACAGGAGAATAACCAAGAAAAGTTATTTTCAGAGATTGCCGTCCTAGAGGAATATTCTCCAATTTAAACCAGCCGTCAAAATCAGTAGTTGTTCCTTTAAAAATTGTTGTATCGGTTGTTAAAATTACATTTGCTCCAGTGAGCGGAGATTTTGATTCTTTATCCAGCACTCGCCCCCGGATGGTTTGAGTTAGCTGAGCAAAGGAGTTTTGAAAACAAACGGTGGAAAGCAGAAACCACAAAACAAAAATTTTTTTTTTCATGCGAATAGGCTTTTTGCAAGTTCAAACATACAAAAACTAAAAATACATTATGAATAAAATTTCAATTGTTTTTCCAGCGGCTGTCCTTGTTTCAATTCATTTTTTGAGCTGCACCGAAAGTTTAACGGTTAATAACACCCGGAATATTTCAACACCATTTGATCTTGAAGGCCATCGTGGTTGCCGCGGACTACTACCCGAAAATAGCATTCCCGCAATGTTGAGGGCCGCGCAACTGGGAGTAAATACTCTTGAGATGGATGTGGTTATTTCAAAAGACAATAAGGTGCTGTTATCACATGAGCCCTTTCTTTCTCATGAAATTTGTTTAACTACCGATGGTGATTCCATAAAAGAGGAAAAGGAAAAAAACTTTAATCTTTATAAAATGGATTACACGGAAATAATTAATTGTGATTGCGGAACCCTTAGGCATAAAAGATTTCCCGGCCAGCAAAAGATAAAAGCGTACAAGCCTTTGCTATCCGAAGTCATTGATTCTGTTGAGGGGTATCTTAAAACAAATTCCCTTCCTTTAGTACAGTATAACATCGAAATAAAAAGCACTCCCGAAACAGATTTTATTTTTCATCCTGAACCCGGTACATATTCAGAATTATTGTTGGATGTTTTAAAAGAAAAAAAATTACTTGAAAGCGGGAGGATAATCATTCAATCGTTTGATGTGAGACCTCTTCAATACCTTCATGAAAAATATCCGGGGATAAGGCTTTCGTTCCTGGTGGAAAATACTTATGGCCATGAAAAAAATCTTGAACTTCTTGGATTCATCCCCGAAATTTTTAGTCCGGACTTTAATCTTATTACCCCTGAACTTATAAAATTCGGGCGTGCAAATAATATGAAAATTATCCCCTGGACTCTGAACAATCCGGAGGAAATAAATAAAGCATTAAATTCAGGGGTTAACGGAATAATTACGGATTACCCCGACATGGCCAAAAACATTATTTTACAATACAAACCAAATAATTAAATCCTCCTAATTTTGCCTTTTTAACATTTTTTGATGGTAAAAAGAGTCATTGTCCTTTTGTTATTGCTAATTTTTTCAGGTGGCATTATAGTATTCCTGTATATGTTTGAGGAGGAAAAAAAACTTCCTTTAAGCATTGCCCTGAGTGCCATTCCCTCTTCCTCGGCCTTCATAATAGAGACAAATCATACACATGACTCGTGGAAAAAACTATCCGAAACAAATATTATCTGGCAGGAACTTTTAAACGTAAACCTTTTCGCTGAGCTCGACAACCAAATAACATTCTTTGATTCAATTTATATTCTTAATCCGGCTGTTAAGGAAATTCTCGACAAACAATGCCTGTATATTTCTGCACACAAAAATTCCGAAAACACATTTAATTTTTTATTTCTGATTAATATTCCGCCAAATATTGGAAGCACCGCTATATTAAATTTATTATCAAATTTATCCAACGGGATGACGATTAAAACCAAAGAGTATGATGGTTCCATCATCAGGGAATTCTATCCTGACTCCCTTGAAAACGTAAGTTCCCCTGGCACAAATCCAAATAAAAAAGGATACGGGCCGGTATTTTCATTTAGCATTTATAAAGATATTTTTATAGGCAGCAAAAATTCAATGCTTGTAGAGGATGCTGTTCGCCAGGTAAATTCCGGAGTGTCTTTACAAAATGATTTTGCCTTTAGCAAGGTTTTGGCCACTTCAGGAGAAATGGCGGAGGTCCATTTTTATTTAAACCATAATTATTTCCCGGGAATTATTTCATTAATGACAAAAGCTGATTACTCAAACTCATTATTAAAATTGAAAAATTTTGCTGACTGGACGGCAATGGATTTAAAATTAAAGCCCAATACCATTTTGCTCAACGGTTTTACTTTTTCCAACGACAGCCTGAGGCGTTTCCTGAATTTATTTAAAGACCAAAAACCTCAGGAAGCCCGTCTCATGGAAATATTTCCCTCAGGCACTTCTTCATTTATTCACTTCGGATTTAGCAATTTCAGTGCCTTTTACAAGGCATTCAATTCGTTTGCAGATTCCCCGGAAAGAGAGGAGAAAATTATATCCATTGAAAAGGATTGTAAATGCAACATTCAGAAAACAATGGTTTCGTGGGTAGAAAATGAAATGGCTATTGTAGCTTCCCAACAAGAGAAAAAGAATACTGAATTAATTTTCGAATCACAAGAAGAAAGACAGCAACCCATTAATTATTTTGGCCTGTTCAGGTCGCACAATATAGAAGAAGCAGAAAAATTGCTGTACAATGTTTCCGACAGCATAATGACCATGTTGGTTGATTCCACCTCGCCCCAACTGGAAGTGCACCGGTTAAAGTATCAGGGAGTTTTCCCCCTTTTGCTGTGAAATTTATTTTTGCCCGTTCAAGCAGGATATTTTTTCCTTTTGGATGATTACGCAATTTTTGCCAATGATGTTCAATCACTGCAAGATTTTTCGGCTCATTATTTTTCTGAAAAAACCCTTTCCAAAAAACTCAACTTCATTTCCCTGGCAGAAAATTTATCTTCGGAATCAAACATTTTGCTTTATTCAAACATAGAACAATCAGAAAATCTGATTAAAAATTTCTTAACTGTTTCCTATGAAAAACAAGCAGAAAAGAACAAAGGTATTTTTGAAAAATTTGATGGTTTTGCCATTCAGCTAAGTACCGATAATAACAATTTGTTTTATACCAATGTGTTTTTAAATTATAACCCGGTTACTAAAAAAGAAAATTCAACTATTTGGGAAACAAGGCTGGATACAACCGTTTCCACACAGCCAACTTTGGTGACCAACCATTATACAATGGGAAAAGAAATAGTTGTTCAGGATGAGGGGAATGAAATTTACCTCATTAGCGGTACCGGTAAAATTCTTTGGAAAAAAATCCTTTCCGAAAAAATTATTAGTGGAATAACCCAGGTGGATGCTTTAAAAAACAACAAACTTCAAATGGTTTTTAATACTGAATCCTATATTTACATTATTGACAGGAACGGAAAAGATTTACCGGGATTTCCGGTGAAATTAAAAGCCCCCGCAACAAATTCAATTGCTGTGTTTGATTATGATAAAAATAAAAACTATAGAATGCTTATTTCCTGCAACGACCTGCGGGTTTACAATTATGAAATTAGCGGTTTGCCGGTAAAAGGATGGGAATTTGAGAAATTGAAAAACCAGATGAAGACCCCATTTCATTATTTAAGTCTGGATGGAAAAGATTACCTCATAGGAATTGACGCTGGCGGAAATATTTACATTTCGGAAAGGAATGGAAAAAAGAGAATAGACCTGAAAACAAAAATGTTCATTTCGAAAAACAATGACTTTTTTGTTGATCCAGGAAAAAACATCAATAAAACCCGCCTTGTGGCTACCGATTTATCCGGAAACATAATCCGGCTTTATATGAACGGGAACATTGAAAACATTAAAATAGATGATTTCACTGAAAACCATTTTTTCTCCTTCCGGGACATTACGGGTGACCAGTCGGCTGAATATATTTTTGCAGATAATAATAAATTGTCGGTTTATTCACAGGAAAAACTCAGGTATCCTTTTTTCGACCAAACCTTTGAATCTAAACTTTTACATTCTCCGTTATTTTTTGAATTCAGGGAAAACAAAAAGAAAACCGGCATATCGGTAAATGAACCCGATCAACTTTTCCTGTTTGATGAAAACGGGAAAATAGAGGAAGGATTTCCGCTGTATGGAACCACCCCTTTTTGCATTGGCGAAATAAATAATGACGGGGTAAAATATCTTATAACCGGGACCGGAAAAAATATTTATGCCTATTTATTAAAATGATTTCTTCTGTTCATTATTTTTTTTATTAGATTCGCACCCCTGAAAAAAATCAGGACTGCCTTCCGGCAGGATTCGATATCCGTAAATATCTGAAATCTATGAAGCTTTCCCAGTTTAAATTTGCTTTACCAAAGGATTTAATAGCTGAACGCCCCACAACAAACAGGGATGGCTCCCGGTTAATGGTTTTGCATCGCGACACCGGAAAAATTGAACACAAAAAGTTTAAGGATGTGTTGGGTTATTTTGGTGATGGCGATGTTATGATAATTAACGACACAAAAGTTTTTCCTGCCCGCTTATACGGAAACAAGGAAAAAACGGGAGCAAAAATTGAAGTTTTTTTGCTTCGCGAACTCAACCGCGAAACAAGGTTGTGGGATGTACTTGTTGATCCGGCAAGGAAAATCCGAATAGGGAATAAGTTGTATTTCGGGGAAGACGATGATGCCCTGGTAGCAGAGGTAATTGACAATACCACTTCCCGGGGCAGAACCCTCCGGTTTTTATTTGACGGTGAGTATGAGGAATTTAAACGCGCCCTCGAAACCCTTGGTGAAACACCTCTTCCAAAATATATTAAACGGAAAGTGGAACCTGAAGATGAGGAGAGGTACCAAACCATTTTTGCTAAACATATTGGAGCCGTAGCTGCCCCAACCGCAGGGCTGCATTTCAGCAAAGACCTCACAAAAAGACTTGAAATAAAAGGTGTTGAATTTGTAAATGTTACCCTTCATGTGGGGTTGGGAACCTTCAGATCAGTGGAAGTAGAGGACCTTACAAAGCATAAAATGGATTCGGAAGAAATGGTGATTCCGAGAACAACAATTGATACCGTGAATAAGGCAAAAGATAAAAAGAAACATATTTGTTCAGTGGGAACTACCACCATGCGAGCCATTGAAACCTCTGTTTCAACCGGTGGCCATCTGAAGGAATTTTCAGGGTGGACCAATAAATTTATTTTTCCGCCTTATGATTTCACCATAGCAACGGCTATGATTACAAACTTTCATATGCCCGAATCCACATTGCTCATGCAGGTTTGTGCATTTGGTGGCTTTGAAAATGTAATGGCCGCATATAAAACAGCCATTAAGGAAAAATACAGGTTTCTTTCTTACGGAGATGCCATGCTTATTATTTAATTGCCATCTTTTCTCTTCCCAAGGGGCAAACCCACTTGAATGAAAAAATTTGCAATTATTGTTGCAGGCGGGAGCGGAACCAGAATAAAATCTCGGGTCCCGAAACAATTTCTTGAGGTAAATGGTTCTCCGCTGTTGTTTCTTACCATAAAACGATTTCACGCCTTTTCCGATTCCTTAAAAATCATTCTGGTACTGCCCGAAAAACATTTTCCCCTGTGGAAATCCCTTTGCAAAACTCACAATTTCAATTTGCCTCATACCATTGTTTCCGGAGGAAAAGAAAGATTTTACTCCGTACAAAATGCCTTGGCACTGGTTCCGGAAAATGCCCTGGTTGCCATTCATGACGGGGTAAGGCCATTTGTAACAAAAGATCTGATTAAAAAATGTTTTGCCGCGGCAGAAAAAAAGGGCAATGCCATTCCCGTAATTTCACTTTCCGATTCCATCAGGCAGAGAACCCCGAATCTAACGGGAAAAACCAAACAGCCCTCCTTAAATAATACCCATTCGGCTGCTGCAAACCGGAATGATTTTTTTATTGTGCAAACACCACAGTGTTTCCGTTCGGAAATTGTAAAAAATGCCTACCACCAGAAATATTCAATTGATTTTACCGATGATGCAAGCGTAGTTGAAAAAGTTGGCACAAAAATTCACCTGGTGGAGGGAAGAAAAGAAAATATTAAAATAACAACTTTATTTGATTTGAAGATTGCCGGTGTAATTGAGAATGATTTTATTTGCTGAAATGTTAATAAAATTCAGCCAGTGATAATTTTCAATTTCATTTCCTTTTAATCTTTGTTTTCTAACAGTTGAAATAATCAATCCCATGAAAAAAATTATCCTTACTTCTCTCCTGATTTCAATCTCAGTTTTTTCGTTTGCACAAAAAAAGGGGGAAGCAAAAATTCAGGCTCCTAAAATGCCGGTTGATAAGGAAACCAACCTTATTTCCTACAACGGAATTTTTGAGGCCAAAGGTGTTGCAGATTCCCTTTACAAAAAAGGATTGAAGTGGTTTAACACCAATTATAAAAATCCTACGGATGTAATTAAGGAAAAACAGGAGGGCGTAAAAATTGCCGGAAAAGCCAGGTTTACTATCTACAGCACCGATGCAAAAACGGGGACGCAGATGAATGACGGGGTGTTAAATTATGATATTACTCTTAATTTTAAGGACGGAAAATGCAAATATGAAATAACAAATATTTACCAGAAAAATCCTTCTCACCTTGGAATTGAGAAATGGGTGGAGGATAATAACAAAGCCTATAATGCAGTGTTTTCATCTTACCTTGTTCAAACCGATGATTATTTTAAAGACCTTGTTGTTAAAATGAAAAAAGCGGTAACAACTGCTGAAATTAAAAAATCAGATAACTGGTAGAAGGAAAAAAAATCAAAATTCCTCCGCACTCAGATTATTTTCACAATATTGCTTTTAGCTGTTAAATGTACTTTTACTTGATTTCTTTTCCCTGAAGAAAAGTCTAAATTTTTTATCCAGTTCACTCCAGGCCTTTTGCCTTTTTCAAAAGACCCAAGCTCTTTTTCCCAACCAAAAAATTCAGCCCCGTTTATTGTGGCCCATGTGAGCAGTTCATCAAAAGGAATAGTTGGAAAATGAAGGTAAATTGTTTTTAATTCTTCCAAAACCGAGAGCGAATTATTGGAGGCAAGGCTGTCGGTTCCCACTGTTATTTTCATTCCTTTGTCCCTGAAAAGCAAAATATCCGGCAATCGGTTTTCGATATACAGATTGGCCTTTGGACAAAAGCAAAAAAACAAATTTTGGGGGTCGAAACCTTTTTTTAGGGATAGCCCATCCAAATCATCTTGAGAAGTAAATGTATTATGAACGAATAATAATTTATTTTTTAAAGGAAGGTTTTTAAGAACAGAGTGAAAGGAGGTTTCTCCGGTTGGAACCCATCCCGAAGTGTTAATACCGAGTTTTTTCAACCTTTCCAAAATTTTC
>JAHEZO010000331.1 GCA_023250995.1 Flavobacteriales bacterium | reverse complement strand
TCAGAACTCAATCGGGGGATATGGGGTAGGTTTTTGTGTTTATGAGGTTAGCGTGAACGGAGAAGTCTGCACGGATGAAACAAACTCTTCCGCTTTTGAGATAGATTTAAAGCAACATGGTTTGCAAATGGGTGCCCCGGTGGTAATTATGATTAAGCATAAAGATGATGGCTGCCTTCCAAAAGTAATTAATCCGGATGCTTTAAAACCCAATCCGACCTTTGAAACAATTTACATGAATGTTGAGGACAATGGACTTCTTCAATGGACAACTGTAAATGAAACATCCAAACTGCCCTATGTTATTGAGCAATTCAAATGGAACAAATGGGTTCAGGTTGGAGAGGTGGAAGGAAGGGGTATTCCAACGGCAAATTATTACACCTTTAAAACCACTGCCATCTCAGGGATGAATAAATTCCGGGTGAAACAAAAGGGTTATATTGACAAAACTAAATATTCTCCGGCAGTAGTATATTCTTCCTTGCTGCCTGAAATAACTTATGTTTATAATAAAGAAATTCAAAAAGTACAATTTTCTGCTTTTTCATTTTTTGAAGTTTACGATAAATACGGCAGCCTGATAAAAAAAGGTTACGGTGATAAGATTGATGTTTCAAATTTGAAAAAAGATACCTACTACATGAATTTCGGAAATACCATGGGCGAGTTTAAAAAGAAGTAAACTTTTTCCTTCATTCCGAATAAACTGCCATTACTTTTTCCATGGTAAATTCCATTTACAAAGAAAATTTATTTTCCGAAAAAACAGTTTTGATTACAGGTGGAGGAACAGGAATCGGTTTCAGGACTGCCAGGGAACTGGCCCAATTAGGGGCAACGGTTTTCCTTGCAGGCCGAACCGCTGAAAAACTTAATGTTTCGGCCGACTTTATCCGAAAAGAAAATGGAAATGCCCATCCCATAACCTGTAATATCCGCGATGAAGAAAATGTTCAGGATTGTATTGAAAAAGTATTAGAGTTAACCAAAAAATCTGGTTTTGGAGAAGGCCGTATTGATTATCTTGTTAATAATGCAGGAGGCCAATTTCCTTCCCCGGCCGAAAATATTTCGGCCAAAGGTTGGAAGGCTGTAATTGAAACAAATCTTTCGGGGACTTTTAATGTTTCAAAAGAAGTTTTCAATAAATCAATGAAACAATACGGGGGTGCCATAGTTAATGTACTTGCAAATTTCCGGAATGGATTTCCAATGCTTTCACATACCGGTGCCGCAAGGGCCGGGGTAGACAATCTTACAAAATCTCTTGCCGTTGAGTGGGGTCGTTATGGGGTAAGAATTAATTCTGTTGCTCCCGGAGTAATCCAAACCAGCGGGCTGGACAAATATCCTGAAGAATTCAAATCTTTTATTCTTGGATTTGGAAAAAACAATCAGGCAAACCGTTTAGGAACTGAAGCTGAAATAGCAGCCGGAATTATTTTTCTGCTCTCTCCTGCTGCATCCTTTATTACCGGTGAAACTTTAAAAATTGACGGAGCGGAAAGCCTTTATTCACCTGTTTATCCACCGGCAGATCATAAAAATTTTTATAAGTTTGAAGATTAATAATTATCAAATAAATTATCTTTTCTATTTTAAAACTTCCAATTATGTATTCCAACCCATTCAGTGAAGAGCATGAATTGCTCCGGCAGTCATTCAAAAAATTCCTTGAAAAGGAAATTCTTCCCCATGTTGAACTTTGGGAAAAGGAAAAAACCTGCGATAAAAATGTTTTTAAAAAAATGGGAGAACATGGATTTTTCGGAGTTAGTTTCCCTGAAAAATATGGTGGGAGCGGAATGGATTTCTGGTCGGCTGTGGTAGTTGCCCAGGAACTTGCCCATTGCAACGTTGGAGGCCTTGCCATGTCACTTTATGCACATACCTATTTACCATTGCCATTAATTTTAACAATGGGAACAGAGGAACAAAAACAAAATTATTTAGTACCTGCCCTTAAAGGTGAAAAAATTGCCGCCTTAGGCATTACCGAACCTGGTGCCGGATCTGATGTAGCGGGAATTAAAACAACAGCGAAGGACATGGGTGATTATTATCTCGTGAATGGTTCGAAGATGTTTATTACCAATGGTACGATTGCTGATTTTTTAGTGCTGGTGGTAAAAACCGGGGAAGAGCCTTTAAACATCAGCCTCCTGCTATTCGACACCAAAACACCGGGATTTTCAGCTTTGCCTTTGCATAATAAACTAGGAATGCATTCTTCCGATACGGGTCAATTATTTTTTGAAAACTGCAA
>JAHEZO010000047.1 GCA_023250995.1 Flavobacteriales bacterium | reverse complement strand
CGGAGAAATTTCAGAAGATATTCAAAAGGATGAAAGTAAAATTTTTGAAAACGGTTTGCCCACCACTGAAACAGCGGCTGCCGATTTATCCAAAGATATGTCGAGCTGGGGCCGAACCATTTCGCCAAGCATACAGCAAATTGTAACGGCTTTTGATAACAATCCTGCCTCCCGCGAATTTCAGGATGTGGGCCTTGATGGACTGCGAAACAAAGAAGAACTTTCCTTTTTCGATACCACGCTGATAAAAAAAATAGCAAACTCCCCTTCCCTGGGTGCTTCATCGGTTGCTTTTGCCAAAGCCCAGGCCGATCCTTCTTCTGACGATTATCACTATTTCAGAGGCGATGACTTCGATGCCCAGCAGCTTGATGTGCTCGGAAGATATAAAAAATATAATGGTCTGGATGGGAATTCTCCTACTGACGAGCAATCAAAAAAAATAAATTCGGGTGGTTTCCCAACCTCGGCCAGCACCCAACCAAATTCGGAAGACATTAACCGCGACAATACTTTAAATGCTTACGAAAGCTACTTTCAATATAAAATAAAAATTTCTCCTGCAGATATTCAGCCCGGAAACATCGGAAATAATTATATAACCGATATAAGGGAACACCCCTTTGTAATGCCCGATGGAACTTCAAAACCGGTAAAATATTACCAGTTCAAAGTACCCGTAAGGCAACCAGAAAAAAAGGTTGGAGGGATAAGCGATTTCAAATCAATCCGGTTTATGCGGATTTTTCTCACCGGTTTTTCCAAGCCTGTTTTTCTCCGTTTTGCGCGGCTTGAATTAATAAGGGGCGACTGGAGAAAATATTCAGGGGTGCTCGAAGAACCCATGGATAACCAATGCATTGGATGCGACCAGGAAGCCAACCTGAATATTGCAGCAGTTAACATTGAAGAAAACAGCAGCCGCAAACCTGTTAATTATGTTATTCCTCCGGGTATTCAGAGAGAAATAAATATTGCAACAACTAATCTTCAGCAACTAAACGAGCAGGCATTATCATTAAGGGTTTGCGGGTTAAAAGACGGGGTTTCAAAAGCAGCTTACAAAAATTCGAGCATTGATGTACGCTCCTATAAGCACCTCAAAATGTATGTGCATGCTGAAGCGGGAAAATCATCCGAACCATTAAATGATAAAGACCTTTCTCTGTTTGTACGTATGGGAACCGATTTTGACGACAACTATTACGAATATGAAGTGCCTCTAAAAATTACTCCTCCCGGCTTTTACGATCCCAATTCAGATGATGGAAAATTCGGAGTATGGCCGGAAAGCAATAATGTGGATATCGAATTTGAAAAATTCCAGACTGCCAAAGCCGCAAGGAACGAAGCCATCCGGTCGGGTAAAGGAGTTACTTTGAACAAAGTGTTTTCCTTCCCAATGGAGGATGGAAAAATTATTCACATAAAAGGAAACCCCAATTTAAGTGCAGTAAAAACACTTATGATAGGAATTAAAAATCCTCTGAAAAAACCCGGTGATTCCTCTGATGACGGACTGGAAAAATGTGCCGAAATATGGGTAAATGAAATGAGGTTAACCGATTTTTTTGAAAACAGCGGATGGGCGGCCATTGCAAGGGTAAACGCTAAACTGGCTGATTTTGCCACAGTTTCCCTTTCGGGGGGAATGAGTACGCCCGGATACGGTAGCATTGATAAAAAAATAAGTGAAAGGCAGAGGGAAACTATTCAGCAATACGATGCATCGACTTCCCTCGACCTTGGACAATTTGTACCAAAGGAAGTTAACCTTAAAGTTCCAATGTATGTTGGCCAATCGGAAATTCAATCCAAACCCCAATACGCCCCCCTCGACCCTGATATCTTTTTAAAAGAATATATTAATGCCCAACCGGAAAAAGAAAGGAAAGAAATTGCGAGTGCAGCGAAAAACCTTACTCTCCGCAGAAGCATAAATTTTACCAATGTGAGAAAAGAGAAAGGACCCGGAAAAACCAAGTCTCATATTTACGATGTGGAGAATCTTTCACTTACCTACGCTTATTCAGAAATATATATGAGAGATATTAATGTTAGCAGGGATTTTACAAAAAATCATAAGGGCGGGTTGAGCTATAATTTCAGTCCGGTGGCAAAAAATTATGCCCCGTTTTCAAAGGTTCCACTGCTTGGTAAAACCAAATACCTGGCTCTTGTAAAAGATTTGAATTTTTATCTCATTCCAAGACAGCTTTCCTTTCGCACCGATGTAACCCGAATGTACAACGAGAGGTTTATGCGAAATAATTACCCCACGCTGGTAGGAAATATGGATCCATTTTACAATAAAAATTTCTTTTGGGTGAGGGCCTACGATTTAAAGTATGATTTAACCAAGGCTCTTAAATTTGACTTTCAGGCAACAAACAATTCACTTATAAATGAACCGGATGGCAGAGTAGATAAAAAGAATTATAAGGAGGAATATGGCCGTTGGCAGGATACCGTAATTAATAGCATAACAAAATTTGGAACCACCACGGATTACCGCCACACCGCCAATGTAAACTACACTTTGCCGTTTGCAAAAATTCCATTAACCGATTGGATAAATTCAACGGCACAATATTCGGCCAACTATAATTGGATGCGGGCCCCTTTTGCAGCAGATACCCTGGGTCACACAATTCAAAATTCCAGGTCAATTCAAATAAACGGAACAGGAAATTTAATTACAGTTTATAATAAAGTGCCCTACCTTAAAAAGGTAAATAACAAGTTCAGCAAGAAACTCAACAATAAATCAAAAGCCATTGTAAAAGCCAAAGAAGCCGCCACCGATACAACCAAAGGAAAAAAGAAAAAACCACCTCCCGATGAAAACAAAATTTTTTGGTACGATCATATTTTAAAGGTGGCCATGGGATTAAAAAATGTAAATGCAACGTACTCGCAAACCGATGGATTGCTCCTTGCAGGGTATCATGAAAAAACGCAACTCATAGGGATGAATTCAGAGTTCGAAGCCCCAGGGCCGGGTTTTATTTTCGGGCAACAAAATGATTTCGGGCCGGATAAATTGAAGTTTGGGCCTTATGCCGCAAGCAAGGGATGGCTGGTGGATTCTAATTATTCCAAATTGGTTACCACTCCCCATTCAAGAACGCATACTGAAAATCTTAATTTAAGAGCAAGCATTGAACCCGCCCGCGATTTAAAAATTGAACTCACAGGAAACAGGACTTCCGGAAAAAACAGCACAGAATTTTTCAGGTGGAATGATAGTGCAAATACCTACATTTCGGAAAGCCCGGTGGAAACAGGAAATTTCAGTGTCTCCTATTCTTCCTGGCGAACCGCATTTATTCCTGATTATTCCAGTGCGGATAAAGGAGATAATATTTCACCAGTGTTCGAGAAATTTTTAGAAAACCGGCTTATTATTTCTGAACGCCTCCAAAACAACAACGACAGCTCAAAAATCCATGGAACACACCCTATTGATAAGGATTACAAATATGGTTACGGAGCCACTTCCAATGATGTATTGGTTCCGGCTTTTCTGGCAGCTTACTCCGGAACCAGCCCGACCATTTCGGGTCTCAATCCCCTGAGTACTTTTCCGAAAGCCAACTGGAAGGTAACGTATACCGGATTGTCAAAAATTGAATTGTTTCAGAAATTTTTTAAATCGGTTACACTAAATCATGCCTACAGGTCAACTTTCAGCGTAAGTTCTTTCACTTCAAATCTTCTTTACAGAGCTCAGGATGGTGATGCTTATGTTGAAGATGCCATTAAACATAATTTCATTCCTCAATATGAAATTTCGGCCGTGAGCATTTCTGAACAGTTCAGCCCCCTGATAAATGTAGATTTAACCTGGAACAACAGTTTACTTACCAGGGCCGAATTAAAAAAGGATCGAACCTTATCCCTTTCACTAGCCAACTCCCAGGTTACTGAAACAAGAGGAAATGAATTGGTTTTTGGATTGGGTTATACTTTTAAATCTGTGCCTTTCCCCATTAAATTCGCCAGCGGGAAAAAAATAAAAAGCGATATTGTATTCAGGTCGGATGTATCCATACGCAATAACGCCACCATCATTAGAAAAGTAGTTGAAAATGTAAACCAAATGACCGCAGGCCAAAGAGTAATTTCAATAAAATCCTCAGCTACCTATTCAATTAGCGAACGTTTACAGCTACGACTTTTCTTTGACAGAATAATGACCACTCCAAAAATTTCAATCACCTTTCCTACGGCAAATACAAATGCCGGAATCAGCATCAGGTTTACCCTGGCCTCATAGAAATTTCCAGGGGATTTTTGCAGGCAAAATATTTAATTCTTATTTTCAAAAATCTCTCAATGCTTCGTACACTTTATGAACCGGTAATCCCATCACATTAAAATAACTTCCGGTAATTTTCTCGATCGCCACGAAACCAATAAACTCCTGGGCCCCATAAGCACCCGCTTTGTCAAACGGCTTATAAATATCTACATAATAATGTATTTCTTCCTCTGATAATTTTTTGAAGTAAACTTCAGTTTTATCAAAAAAACAAATTGATTTTTTGGGGGATGTGATGCAAACCGAAGTATACACGGAATGCTTATTTCCTGAAAGATTCTTTAACATTCCGATGGCCTGATTCCGGTTAGCCGGCTTGTTTACTGCCATATTGTTTAACCAAACAATGGTGTCGGCAGTAATTACAATAGTGTTTTTTTTAATCTCCTTTTTAAATGCTTCCGCTTTTTTCTGACTTAAAAAAATTGGTATGGCTTCCCTTTTCAGGTGGAGAGGGAAACTTTCATCCACATTTTTTGTTTTAACTTCAAATGAAATTCCCAAACCTTCAAGAAGTTGTTTTCTTCTTGGTGATTTTGATGCAAGAATGATTTTATAACCCGAAAGATTTTTAAATAAGGAAAAGGTGTTTTTCATGAGCACAAAAGAAATAAGAAATCAGAAAGGGTGAATAAAATTTATTTGCTAACGTTGAGTTAATAATTTCAGATTCCGGATAATGGCTTCCGACTTTTGTCTTAACCCTTCTATTTTCCATCTTCCATCTTCCATCTTCCATCTTCCATTTTCCCTCTTCCATCTTCTCCCCCTCTCTCCATTATTCTTATTTTCGCAAAAAAATTCAAATTGATTTATTTTCCAAAACGGATATTAGTGGCTCCGTTAGATTGGGGACTTGGCCATGCTGCACGCTGTGTTCCAATCATAAGGGAACTGATAAAAAATGATGCCGTTCCAGTGATAGCTGCCGGTGGACAACCCCTTTCGTTTTTACAAAAAGAGTTTCCGGGCATTGAATCCGTTCACCTTGAAGGGTACAATATTTCCTATCCTGAAAGCACCGGAAACATGGTATTTACTATGGCCTTCCAACTTCCAAAGATTGCAGCAAAAATAAAAGAAGAAAAAATGCATCTGGAAAATATAATTAAAGAAAAAAAAATAAACGGTGTAATTTCCGATCAGCGATTCGGATTAAGTTCTGAAAAGGTTCCCTGTGTTTTTATCACACACCAGACAATGATTAAAGCACCGCTTTTTGAAAATTTGCTTTATAAAATAAATAAATCCTTTATTGATAAATTTACCTATTGCTGGATTCCTGACAATAAAGATTCAGAAAACCTTTCGGGAGATCTTTCGCATCAGTTTCCACTGCCCTTAAACGCTAAATTTATTGGCCCTTTATCCAGATTCGAAAACAATAATCAATCCTCATTGGTTAATGAAACCGAAAAAAATGCTACACGGGAAACCCCGGCTCAAATTTTTAAATATGAAGTAATGGGAATTATTTCGGGACCCGAACCTCAGCGTTCTATATTCGAAAATATTATCATGGTTGAATTAAAAAACTCCGGCTTAAATTCTGTGGTTGTAAAGGGGCAGGCCAACATGGATGAACATTATCATGATGGGAAAATTGAAATTCATTCCCATTTGGAAACAAACCAAATGGAAGAAAAAATTCATTCCTCCCGAATCGTGTTGGCCAGATCCGGATACTCAACCCTTATGGATTTGGCGAAACTTAAAAAGAAGGCCATTTTAATACCAACTCCGGGTCAAACTGAGCAGGAATATCTGGCCGGATTTCATTTCAAAAAAAATCATTTTTTTTCAGTAACCCAGAAAAATTTTTCAATGGAACTAGCATTAAAAGCTGCCGAAAATTTTACCGGAATTAGTTTTAATTTTTCAGGACCCTCATTGAATCAAACAATTATGGAATTTATTAATTTATGTTAATAAGTTTCAACCTTAAAAATCATTACCCCCTAAATTTAAGTTTACATTCGCATCCTCAAAAATCAAATTTTTATGAAAAAAGCAAACATCATCATTTCTATTATTTCAACAACCGCTATTTTGTTTTTTGCCGGCTGTAAAAAAAAGACCGAGGACAGCACCCCAACCGCTGTAACCCTTATTAAAGGACAAGCAAAGGCGGAATTAAACCTAACCACCCCGGGGGATGAAAATGTGCCTGACGGGACAAAAATTACTTTTCTGGTAAACCCAAACGACCTGCTGAATAAGCCCGACACAGCAAAAAAGTATGACTCTTACAGATATACAGCAACCGTTTCAGGAGGAGTTTACAGCATCAGCGTTCCGGCCAGAAATGACGGGTCCAAAGTAAAAATCGTTCCCGATGAATTTGAATACCAAATGGTGATAGATAACACCACTACTACAAGAGTGGTTTACGGAGCTCCCGAAGCAACTATTACTATTTATGCGGGCACAACCGAATATTATGATGTTAATTATTAATATACGTTTTAAAACAACACATAAAAAATTATGAAATATATTAAACTCATTGTTTGTCTGGGCCTCATTAATTTTCTTGCTTTCTCCTCTTTTGCCCAGCTATCCGACAGGGTAAACAATCCAAGCAAGTTTAAAACAGGTACCCGTCCGATTGCAGGAAATATGGGGTTTTATATTGGGGTGAGTTCAGAAGATATTAAATCATGGACGGATAAAAAAGACACTACCTCAAAAGATTCTACCGATATTGTTAAAAGCATAATTCCTCTGGTAAGTTTAAAATATTATATTCAGGATGACCTTGTTTTCCGCATTGGAATTAAAACCGACAAGGAGAAAAAAGTACGTGACGGAAAAATTGATCCTGCGGTAAACGGTGCAGGTGGCCTTACTTCGAAAACTGATATAAACATTACTGCCGAAACCTATTTTTCTCCTTCCATCGAAAAACATTTCCTTAATTCAAACCTCCTGGATTGCTATGTGGTGGGAACCCTGCCCCTTGGCTATATTAAAGAAAAGGTGGTCGACAGCTGGCACAATAACCTGGGAGATTTTCAGGAGAACACAATGACAAAATTGAGTTTTGCCTATGGTCTGGAAGGACATATTGGGTTGCAGGCATTTATTGCTGATCTTCCTCTGGCTTTAGGCCTCGAACTTGGAGCTGCTGGTATTGGCTACAGGGGTGAAAAACACAAAAATGTGGTGAATACTTCCATCGGAGGTGTTGCAACAAATCAAACCTATTACACACTTAAGGACGATCCTCAAAATACTAAATATTCCAGTTTGAAATCAAATAGCTTCGAATCAAATGGAAGTGTTCGCCTTACGCTCAGCTATTATTTCAGCAAATAGTCAAATAAATATTTCCCGGTATGATTTGTAAAAAATATTTTATAATTCCAGCGGTCCTTTTATCCCTGATTTTTTCATCCTGCGGCTCCGTCATGTTATCGGGAATAGGTTCGCAGACTTCCCATTCAACCCGTGCCGGATCTTTTATGCCAAACGATGTTCGCCTGAATCTTACCATGGATGATTTTCAGTTTTTGGGTACCCAGGAAGTTTCGGCCTCCTACAAAAAATATTTCGGGTTGTTTACCATTTTTAACTCGATAAATAACCAGGAAGTGGCAAAAAGAAACATTAACATTGTTAATCTTTTCGGCACAAGCAACCTTCCGGTAAAACTTGATGGAACGATGATGAGGGCTCTTCATATTGCCCTGGTTAATGTCCCCGATGCTGATTTTGTGGTTCCCGTAAGTATCATCACCGAAAAACAACAAATGTTTCTGGGGAGTGTTGTTACCAAAAAACTAAAAGTGAAAATGTATAAAGTGAAGGAAAAGTGATTATGAAGAATTCGAATTTTACGGTTCATCTTTTTCTGCCCGCAACAATTCTTGCCGGATTAATTTTCTTTTTTCATTCCTGCAAAAAAGACCTCTGCCTCAACGAAACCTGCAGCAAGCATGGTTCATCCTACTCCACCAAAGATTATTGTTTTTGCACCTGCAATGCAGGTTACGAGGGAGCAAAATGCGAAACAGAATCAAGAACAAAATTCCTGGGTGTTTATTCCTTCACCGAAAACTGCAGTCCTTCGGGTTCGAAGGCTTATCTGCTTGCAATTGATACCTCTTCATCTGCTGTAAACAAAATAAATATTTTTAATATCTATAACCAGGGCATCACTGTTTCAGCCACCGTTTCAGGTGCCACCCTTACCATTGCTTCACAGGCATTCGGAAGCAATACCATTTCCGGCTCAGGCACCCTGGGAAGTACCCTTTCTCTAACCTACGCTGTTAACATTAGCGGAACAAACGACAACTGTTCCGGCACGGGTACAAAATAGCTCCGGATTTTTTTTCTGTTTAAATTTTTTTTGTGGGATTTTGTGCTTTAGTGTTTTTGTTGCACCTCTTCAGCCCCATAACCCCGATAATTAATACAAACCCGAAACATCTTATATTTGTATCCCCAAAATTTTAGCCATGCTTCGCAAATTTTCAATAAATTTTTTTTCTCTTTTTATTTTTGGCTTCTTTGTTGTGTTTTCTTGTATTTTTTTTATTTCCTCCTGTAAAAAAGAAAAAAATTCTCCCGCCCTTTTATTCATTACTCCCGAAACTACCTATTATGATGTTGTTCCCTCCTACATTATTAAATTTGATATTTCGGGATCTTCAGAAACTGCCTTACTCACCGGATTTTCGGTGGTAAGCAATGCCGACAATGCCTTTTCAGTTACAGTTTTTGATTCAACCTTTAGTGCAAAGGTTTTTAAAATGTCATACGAATACCAGGTTCCCGTTTTTTCTCAAAGCATCAATATCACACTCCAGTTTATTCTCAATGATGAAAACGGAAATCAAACAAGAGTTGCAAAAATCCTTAGGGTAACCGTGGCAAGCACCCTTCCCGCAGAAACAACCGGGAACGAATTTTTTTCGGCCATTTCAGGGAAACAGGATGCCTATAATTTATTCAACATTCAGCCTTTGTTTTCGCAGTCTTCAGGAGTTACCAGTCAGCATATTAAAGATGCAACCGAAAAAGATAGCCTTATTACCGTTGATACCCTCAGCAAAAAATGGATATCCCCTGCAGGCTTTCAATTTGTCCGCTTTAATGATTTTGATTATGCCAATGCCACCCATACTGATTTGAAAAACGCTTATGAAGCCGGCATTAAAAAAAGTTTTGTTGATAAACTGGCCGATGGCGATATCATCCTTACCCGTTTTCCAAACTCCGAAACCGACAAAGGCTACATTGCCATTAAAATAGTAAGTGTCATCGAAAAGGATTCAACCGATTTGGACCGTTATATTTTTAATTTTAAAAAATAATCGTGAATAAAATTTTGTTTTTTACAATTATTACTTTTTTTGGATTTATCTTCCCTTGGGTTTCTTACCCTCAATCTCCTTTTAATATTGAGTGGGAAGTCCGTGCCGGAGGGGGATACGAAGACCAGGCCAAAACAATTATTTCCGCAGGGAATGGCGAAGTTATTATTGCCGGATGGACCAAATCTACCGGAGCCGGAGGAAAAGATGCCATGGTGGTTAAACTGGATGGAAAAGGAAATAAAGTTTGGGAAAAAACTTTTGGAAAGAATATGGATGATGTAATAAACGGGGGTGTTCTATCTCCGGATGGAAATTATCTTTTTGCCGGCACCACCTTTAATTTGCAGTCAGGCTATTTTTATTGGTGGGTAATTTCTTTGGATAATAACGGGAACAAAATTTGGGAAAATGTTTATGGAGGCAGTGAATGGGATGCCTGCAAAGCTATAGTATCGGTGACTGATGGTTATGCCCTTGCCGGAGTCAGAAAAAATAAAGGCGACCAGGATAAAGAAATGACGGTTATAAAAATAAATAAAAAAGGGGTGAAGCAATGGGAAATACCCTTAGGAATCAGGTATTATGATGACGAGGCCAATGCACTTGCCGTTACCTCAGATGAAGGTTTCATTGTTACCGGTTGGTCAAAAAAAGATGCAGGGCCAAACAAACAGATTCATCTTATTAAATTGGATAAACGCGGAAACATTGAGTGGCAGAAAGCCTTGGGTGGTGAAACATCCGATTTTGCCAGGGCAGTTTCTGTAACCGGTGATGGGAGATTCATCATTGCCTCCGCATCACGTTCAAAAACTCATGGAGAAGAAGACCTGAGGATAATAAAAACTGATTCGAAAGGCGAAGTGGAATGGGATAATAATTATGGAGGAATTTATTCTGAACAACCCGGGGCCGTAGTTTCTCTTCCTGATAACGGATGCCTTGTGGGAGGTTATTCAAAGTCGGTTGGAAACGGAAAAGAAAATATTTTTTTAATTCGGTTGGATAGAAAAGGAAATCTTATTTGGGAAAGATTTTTTGGAAATTATCAATGGGATGCGGCAGAAGCCATGGCCCTTTCCGAAGGAAATATTTATCTTGCAGGCTGGGTAAATTCAGAATACGGGGATGAATCCGATATGTTTGCAATGAAAATTGTGAATCAATATGATAAAGAAATTGAAAATTTTATTGCAAGTAAAATCAGCGGGGGAGATTCCCGTTCTAAAGATGAAATAAAAAAAGAAGCCATAAATAAATTTAAAAGTGAAAAAGGATCTTTCTCCGAAAATCCACCCGAAACAAAAGCCGATGAAATTACCTACCGCGGAGGTGGTGACCCCCTGAAGGGATTAAATGTTACCAAGGCCAAAGACATGAATTTTGGAGAATATTACGCACTAATCATCGGTATTGATAATTACAGCGGACAGTGGCCGGTGTTAAAAAATGCGGTTAAAGATGCCGAGGCTATTGAGGGATTGATAAAATCAAAATATAAATTCGACCATTTAAAATCTCTTTATAATGCGCAGGCCACCCGTGCCAATATTATTCGTGAGCTGGAATGGCTTGCCGAAAATGTTTCTTCCAAGGACAATGTTTTTATTTATTATTCGGGCCATGGAGAATTTAAACAAAACTTAAACAAAGGATTCTGGGTGCCTTCCGATGCCAGCACCAGCAGTACTACGGCATATATTTCCAATTCTGATATTCAAACTTTCCTGGGAGGAATCCAGGGAAGACATACTCTTCTTGTTTCAGATGCATGCTTCAGCGGTGATATTTTCAGGGGAAATACCCTTTCAGTCCCTTTTGAGGAATCGGAAAAATATTACACCGAGGTAAATGCAAAAAAATCGAGGCAGGCCATGACCTCCGGAGGCATTGAACCCGTGATGGACGGAGGAAAAGAGGGGCATTCGGTTTTTGCTTATTATCTTCTTCAGGCACTTAATGAAAACACAAGCAAATATTTTGATGCCTATCAGCTTTATTCAAAAATAAAAATTCCGGTAGTAAATAATTCGGAACAAACCCCAAATTTTAATCCGGTAAAAAATACCGGTGATGAAGGCGGTCAATTTATTTTTATAAAGAAATAATTAACTTTTTTTTACCCGTAATTCCAAAATTTAATTATGTCAGAAGCATTTATTTACGATGCCGTTAGAACCCCAAGGGGGAAAGGAAAAAAAGACGGCTCTCTTCACGAAGTGAAATCCATTCACCTGCTTTCCACCGCCCTTAAAGCCATCCGGGAAAGAAACAATCTTAACACTTCTCTGGTGGAAGATGTAATTGTTGGCTGTGTGACTCAAATAGGAGATCAAGGAGCTGATGTTGGCAAGGCGGCAGTAATAGCAGCCGGCTACGATGATTCTGTTTCGGGGGTTACTCTAAACAGGTTTTGCGGTTCGGGCCTTGAAGCCGTAAACCAGGCATCGGCCTATGTAATGTCAGGCCAATGTGATTTATTTATGGCCGGGGGAGTGGAGTCCATGTCCAGGGTTCCCTTCGGAACGGATGGTGGCGGAATGTTTACTGACCCCGAGATGATTGCCAACCACCTGTTGATACCCCAGGGAATTTCGGCCGATCTGATTGCAACAAAATTTGGCTACAACAGAAAAACCCTGGATTCTTTTGCAACTGAATCTCACCAACGTGCAGCTTTGGCTGTTATGGAGGGACGGTTTAATAAATCTCTTGTACCTGTAAAAGACATCAACGGAACAGTAATTTTGGATAAGGATGAAACAATCCGTCCGAATACAAATGTTGAAACCCTTGCCACCTTAAGCCCGTCTTTCAGCATGATGGGTGAGATGGGCGGGTTCGATTCTATTGCCATTCAAAAATATCCCGAAGTGGAAAGGATTATTCATTTGCACCATGCCGGAAATTCTTCAGGAATTGTTGATGGAGCGGCACTGGTGATGATTGGGAGCAAAAGGATGCAGAAAAAACTTGGCATTAATCCCCGGGCAAGAATCCGGTCGTTTGCTGTAGTGGGTTACGAGCCAACAATAATGCTCGAAGGGCCTGCTCCTGCTTCACGAAAAGCTCTGAAAAAAGCAGGCATGGAGGTGGGCGATATTGATTTATTTGAAGTGAACGAAGCCTTCGCAGTAGTCCCTCTTAGGTTCATGGAAGAAATGAAAATACCCCATTCCAAACTGAATGTTAACGGAGGGGCCATTGCCATGGGCCATCCTCTTGGAGCAACCGGTGCAATGCTTGTTGGAACTTTGCTGGATGAACTGGAGCGACAAAACAAACAAACCGGACTAATTACTCTTTGTATCGGAGGAGGAATGGGAATTGCAACAATTATTGAACGAATTTAAAAACTATTGGGTATTTCCTTTCTGCTCTCTTCTTGTCATCTATTTTTTTTTCCTGAAAGCCCTTTCATAAATTTCTATCCATCCTGCCGGAGTTAGTTTTGAAGCTAACTCACCAATGAAATCCATCGGAATCTGCTCGGGTTTTTTAAAGCGCAAACAGCTTTTGCCCATATCCAATTTTGTTTTACTATGTTTTGGATATTCTTTAACAAACCAGTCAAGTAATTTTTTATCGGCATAAATACCCATGTGGTACACCGCGATAAAATTTTTTTGAGAGGCAATATTCATAAAGGGAAGGGGCAGTTTTGGGTTGCAATGGTATCCCTGGGGATATAGAGAATGAGGTACCACATAACCTATCATTCCGTAATTCATTTCTTCCGAAAAACCTTTTGGAATATTTTTTAGAATTGCTTTCCTCAATTTCATCATTGCAGATTTTCTCTCTTCCGGAAGTCCGGCAATGTATTGATCGGGGGTTAAAGCATCGGATCTCATTTTGAAATTATAACTGATGTTACGCACTTCTCTATTTCAAATTACAAATAACAACAATCAAATTGCAAATAAATTCCAATGACCAATAAAGAAAATTCTAAACCGCTAAAGAAAATTTTTTCGACAATAATCGAAAAATCAAGATAGCAGACGGTTTGAAAGTTGAAATTTTTATTTTGAATATTATTTGTATTTTGAAATTTGTATTTTGGAAATTAATTTTTTTGCGTAACTTCAGTTATAATTAACCTTTAAAAAAAAGTGAGATTGCCTCAAAGGGGGCGGCACTCCCGAAACGGGATTATAGGTTTCTTATGTTGTCCTGCTTCTGATGCCCCGGCACAGGCCCCAAACCGGTACTTGAAGCACGAGGTCAATCTCACCGAGGACAAAAGTAAAAATTTTCATGAAAGAGTAAGAGCCTGTTTAAATAAATTTTAAACAGGCTCTAAATTAACGATCCATTTTTTTAAACCAAAACAATTATTTTTTTCCATCCCAAAAAAAACCGCAATAAGTTTTTGTTTGTTTTTGCTTTGAACCCTGGATTTAAAATTCTAAACATTAAAGTTTTTTGTATTTTTGGATTTGAATAAAAAAATTATGCCAAACATAATGTCCTCACCCCCTCAAGGTAGTAATTCCAACCATTCAATTTCCGGTTATTCCCGCCTTTACACCAGAGTTGTAAAAATAGGCGATTTACCTTTGGGGGGCAATAATCCCATCCGCATTCAATCCATGACCACTACCGATACAATGGATACCATAAAAACGGTAGAGCAGAGTATACGGATTATTGAAGCGGGAGGAGAATATGTAAGAATTACCGCCCCAAGCATAAACGAGGCCAAAAATCTATTAAACATTAAAAACGAATTGCGTAAAAGGGGATTTAAAACACCCCTGATAGCCGATATTCATTTCACCCCAAATGCAGCCGAGGAGGCGGCAAGGATTGTTGAAAAGGTACGCATTAACCCCGGAAATTATGCCGACAAAAAGAAATTTCAAACGCATGAGTACACCGATGATACCTACAATTCGGAACTAGAAAGAATCCGCGAAAGATTTTTACCTCTGATAAAAGTTTGTAAAGAATACGGAACGGCAATGCGGATTGGCACCAACCATGGCTCTTTGTCCGATAGAATCATGAGTCGTTACGGTGATACTCCCCTTGGAATGGTGGAATCTGCACTTGAATTTTTAAGGATTTGTGAGGATGAAAATTATTTTAACATTGTTCTTTCGATGAAGGCGAGCAATCCTCAGGTGATGGTTCAGGCCTATCGCTTGCTGGTTAATAAATTGCAAACAAGAAAAGAAAACCACAGGGGGCCCTCGGGAGAAAATTTTTTATATCCCCTTCATTTGGGTGTTACTGAAGCCGGAGATGGAGAGGATGGAAGAATTAAATCCGCCATCGGTATCGGAACATTGCTTGAGGAAGGATTGGGTGATACTATACGGGTTTCGCTCACCGAAGAGCCGGAATACGAAATCCCTGTGGCTATTTCCCTTGCAAAAAGGTATGAGAAAAGGGACGAAAATCCCTCTGAAGAAGAAAAAACCTCCCTGGCCCTTTCAAATACCATCTTCTCTCCTTTCGAATATTCCAAAAGGAATTCACATGAGGTTTTGAATTTTGGCGGAAAAAATGTTCCCCGGGTAATTGCCGACTTCAGCAAAAAAGAAAAAATTACACCTGCGGCTTTGTTTGCCGTAGGAAACAACTATTCCGTTCCCTCGGATAAATGGAATTTAACCGATCAGGCCTGCGATTATATTTTTGCCGGAAATAATTTGGTTGATTTTGAGATTCCCGGCACCCTTGGAGTTATTTATCACTGGGAAACCTGGAAAATAAACAATTTCAATGAAAGGAGATTTCCCTTTTTTTCTGTAAATCAATATTCAATTGCGAACGAAAAATCTGATAAAGTAAATTTTATTTCTGTTTCCAAAAATGAATTGAACCCTGGTTTTCTAGAATTGATAAGGGGGGATAAAACGGTCGTATTTGTTTTTGAAACCTCTCATGAAAATGCCCTGGCTGAATTAAGGAATATGTTTTTTCTTTTGTTGTTGAAAAAAATTGAAGTCCCGGTTATTATAAAAAGAAATTATGATAACCTTTCTGAAGAAGAATTTCAGCTTTATTCTTCCATTGATGTTGGAGGACTATTTCTGGATGGCTTTGGTGATGGGGTTTGGTTGAATGCAGAGGCAGGGCAGGCCTTGTCTCTACCCAACCAAACCTCCTTCGGCATTCTACAGGCCACCCGAACCAGAATTTCGAAAACGGAATATATTTCATGCCCCTCCTGCGGCCGCACCCTTTTTGATTTGCAGGAAACAACACAAAAAATACGCTCCGTTACAAATCACCTCAAGGGAGTTAAAATAGGAATCATGGGTTGCATTGTTAACGGTCCGGGCGAAATGGCCGATGCCGATTACGGTTATGTGGGCACCGGTGTAGGAAAAATTACTCTTTATAAAGGCAAAGAAGTGGTGATGAGAAATATTCCATCGGAGCAGGCCGTAAATGAACTGATAAAACTTATTAAGCAAAATGGCGATTGGGTAAACCTACCGACTTCGGTTACCGAGGCTTAATTTATGAAAATCACCCGGACAGAATCTTTCGATCTCGCCTTTCGCTTTGTTACCGAAACCAACCTGAATATATTTCTTACAGGTAAGGCCGGAACCGGAAAAACAACTTTTCTGAAATTCCTGAGAGAAAATTCATTTAAAAAAATGGTGGTTGCCGCCCCTACCGGTGTGGCTGCCATTAACGCAGGGGGAACCACTCTTCATTCTTTGTTTCAACTGCCCTTTGGCCCTTTTATTCCATCGCCCCGGTTTGGGAACCAACTTACAGGAGATGCTCATTCCCTGCTCTCAAAAATAAGATTTCACAGAGAAAAACTAAACCTCTTCCGGTACCTTGAATTATTAATTATTGATGAGGCCAGCATGGTAGCTGCACATACTGTGGATGCCATTGACACTATTTTAAGAAGCGTTAGAAGGCGTCACCATTTACCTTTTGGAGGAGTTCAGGTTTTGTTTATAGGAGATCTTCACCAGTTGCAGCCGGTGGTAAAAAATGAAGAATGGCAACTATTAAAGGAGTTTTATTCTTCTGTTTTCTTTTTCGACAGCAAAGTACTGAGGGAAAATGTTCCCGTAATGATTGAACTGAAAGAAATTTTCAGACAAAAAGACGATGTTTTTATTGAACTCCTGAACCAGATTAGGCACAACAATTTGTCTCAGCAAAACTTCAATTTGCTAAACTCCCGTTTAAGGAAAATTGAAATTAATTCAAATGAAAAAAATGAAATTAACCCGGGTGGCGAAGTTACCCTTACCACCCATAATCAGCAGGCGGATAAAATCAATGAAATTAATTTGCAAAAACTAAAAGGAAAAGCATTTATTTTCAGGGCCGAGGTTAAGGGAGATTTTCCCGAACATCAGTACCCGGCAGAAAAGGAACTGATATTGAAAGAAGGCGCACAGGTAATGTTTATAAAAAATGATACCGAAACAAAAAAATATTTTAACGGCAAAACAGGAGTTGTAACATATTTGTCGGACAGTTTCATTAAGGTAAAATGCCCCGGGGAAGAAGAAGAGATTTATGCCAAAAAAAATGAATGGAAAAATGTGAATTACTCCCTTCATGCCGACACCCGTGAAGTGGTTGAAAATGTTCTTGGAAGTTTTGAGCAATATCCACTCCGGCTGGCCTGGGCAATTACCATTCATAAAAGTCAGGGGCTTACATTTAACAGAGTTATCATTGATGCCGAAAATGCCTTTGCAAACGGACAGGTATATGTTGCTCTCAGCCGTTGCACTTCGCTCGAAGGTTTGACCCTTACCTCCCCGGTAAACCAAAAATTTCTTGGCGCCCATCAAAACCTAAAAGAATGGCAGGAAAAAAATCAGGATGATAAAAATCTTTCCGGTAAATTAATTGAATCGAGACAAAAATTTGCTTTGCAGGAATTGCAGGATATTTTTACCTGGACCAAATTGCATTTTGAAATGGCCGGGCTAAAAGCACAAATTGAAGAGCATACAGAAAATTTGACGGCAGAAAGTTTTTTGTGGATGAAAGAAATTATGGAAAAATACCTTGCCCTGGAAGTGATAGCCGGAAAGTTTTCTGAAAGAATTTCTCAGTTGTTTTCGCAGAATAATAATATTGAAGAAAACACTATCCTTCAGCAGCGAATTAAAGATGCGGCAAATTATTTTTCGGGCGAGCTGCTAAAATGGAAAGATAAATTTTTCAATCATCCCCTATCCACCGATACAAAAAAATCAAGCCGGCCCATTGATTTATCTCTGAATGAAATTAATTTTTTGCTTCACAATATCTTGAATAAAATAAATTATTGCAAAGAAGGATTTACACTAACAAGTTATCTTGAAAATCAAAAAAAATCCGTTTTAAACTTCGAAAAAATTGCAACCAGCTATGCAGGAAAACAATCGAAAACCCTAATTCCCCAGGGAGAGGAACACCCGGAACTGTACCTGAGAATTGTGAAAATGAGAAAGCATCTTGCCGACATCGGGAACATACCCCTTTTTCTGGTTTTCGGCAACTCTGCCATAAATAATGTTTGCACTTTATTGCCAACCGATAAAGAATCTCTTCTAAAGGTAAAGGGGTTCGGCAAAGCAAAGGTGAGTCTTTATGGCGAGGAAATAATTAACCTGGTAAATGATTATTGCCAGGAAAATGACCTTTCGCCACCCAGGATAATCAGCAATAAAAGGGAACGCAAAAGCAAAACGAAAGGGGAATCCGTTAATACTGTGGCCGAAACGGTTAGGTTTTTTAAAGAAGGGAAAAGCATTCAGGAGATTGCAGCAGAGAGAAGTTTTGCGATTGGTACCATCGAAGGACATTTGGCCAAAGCAATAAAAGAGGACTCGGTAAAGATTGAAGAAATTTTACCAATGGAGGAGGTGCAAAAAGTGGCCTCTCTCTTTCCGGCCGAAATAAATAATGAAATGTCAATTACAGGAATTAAAGAAAAAGCCCCGCCCGATTTCAGCTATGGAAAACTTAGAATGGTTTTGGCCTGGTTGCAAAAGAGGAAATAAATTTATAAAAGTCCAGTTACTATTCACACTCCCCATTTGAACAATAGGATAATAGAACATTTATGCATGTGGCGAATAGTTATAGCTGATGTTACGCACATCCCTATTTCAAATTACAAATAACAACAATCAAATTGCAAATAAATTCCAATGACCAATAAAGAAAATTCTAAACCGCTAAAG
>JAHEZO010000200.1 GCA_023250995.1 Flavobacteriales bacterium | reverse complement strand
GGCATATTCCAAATCATATTGTCTCTTATGATTCCTGCATTATTTACAACGGCATCAATTTTTCCGTATCGGCTTAAAATATTTTTAAAAAAATCCTCCAATTCCTTTTCATCAACAATATTGCAATTAAAAAATGCTGAATTTTTATTTCCGAGTTTTTCAACCAGGTTGATTCCATTTTCTTTGTCAATATCTACCAACACAACAAAAAAACCATCCTCCTTTAAATGCTCCGAAATGGCTTTGCCTATGCCGTTTGCGGCACCTGTTACCAGGGCAATGGGTTTATCCATGTTTGTTTTTTGTTTTTATTAAACTTGCTAAAATGCTTATTGCAATTTCCTCCGGAGTCTCGGCACCTATTTCCAAACCCATGGGCATATCAATTTTTTTTAATTCTTCGCCCGTTCCAATTCCCCCATCCAAAAACATTTTTCGGGTGATTTCTGTTTTTCTCCGGCTCCCAATCATACCAAGATATGCAAATGGTTTTTTTATGCAAAAGCCAAGGATATCCCGGTCGGTCTGGTGGCTGTAAGTTAGTATTGCTATATAAGTTCTGGTGTCGAAGGGAAGCAATAACATAGCTTGTTGAAAGGATAGATGCATTTTGTTCACTTCGGTAAAAATGCAATTATCAAGGAATTCTTTTCTGTCGTCAATCAAAACAATTTCAAAATCAAAATCCAATGAAATTTTCACTAGTGCCTGTCCTGTATGGCCGGCTCCGAAAATATAGAGTTTATTTTTCTTCATTATCGGCTCAATATATATTTCAACTGTTCCACCGCAGCACATATTGTGCTGATTCTGCAAATCGTGTTTGAAAATCCCCGGATTATTTTCCTTTATTGCCTTTTGGGCATTTTCAATAATCTTTTTTTCAAGGTTTCCACCGCCAATGGTTCCGAAAATTTTTCCTGTTTCATAAACAATCATTTTGGCTCCGGTTTTTCTCGGAGTGGATCCCCGGGTGGAAACAATGGTACACAACGCTGAACGGACTGTTTCCCTTTGGGCTTCCAATATTTTTTCATAAATGTTTTTCATTGATTGAACCATTTACCCAGGCAAAATAATCTTCCCTGGTATTGATATTGCAAAGGATTTCTTTGCTCTTAACCGCCACTTCTTTTTTGCTGAAATTTCTAAGCAAATCCCTTAAATTGGTTTCCTTGTTTTTTGTTTCCGAAATTGCCCTGATAATGCTTCCTGAAATCAAAATCGGGTGGCCTCCTTTTCCCTCATAAACCGGGATAGTATAACCCATATAATTTTTTTCCAAAATCAATTGTAATATGAGGTCGGAATTTACAAAAGGATTGTCGGAGTTTTGAATAAAGCAAAAAGTAAAATTTCCGGCTTTTTTTATTCCTTTTTTAATAGATAAAAACCGGCCTTCTCCGGGATAATAATTTGAAATGAATTCCACGTTTTCGCCCGTCACCTTTTTAATCTTTGTTATGATCGGATGGTCAATCAATTGATTGTTTAACACCACAAAAATTTTATTAATCCCGGCTGAAAGATATTCGAAAATAATTTTTTCAAGAAAAGTAGAATTTCCGAATTTCAACAAACTCTTCGGCTCTCCCATTCTTTCTGAATTTCCGCCTGCTAAAATTAAACTGGAAATTGAATTCATCACTTTGCTAAGAAAGAAAACATTCCTTTTTGAAAATATGATAAAAATCAGGTTTGGTTTTATGACAATTGTCATTGTTTTAGCTCATCATCCTGCGGTAATTTGTGGCCGGCAGAAAATGTTTTTTTTAATCTATACTGATGAAAACGATCCCCGAAATCCTGAACCATTGTGCCGAATTATCCTTCGATCTTAATTTTTCAAAGGCAAAGTTGTGGAAATCGGAAAGCCCCGAAAGAATATTGGTAGGCTACCTTCCCATTTACCTTCCTCGTGAAATTGTACATGCTGCCGGAGGCCTTGCTGTGGGTATTATGGGCGCGGGGGACAGAAAACAGATTATTAAAGGAGATGCCTATTACCAATCCTATATATGCCACCTGCCAAGAGGGGTAATAGAAATGGCTTTGGATGCTTCTCTTGATCATTTTGATGGTTTTCTTTTCCCATCCATTTGTGATTGCGTCCGAAACCTATCGGGAATGTTCAAAATTATTAATCGCGGAAAATTTGCAAGGTATTTTGATTATCCTCAAAACTTTTCCCCACAAGTTGGTGGCGTTTTTTACCGTCAGCTCATTCAGACTATTCTGGATGATATGGAAAAAATAAATGGCGTGAAAGTTACTCCTGAAATGTTGAATAATTCCATTTCATTATTTAATCTTAACCGAAGGCTGATTGAAAAAATTTATTCAATTAAACAAAATTACCCATGGCGCCTTTCGGCCGTTGATACCTATCATCTTTTAAGGGCCGGCCTGTCAATTCCTGTGGAGGAACACAATGATATGTTAACTGCCGTTTTGAATTTTTTAAAAGATGATTCAGGACAACCTCAGGATAATATCAGGGTTATTGTTTCGGGCTCGTTCTGTGAGCAACCACCCATTGGACTTATAAAATCTATTGAAATGTCGGGTTGTTATATTATTGATGATGATTTTATGCTTGGCTCAAGATGGATTATGGGCGATATTAATTCTGAAACTGATGATCCTTTGAATGAAATTGTTCATGCATTTTTAGAAAGAAGTCAGTTTTCATCTGCCATTTATGATGTGGGAAATCCGAAAGGAAAACGTTTGGTAGAAATTGCTAAAAGAAAAAATGCGGATGGAATAATTTTTTGTGCAGCAAGTTTTTGCGATCCGGCATTGTTGGATCGGCCCGAAATGCAAAAAGTATGTGATGAAGCAGGAATTCCTCATATTAATTTTCAGTTTCATGAAAACACCGGGCAGTTTAAAGTTATTAAGGAGCAGGCCGGAACTTTTGCCGATTCAATAAAGCTATGGGCCTGATGGTGATTTGAACTTTAGGATAAAAAAACTCAATTGGTAATGGAAAACAAAAAGGAACTCTTTTAAATTCTTCCTCTTGCAAACAGTGAAAAAATGAAAATTGAAAAGGCGATAAAAGAAAAAAGCATGATTCTCCAAAAGGAGATGCTTGCAAAACAATTCAAAGAACTTAGCTTGGCCAGGGAATCAGGAAAAAAAGTAGTGTACACTTTTGTGCCGGGCAATTTAACTGAATTAATTCTTTCTTTCGATATGTTACCGGTGTATCCCGAAATAAATGCTTTGCAATCGGGAATGAGAAAAAAATCTGCAGCATATATTAAAGATGCCGAAAAGATTGGACACTCGGAAGATGTTTGTACTTATGTAAAATGTGATATCGGAATGATGCTGAATGGAAACATTGGGCCCACCGGAGAAAAACTTCCCGCTCCTGATTTACTGCTTCTCAGTTACACAGGTTGTTTTACATTTCTAAAATGGTTCGAAAATCTTGAACGTTTGTATCCGGGTGTTGAAGTGGCCATGTTACATACCCCATACCAGGAGGATGGAAAAATTACTGCCGACCAGATTGATTATATGGTAAAGCAGCTCAGAGAGGAAGTGATACCGAAAATGGAAAAAGTTTCGGGAAAAAAATTTGATTATAGCCGGCTCTCTCAAATGATGATTAATTCCGAAAAATCCGAAGATCTGCTGGTTAAAATCCTTGAAAGTGCAAAGCATAAACCTTCGCCCATTGATGCATATTTTGCGGGGGTTTATTATATCGGACCCATGTTTACGGCCTTTAGAGGAACAGAGGAAGCAGTGAATTACTACAATGAATTATACCTTGAAATTCAGGAGAGGATAAAACTTGGTTTAGGCCCGGTTACACCTGAGGGGGAAATAAAAGAAGAAAAATTCCGGCTGGTGGTTGAAGGCCCTCCCAACTGGACCAATTTTCGCGAATTCTGGAAAATATTTTATGATGCAGGAGCTGTAATTGTGGCTTCATCTTACACCAAGGTGGGAGGGGTTTTTGATTTGGGTTTCAGGCATAATTTCCGCGAACCCCTCGAATCTCTTGCAAAATATTGCATGGGCTGTTATACCAACATGAACCTTCCGCAAAGGGTAGATTTGCTCTCGAAATACGTTAAGGAATATCAGGCGGACGGATTTCTGATAAATTCTATTAAAAGCTGCAATTCTTTTTCTGCCGGTCAATTGTTGATAATGCGCGAAATTGAACAGAAATGCGGAGTTCCGGTAGGGTTTATTGAGTCAGATCTTGTCGACCCGCGTTATTTTTCCTATGCCAATATTAAAAACAGGTTGGAATCATATTTTCAAATGCTCGAACAAAGGAAAATAATACTTGGACAGGAAACGGAAGCATGATATAAAAAAAATTATGAATTTTTCAATTAGCTAATTTGCTAATTAGCTAATTACAAATTATTTTTTTTTATGAATAAATATTATCTCGGAGTTGATTTAGGCTCTACCACTTCTAAGGCTGTAATAATTAATGAAAAAGATGAAATAATTGGTCGCGGGATTACCAATACGCGGGCGAATTATTCTGTGGCAGCCGATATTGCCCGTGATGAAGCAATTTACAATGCTCGATTTTCTGTACTCAAAAAAAAACTTGGCCCGGAATTGGCTTTAAAACCCGAATACAGGAAGTACATTGCCGACCTCGAAAGTGTTTTTCAATACGAACAATTCAAAATTCGCCTGGATAAATTAGGAGAGGAACTAGTTAAAACCTGCAAAGTGTTTTTTAAGGAAGAAGAAAAGCAGGAAAAAATTCTTGGACATTTGAGGGCCATCCGAAAGGCATTTAAACCACAAATAAAAAAAGATTATCTTTTTAATAACCTGGGTTCAAAAAATCAATTTTTCAGAGATATTGTTTCTGAAAAATATAACGAAGAGGTTAATAAACTGGGCACCGACCTTTTCGAACCCCTAATGATTGTTTGGGACAAAAGCATCAGTCCGGCCGAAAACCAAATGATATCCTTCAATTTTAAAGAACTGGTTCATAAAGCCATGGATGAATTGAAGAATAAATATATTAATCCGGATGAATATTTCTCTGATGAATCAAGTGTAAATTTTGATGCAGAAATAAATCTGTTAAAAGGGAAATTTGACCACGTTTCCGATTCGCTCCGGAATCATATTGATGAAATTGCCGGCCTTGATTTCAACATTTCGAACATGACCGGAACTGGTTACGGGAGGGCCCTCCTGCCTTTTCCGCAGGAATGCATTCGCTCCGAAATTTTATGTCATGCCTTTGGAGCTCATGCCATTTTTCCTGAAACCCGCACCGTGCTTGATATTGGAGGGCAGGATACAAAAGCTATTCAGGTGGATAAGCACGGGTTGGTTACCAGTTTTCAGATGAATGATCGTTGTGCTGCAGGTTGTGGCCGTTATTTGGGTTACATTGCTGATGAAATGAGCATTTCATTAAATGAACTTGGGCCAATGGCAATGGAGGCCAAAAAAGAAGTGAATATTTGTTCAACATGTACTGTTTTAGCAGGGGCTGAGCTGAGGGAATTAACCAACCTTGGAGAAAAAAGGGAAGATATTCTGGGCGGTTTACATAAAGCAATTATCATGCGGGCCATGTCGCTGATTGCACGTTCGGGAGGGGTTTTTAATGAATTTACATTTACGGGTGGGGTGGCACGAAACCCTGCAGTCATTAAATATCTTGGTCAATTGGTAAAAGAAAATTACGGAAACGAAATAAAAATAAATATTCATACTGATTCAATTTTCATGGGTGCTTTGGGAGGGGCCATGTTTGCAAGGAGAAACATAGGGGCTGAACTTCCAAATTTGAAAAAGGAAAAAACACTTACTCATTGACTTGTTTTCCAAAGTTGTTTGTAAGTTTGACAAATGAATCAGGAAAAAAAAATTAAAAGGTATTATCGTTTTCACTCGGTAATTTATGATGCCACAAGGTGGTTGTTTCTTTTTAACCGGCAGAAAGCGCTTTTGAATTTGAATTTAAAGGAAGGGGATTCAGTAATTGATTTTGCCTGTGGCACCGGGTTGAATCTTAAAACGATTTTAAATAAAACAAAAAAAGTGAGTGCCATTGATTTTTCGGAGGATATGTTGAAAATAGCGAGGAATAAATTTAAAGAAGTGAATTTTATTCAGGGGGATGCATGTTCATATAAATTTGAAAAACAGGCTGACAAAATTATCTGTACATACTCCCTTTCGCTTATTGAGAACTGGCAGGAAGCCGTAAAAAATATGAGCCGGAATTTAAATGAAAATGGAACCCTGGTTATTCTCGACTTTCATAAATGGCACGGAATAATTGGAGTTTTTTATCCTTTGTTCAGATGGTGGCTCAGGATCCACAGCGTAAATTCAGAAATGTCTCTCGAAGGAGAATTAAAAAAATACTTTCAGTCCGTTGAAATGAAAACTTATTTTTGGGGATATAATTTAATTGCAATTGCGCATCGGCCGCTTAAATGATTGAATAATTTTTATGAAAGGAAAATCAAAAATTTTAGTTCTTGGGTGCGGAATGGTAGGAAGTACCATTGCCGCAGAATTAGGTAAAGCTCATCTGGTAAGCTGTGCAGATATTAATAAAGCAGCCCCTGATAAATTGCGGATAAAGCATGGGGTAAATCCTTTGATTGCCGATTTAAGTAAGCCTGAAGTTATTAAAAAAATCATAGCCCCGTTCGATCTTATTATTGGTGCGGTACCCGGATTTTTAGGTTTTCAGATGATGAAAGCCGTCATTGAGTCTAAAAAAAATATTGTTGATATTTCTTTTTTTCCGGAAGACCCGTTTATGCTTGATTCACTGGCAAAGAAAAATGGAGTAATTGCGGCCACCGATTGTGGAGTGGCTCCCGGAATGAGTAATCTGATCGCAGGTTATCACAACTCAAAAATGAAAATTGATACTATTCTCTGTCTTGTGGGTGGTTTACCTGTATTGCGGCATTTTCCTTACGAATATAAAGCTCCTTTTTCTCCTGTTGATGTAATTGAAGAATATACCCGGCCTGCAAGGTATATTGAAAATGGAAAAATGGTTATCAGGGAAGCTTTGACTGACCCTGAATTTATTGAATTTGATGAGGTAGGAACTCTGGAGGCTTTTAATACAGATGGATTGCGGACTCTTGCGGTAACCATGCCCCACATACCGAATATGAAGGAAAAAACCATGCGTTATCCCAAACACATAGAGTATATGAGGGTTTTAAGAGAAACG
>JAHEZO010000199.1:4919-7265 GCA_023250995.1 Flavobacteriales bacterium | reverse complement strand
GCCTTTTGAATGGGGCCTCTGAAATAGGGAAACAACTCGACTCACTTGCCGACATGGTAACTTTCGGGGTGCTTCCCGGAATAATTCTTTACCAGTTTTTGATTATCAGTTTTAAAGATTATTACATCCCTTTTGAAAAAAGAGAATTAAACCATGTGCTACTTTCCTTTACCGCATTTCTGGTTCCTGTATTCTCGGCTATCCGGCTGGGCAAATTTAATTTAGATGAGAGGCAGAAAGACCGATTTCTTGGTTTGCCTACTCCGGCCAACGCAATATTAATAGCTTCGTTACCACTTATTATGGGTTTGCAATACAACTTGAATTTTTATTATCCGCCACAAGATGGCGCCTTGGAGTATTTTGCAAAAACAGGTTATTTTAACCCTATGGATATTTTCATTGTAAAAGCATTGCTGAATCCAAAATTTTACATTATTTCCTCCATAATTTTGTCGGCCATAATGGTAATTGAAATTCCTCTTTTATCACTTAAATTTAAATCTTACAGGTGGGGAAGAAATAAATCGAGGTATTTGCTATTGATAATTTCGGCTGTTCTTGTTTCAACAGTTTATTATACCCAACTCTATTTTCTGGTAATCCCCATTATCATATTTTTGTACATAATTATCTCTGGTGTTTATTATCTGATGAAAAGGGCCTGGTGATGGTAACTGATTCGAAAGATTTTTGTTCCCAGTTAAATTTTTGGGAAATATTAGGAAATAGGGGTGTAGGGAAGAAATATTTAACAAATAACACAAAATAAAAAATATTAAAGTATTATAATTGGGTGTGAACGGAATCTAAACTTCTAAATTAACATGAAATTCAAAGCAGAAATTGATATCATGCCTTTAAAGGCCCTCCTCGACCCGCAAGGCAAGGCTGTAACGGCAAGCATGAAAAATCTTGGTTTACCCGAAATAAATAATGTGCGTATAGGGAAACATATTTCTTTGGAAATAGAATCTTCCTCGAAGGAAGAAGCCAGATCAAAAGCTGATGAGGCTTGCAAAAAACTTTTAGCCAACCAGATAATGGAGAGCTATGAAGTTGGGATTTTTGAAGTGTGATTTGAAGGGGAAATTGAACGCAGGTAACGCGGAAAAAAGGATTTTCGCTGAAGGGGTTTTTGATGGGGAAAAAATTATTGCAGAAAAATTGAATTTTTCTCTTTGGAACTTTGTGTCCACCCCCCCCCGGGGTCTTTTTGATTTAATTATTTTTTTGCCCCTAAAAAACTGCATTTATTTAATTACCCATTATTTCCCCAGCCAATTTTTACCACCGGTAATTTCTTTTTTGGGAATAACCACCTTTGGTTTTTCTCTTACCTTTCGGATGGAATCTGCTCTGGCGGTGTTCTTGCTACCAAGCACAGCCTGGCGGCTGCTGAGCTCATTTATGGTTTTATCAAAAATCTCCTCTAGCAGGGTGGGGTGGTCTTTATAAAAATCGAGGCTTTGTTCAAATTGCTCTTCGGAAATGCCATGCTTATTAAACAAAATGGAATAGATTTTCATTATGGTATCTTTCGAAATGCTGTCGGTTAATTCTTTATTTGTTCTCATGGCCTCCACCAATTGAATATCAGAAAGCACTTGTGCCATAGAATCTCTTGTAATTACTGAATCAGGAATAATTACGGTTTTATCCTTGCATGAGAGCAGGAAAGTAAATGGAAGAATAAACCACAGGCATTTTATTCGGAAAAGAAAAGGTGCCCAAATACTTATATTTGATGGCATATTTTTAAGATTGGTATTTTTATTAATGGTAATCTTAAAGTAACAAAAATCTTTTTTACTTTTTTTTATAAAAAAGTAACAAAAAAATCGAAAAATTTGACGATCCCTGCCGATGGCTGTTTGTCACACTGTCATCCCTCTGTATCCCACAGCCATCTCATCTGCCCGCAATTCTGCTGCACCAAATTTTTCATTTTCCACCCCACACTTTACAGGTTAATTTCAAAATTTTTCTCTTCAAAAACATTAAAAACTCTTTTGGTTTTTTTTCATAAAATTATTTTCTGTGAATAAAATCTTTGTTATCCGTGGCAAACTATTTAATGTTCAAACATCAATCTTTTACCCTTAATCGTTTCATTAAAATTTCCATTTTCGAAAATCAAATTCCCGTTTACAAAAGTATGAGTTACCTGGGAATGAAAAACCTGCCCTTCCATGGGCGACCATCCGCATTTGTAAAGCAAATTTCGCTTATTTACTTCCCATTCAGAATTTAAATCAGTCAAAACCAAATCAGCATAATATCCCTCACGGATAAATCCTCGTTTTTCAATCTTAAACAATTCAGCTACATGATGGCTCATTTTCT
>JAHEZO010000199.1:0-4909 GCA_023250995.1 Flavobacteriales bacterium | reverse complement strand
AGCATGGCCACAAGCGAATGCTGAACCATGGGGCCTCCCGAGGGACAGTTAAAATAAGAATTCTGCTTTTCGTCCAAAGTGTGAGGGGCATGGTCGGTGGCAACCACATCAATGGTATCATTCAGAACTGCATTTAAAACAGCTTCCCTGTCGGCACGGGTTTTCACAGCGGGGTTCCATTTAATCAAAGACCCCTTATTTATATAATCCTCCTCCGAAAACCAAAGGTGATGGATGCAGGCCTCAGAAGTTATTTTTTTTTCGCTCAATGGAATTTTATTGGTAAAAAGCCCCAGCTCCTTTTCGGTTGATATATGTAAAATATGCAAACGGGTATTGTGTTTAGCAGCAAGGTCAGCAGCAAAAGAAGAAGAGCGGAAACAAGCCTCGCTGCTTCTGATTGCAGGATGAAATTCAATGGGCACATTCTCCCCGAATTTTTCCCGGTACAAGGAATTGTTTTTCCTTATGGTGTCCTCATCTTCGCAATGGGCGGCAATGAGCATTTTGCAATTTGAGAATAAAGCTTTTAACGATTCTTTATTATCCATAAGCATATTTCCGGTGGACGAGCCCATAAATATTTTTACACCGCAAACAGTTTTGGGGTTTGTTTTTAAAACCTCAGGAAGATTATTATTTGAAGCCCCCATGAAAAATGAAAAGTTTGCCAGCGATTTTTGTGAAGCGATGTAAAACTTTTGTTCCAGAAGTTCCTGTGTGAGGGTATTCGGAACAGTATTCGGCATTTCCATAAATGAGGTTATTCCCCCTGCCACAGCAGCTTTTGATTCAGAATAAATATCGGCCTTGTGGGTGAGTCCGGGCTCCCGAAAATGTACCTGATCATCAATAACTCCCGGGAGCAGGTAACGATTCGAACCATCAATAATTATTGCGGATTTTTCCTGAAAAATGTTTTCGTTTTCGTGGTAAAGAGATTCAGGTATTATCTTTTTAATTTTTTCCCCTTCAACCAAAACGCTTCCAACAAAAATTTTTCCTTCGTTAACAATATTTGCATTTTTTATAAGGAAAGAAATCATTTTGTGAATAAATAATAATGAAATAAAATCGTTTTCAAATTACTGAAAAAAGCTATCAATAAATAATATTCAATACTACTAACCACGGAGACACGGAGTTCACAAAGTTTCACGGAGTAAAATCTTTTGGCAACTTTGCAAACTCTTCTGTTACCAGCGACACAAGTTGTTCAGTTATGTTTTCACAATTAAAATTTAGTAACAATCCCTTTGGTTTTCCTGTAAGTTTTAAATAGGATAAAAGTTGTGCTTTATAAAGGGGAATCATCTGCTCAACTGCTTTCTCCTCTACTATGATATAATCATTTACAAGCAAATCAAGTTTTAAGATTCCGCCCAAATCTTTACCTTTATATTTTACTGGAACATAAAGTTGGGATTTTACAAACAATCCAGAATTTGTCATTTCATCTATAAAGCACGCCTCATAAACGGATTCAAGCAACCCCGGACCAAGATGTTTGTGAACTTCAATTGCACAACCAATAATCTTATAGGAAATTTCATTTATATATTTTTGAGTTATCATCTCTATGTTCCTGTGTGGTCTCCGTGTCTCCGTGGTATTAATTTTTTAAAAAAGCTTCCACCCCCACCGAACACTAAGAAATCTTACCCCCTGCCTCAAAATTTTTTGCAGGTGCCAAAAAAGCAAGTTCATTTTTATCATTTTCGGCCATTAGAATCATCCCCTGCGATTGGATTCCCATTATTTTCCGGGGAGCAAGATTTACCAGTATGCTCACTAATTGGCCCACCACTTCTTCGGGTTTATAAAATGCTGCAATGCCCGATACCACAGTTCGTTTTTCAGAGCCAATATCAACTTCAAGCTTTAAAAGTTTATCCGCTTTTTCAACTTTTTGGGCACTAATAATTTTCCCAATTCTGATTTCAAGTTTTGAAAAATCTGCAAATGAGATTAGAGCTTGCTCAGGGCCAGAAGCGTTTAACACAGGGACCTCTTGAGAAGGATTTTTCTCATTTGACTTTTTTGAAAGGTGGAGTTTCGTTATTTGTTTTTCCATATCAGCATCTTCAATTTTTGGAAAAAGGATTTTAGGTTTGTTAAGCTGACTTCCCGCTGAAATCAAATCTTGAGTAGAAGCAGGGTCCCAGGTCAATTCCCCGTGGTTTAAATTCAGCATTTCAAATATTTTTTTTGAAGAAAAGGGAAGAAAGGGGGCACATATTACTCCAATTTTTGCAATGAGCTGAACATGCATATTTAATACCTTTCCTACTTCCTGAATATTTGAATTTTTCCAGGGTTCGGCAACTGTAAGGTGTTTGTTTCCCATCCTGACAATATTCAAAAACTCACCAAGAGCTTCGCGGAAATGAAATTTGTAAATTAAGTTTTCAATGTTTCGAATATGCGTATTTAACTCGCCAAAGGTTGCGGAAAAACTTTCTGTTGAATTATTTTCGGGCACCCTTCCTTCAAAATATTTCCAACATAAAACCATCACCCGGTTCACATAGTTTCCAAGAATTGCCACGAGCTCATTATTTACTCTTGCCTGAAAATCTTTCCAGGTAAATTCACTGTCTTTGGTTTCGGGGGCAATGGAACACAAAACATAACGCAATTCATCTTCTTTTTCAGGAAAATCTTCGAGATATTCATGAAGCCAAACCGCCCAGTTTCTTGAAGTTGAAATTTTTTCTCCCTCCAGATTTAAAAACTCATTTGCCGGAACATTGTCGGGTACATTGAATTCTCCGTGAGCCATTAGCATGGCAGGAAAAATAATGCAATGAAAAACAATATTATCTTTTCCGATAAAATGAACTATTTTGGAGTTTTTATCTTTCCAGTATTTCTCCCAATTTTTTTCAAGAATTTCTTTGGTTGCCGAAATATACCCAATAGGTGCATCAAACCAAACATACAATACCTTTCCCTCCGATCCCTCCAGGCCATCAGGCAGTTTAACACCCCAGTCCAGGTCTCTGGTCATCGCTCTTGGCTTAAGCCCTTCTTTGAGCCAGGACAAACATTGTCCCATCACATTTGTTTTCCAGTCGTTTTCGTGCGAACGGATAAATTGTTCAATGCCGGGTTGCATTTTATCCAGAGGCAAAAACCAGTTTTTTGTTTTTTTCTTAACCGGTTTTTCACCAGATAAAGTGGATTTAGGATGAATCAGCTCCTCGGGGCTCAGGGAAGTACCGCATTTTTCACATTGGTCGCCAAAGGCATTGGGATTGCTGCATTTTGGGCATTCTCCCACAATGTACCGGTCGGCCAGAAACTGATTTGCTGAAATATCGAAATATTGTTCGGTGAATTCCTCCGTAAAAACTTTTTTATCAAAGAGGGTTTTAAAAAATTCTTGTGCGGTTTTATGGTGAATTTGATGAGAGGTGCGGGAATAATTATCGAATAGAATTCCAAATTTTTCGAAACTGGTTTTAATAATATTATGGTATTTATCCACCACTTGCTGGGGGGTAATTCCTTCCTTTTTTGCTCTGATGGTTATGGGTACACCATGCTCATCGGAACCACAAATGAATTTTACATCCTTTCTTTTTAACCTGAGGAAACGAACGTAAATATCGGCAGGGAGGTAGGCTCCGGCAATATGCCCAATATGCAACGGGCCATTGGCATAAGGTAAGGCAGCTGTAATTAAGTATCTTTCAGGGTAATTCATTCAAAAGGAGAAAAGAAATAAAAATAATGGAAGGAAAACACTTATTTTCATTTCCTTTGCCTGTAATAATAATTTTTTTGTTGCAAAGATAACAAAATGTCAGCTCCGGAATTTCTAATAAAAGGCGATAAAGTGGCAATAATTGCCACGGCAAGAAAAGTTTCGGCAGAAGAGATTTCGAATTCGGTAAAAATTTTGGAAACGTGGGGGTTGAAAGTAAGTTTTGGAAAAAACCTCTTTAAAGCACACCACCAGTTTGCCGGCACCGATGAAAGGAGGGCAGAGGATCTGCAACAAATGCTGGATGATGAAAAAATAAAAGCCGTTTTTTGTGCAAGGGGAGGCTATGGAACGGTAAGAATAATTGACGAGCTAAATTTCAGAAAGTTCATTGCAAAACCTAAATGGTTGGTTGGGTACAGTGACATAACCGTATTGCATTCTCATGTTTTTTCGAATTTTCAAATTCCATCCATCCATGGAACCATGCCAATAAATTTTCCAAAAAACACAAAAGAATCACTCGAATCATTGAGAAGGGCTCTTTTTGGCGAAACGGTTATTCATTCTTTTCCGGGGCATAAACTTAACCGGAAGGGTTCAGCAGAGGGTATTATCGTGGGCGGAAATCTTTCGCTAATTCAATCCCTCCTAGGAACAAAATCAGATTTAGACACCAGAAATAAAATTTTGTTTTTAGAAGATCTGGACGAATATCTTTATCATATTGACCGGATGATGATGCAACTGAAAAGAAGCGGGAAACTCAAATTTTTAAAGGCGTTAATTGTTGGGGGGATGACAAAATTAAAAGACAACCAGGTTCCATTCGGAAAAAGTGCTGAAGAAATTATTCTGGAAAAAACGGCTGAATTCAGTTATCCGGTATGTTTTGGATTTCCGGCCGGACATATTGATGATAACCGGGCATTTTATCTTGGTAAAAAAGCAAAACTCACCGTGGGTAATTCGGTGAGTCTGACTTATTAAACAGAATATTTTCCTGTTATTTTCACAACCCCAGAATCCTAATACCCACTGTGAAAGGATAAAGCTCAGGCCCTTTTCCTCCTTTAAATAAAGGGTTCAGAGCATAAGAAGCATAGAGGTTGTAATCTCCATAACCCAGCTGGACGGTGGCACTGTAGCGAAATGGATTTAAGTTGTAATCATTCTTTATTTTCGAATTTATTTCATCTC
>JAHEZO010000330.1 GCA_023250995.1 Flavobacteriales bacterium | reverse complement strand
CATTTACAGGGATTTAATGTAGTAAAAAAAGCGGAGTTTTACGATAATTGACTGAATCGAAGTGGTTTCGGCAAAAAAAAACCGTAATTCACCGCTTTTTTTTAGAGTGGTTTGGGTTTTAGTCAGAATAATTCTAATTGCTGTGGGGTAGGGGGAAGGGGTTTTTCTATTGCTCCCCAATAATTTATTATTTCTCCGTATTGTTTATCGGTAATTCGCAAAATACTTACCTGTCCTTTTTCTGGTATTAAATTATTAACTCTTTTTAGGTGAACTTCCGCGTTTTCCCCGCTCGGGCAGTGACGTATGTACACACTGAACTGCATCATGGTGAACCCATCTTTCATTATTTCTTTCCTGAACCGGGCGGCTGCTTTCATTTCCTTTTTTGTTCCAACGGGTAAGTCAAAAAATACGAAAAGCCACATAATCCGGTAAGCGTTTAGTCTTGTTTGGTTATCGGTTGTCAAAACAGATTTATAAAAACCTTCAAGGTTTTTAAAACCTTGAAGGTTTGGTTTAAAGATTCGGATAGAGAATAATATTTTCTTCTCCTGAAAAACATTTTGCGAGAGATGCTGTGGTAAGGGAAACCGCCACAAGCAAAGGACTTTTTGATTTATTTATTTTCACATCAACAGCAAGAACAGAAAGCAGTTGCGCTTTTCTTTCTTTGGTGAGATTGTGGTAGTCGGCATCTTTTTCTTTTTGTTCCCAAACCATTTTATCTACAAAAGGTCTGTAGGGTTCCATAATATCATCGGCAAGGCAGAAATGATTGTATTTGTTATGATGAAAAATTCCGAGCGTGGGTAGTAGGCCGCTACCACAAAGGGCACGGGCAACGGCCGCCCTCAAAATTGCATAGCCGTAATTAAGTGATGGGTTTGGAGGAAAACCCTCACGGTCGCGGATAAAATTTTCTCCGAAAAGTTTTTTCCAGTATCTGCGGCTTGCCTGCGCCTCTTCATTGGTACTGTCACCGCTTTTTACCTGTTTGGCAATTCTTCGAAGGGCGGCCCCATCCAGACCTTCAAGGTTTTTTAAACCTTGAAGGTCTTTTGCTTTTCCTGCAAAGTCAAGCAATGCCGCCTGATTTTGGATTTTTGCTTTAACCGTTTGTTGCCATAATTTTTTTTTCAGGGGTTCGCCAGCACTTACCTGTGCCCTGAACAATTCATTTTGAATTTGATTTGTATCTAGATGAAACATTAAGCTTGCAGGCAGATGTTTATTATTGCAAATAACAACTGCGGTGTTGTTGGCGGCAAGTTCGGCCAATACACTTTGGGTAAATGTGATTTCCTGGTTATCGAGTATTACAAATCCCAAATCTTCAATGGGGGCAGTTTTTGTTTCACCCGATTTTTTATCCGTTATTTCCAATTGCCCCATTTTTACGTTCAGGTGAAAAGGGTTGCTAAAGAATAGAGTCCTTTTACTCATAAAAATTTTAATTGCAATCAATTCCGGTTTCTCCGGGGGGATACCGATGGCAGTAAATAAAATTTTTTTTATCGCCAAACCATTCAATAACTTCATTTCTGTTTATTAATGTTGGGGAGGAAGAAAGGATAGAGTTGAAGGATGAAAATTTATAATCCTCGGGATTGGAACAAAAGCCGGCTTCAACTGGATTGTAATGAATATAATGGACCAGTTTGCAGAGGTATTTTTCATCTGTTATCCTTTTGCGTTTAAAGGTGTGCATGAATAAGTTTCCTCTCCGGTTTTGTTGCTTGTTAAAGGCTTTAGAATATGAATTGAAGAAATTGCTGAACCGGTTGGACAGCAAACCTTCAAGGTTTTCAGAAACCTTGAAGGTTTCGGTTAACTCCTTTTCCCCTTTTATCCTTATTAAAAAATGAAAGTGATTTGGCATTAAACAATAACAAAAAGTTTGAGCAATTGGTAAAATATAATGCCTGTATTTTTCTAAAAAAAATAGGTAGTTATCCTCTTGGGCAAATAAAAGTTCGAGGCCATTGGCTCTATTATAAACATGGTAAGTTGCATCGGGGATTAAAATGGATTTTGTGTCATGCATATTGTAAGACCTACTATGATTTTTAAACTAATAAAGAAAATTAAAAATCCTTTAGGTTCGAGATTTTTATTTTCCCTTTTTTTGGTTTTAAATTTCCAACTTCCCCATCTTCTCACTCAGGTTATTTCGAATTACAATAGAACATGATTCTTTAGAGTATGGATTTTGCCCGATCTAGTTTTCCTGTTAAAGAGATATTAAAATCTATTCTTTCAAATAGGACATTAAAATTATTCAAACTTAGACTGTATTGTTCACATGGCTCATTTAAATTTAAAATATATTTT
>JAHEZO010000329.1 GCA_023250995.1 Flavobacteriales bacterium | reverse complement strand
CATAGGCATTTTTAAAATCTCCTGCTGTTTTGAAAAGGTTGGAAATCTCAATATAGGCCGCACTCAGGGTTTCAAGCACCCCAAGTTCTTTTGCCATAGAGGCACCTTTCTTAAAACTCTCAAGGGCTTTGGTAAGGTTATTCTGCTTAAAGTAGGTTTTCCCAATGTTTACCATTGAATAGGCCAGGCCTTCCTTATCCTCTGTTTCCTCATTTATTCCGATGGCCTGTAACTGAATATCAAGAGCTGCCGGATATTTTCCCATTTCCATATATATTTCCCCAATATTATTCATTGTTGAGGCCATTCCCTGTTTGTCACCGTTTTCTTCTTTAATTTTTAGTGATTTAAAAAAATATTCCAGTGCATTATCAAATTTCTTTAATTCATATTTCATTATACCTAAATTGTTATAGGCATGAGCAAGTACTTTCTTATTTCCGGTTTCCAGACTTAAGTTAACCGCCTTCAAAAAAAACTCTTCAGCGGCAACTGAATTTTTCTGTTTTCGGTTTAATTCTCCAATGTTATTATAAATTCCGGGGAGCGATGGGAGGTAATTGAATTTTTCGGCATAATTAAGTCCCTTAAAAAATATTTTTAGGGCATTGGAATAATCTCCCTGAATTGAATATACAAATCCAAGGTTGGAGCAGCCATGGATTACTCCGGGAGTATCAGCCAGTGCAATATTTAATTCGAGCGCCTTGTTATAATTTGGTATTGCCTGCTGGTATTCTCCTTTTATGTCATAAAAATACCCCAGGTTTTCGAGCGCAATGGAAAGTTCGTTCCTATGATTTATTTTTTCGGAAATTTTTACGGCTTCAGTGGCGTAAATAAAAGTTTTTTGTGAATCGGCTTCTTTTAACTTTCCAAAAAGTTGATTGAGAATTTTAACTTTTAATGAATCTTCAGTTGTAATCTGAAGCAAATGTTCTAAACTGTCGGATTCATTTTTTGACTGCGAAAAATTATGATTTAAAATAAGAAAAAATAAGGGAAGGACTAAAATTTTATAATTTGAATTCATCTATAAATGGATTCATTATGCTGGCTGAGGTCAAGTCCGATTACTTCATTTTGTTCTCTAACACGGATAGGCAAAATCATATCGGTAACTTTAAAAATTAGAAGCGAACCCGAAAAAGTAAAAACAGAAACAATAAGGAGGGCCAACAAATGAGTGAAAAATAAAGTGGTTTCACCATAAATCAATCCACCGTTTTTTGCAAATACAGCAGTACAAATCATACCGGTAATTCCGCCAATACCATGGCAGGGAAAAACATCCAGCGTATCATCCAGTGTAGATTTTGTTTTTATTCTTGAGGCCAGATTGCAAATTACGCTAGCCACAACTCCTATAAATACGCTGGCCTGATAATTTACATATCCTGCGGCAGGGGTAATTGCAACCAAACCCACCACGGCCCCTATGCAGGCACCCATGGCTGAAGCTTTTCTTCCCTGCGAAGCGTCAAACAAAATCCAGGCAAGCATTGCGGAGGCGGAAGCTAAATTGGTGTTTACAAAAGCGGTGATGGCATCCCCTGAAGGTGACAATGCCGACCCCGCATTAAATCCAAACCATCCAAACCATAACAGGCCGGTTCCCAAAATCACGTAAGGAATATTTGCAGGTTGATGATTTTCACCTGAAATATGTGATTTCCTTCTTCCAAGATATAATGCTCCTGCAAGGGCAGCAAATCCGGCTGATATATGCACCACCGAGCCTCCTGCAAAATCAAGAACTCCCCATTTGTAAAGAAAACCATCCGGGTGCCAGGTCCAATGTGCAAGCGGACAATATATTAAAAGACTGAAAAGACAAATAAAAATCAGATAACTCCAGAACCTCACCCTTTCGGCAAAAGACCCGGTAATTAGTGCGGGGGTAATGATGGCAAATTTTAACTGGAAGGCAGCAAACAATACAAATGGTATTGAACTCCCGATAATGTTATGTGGGGCATTTCCAACATTATTAAACATAAAATAACTTCTCGGGTCCCCAATGAGTCCGCCCAAACTATCTCCAAAAGCAAGGCTGAAACCAATACAATACCAGAGAACACTAATAACACCTAATGCAATAAAACTCTGTAACATGGTTGAAATAATATTTCTTGGGTTTACCATTCCGCCATAAAAAAAAGAAAGTCCGGGAGTCATAAGCAAAACCAAACCGGAAGAAGAAAGCATCCAAACAACACTTGCAGGGTCAACCCCAATAATCTTTTCGGGGTGTACAGCCGGAAAAAATGCAATGAGCAAGGTTAAGGCCGAAAGAATGCAAAAGGCAATTAATCCGTATTTTTTTCTTTTATTTTTCATATTC
>JAHEZO010000046.1 GCA_023250995.1 Flavobacteriales bacterium | reverse complement strand
AATTTTTATTTGAACAAATTAACGAAAAAAAAGACAAATTATTTTGAACAAACTTCATATTTCCTTTTTTATCGCTTGGGGCTTTAAATTTTAATTTTGGGCCTGAGATTTTGTTTATCAAAAAGTTTGCTCATGTAAAATCAGTTAATAACTAATGTTACGCAAAAAGTAAATGTTTCTCGCAAAGTCGCCTGCCTTTGCCGCCTGCCTACACAAAGCGTTCCGCGCAGGTAGGAAACGGCTACGTGCAGGCAGGCCAAGTTCGCAAGTGGAATATTCGCATAAATGAAAATTTATAAATAAACCTCAATTTTAATGTTGTTTTTAATAAATGCGAAATACGATTTTAAGAACGCAATGTCCCCCACAGTAAAACTGTGGGGGTGGCTCTGCGGTCTTAAACCTTTGCGACCATTGCGGCTCTGCGTGAAATTTTTATTTAATACTTTTAATAAAACCATTTGCGAAAAATCAGTTAATAATGTCAAACCCGGTATATTTTACCAAGGCCTTTGGAATTTTAATTCCCTCTGCCGTTTGATTATTTTCAAGCAAAGAGGCAACAATGCGGGGCAAAGCGAGAGCACTTCCATTCAATGTATGGGCAAGATGGGTTTTCCCATTGGAATCTTTATACCTTAACTTCATCCTGTTGCTTTGAAAGGTTTCGAAGTTTGAAACAGAACTTACTTCGAGCCACTTTTGCTGTGCAGCCGAAAACACTTCGAAATCATAGGTAAGGGCAGAAGCAAAACCCATATCTCCCCCGCAAAGTTTTAAAATTCTGAATGGGAGTTCCAGTTGTTGCAAAAGGGTTTTCACATAACTAACCATTTCCTCCAGAGTTTCATATGATTTTAGGGGATGTTGAATCTGCACAATTTCAACTTTATCGAACTGATGGAGCCGGTTTAATCCCCTCACGTCTTTTCCGTAAGATCCCGCTTCTCTCCTGAAACAGGGAGTGTATCCTGCGTTTTTTATCGGAAAATCTGTTTCTTTAAGAATAACATCTCTATAAATATTGGTAATGGGCACCTCTGCGGTTGGGATAAGATAAAATTTATCCTCATTGACAAAATACATCTGCCCTTCTTTATCGGGTAATTGGCCCGTACCAAAACCCGAATCCTGATTTACCATAAGTGGCGGCTGAATTTCCCTATACCCTGCAGCCAACGCCTCATCCAGAAAAAAGTTGATTAGTGATCGTTGTAACCTGGCTCCTTTTCCTTTATAAACAGGGAACCCGGCACCGGTTATTTTATTTCCAAGTTCAAAATCAATGATATCGTATTTTGTTGCTAAATCCCAGTGGGGAAGTGCATTTTTTTCAAGTTGGGGTTTAATTCCTTCCTCACAAATTATTTTATTTTCGGCCGGTGATTTTCCCGTAGGAACCGATAAATTCGGGAGGTTTGGAACGGTACAAAGCAAATCGTGCAATTCCTTTTCTTTTCGAAAAAGCTCCTCCTGATATTTTTTGGTGTTTTCTTTTAATTCGGCCGTCCGGTTTTTCAATTCCTCCGCTTCCGGTTTTTTGCCGACTTTAAACAATTCGCCAATTTGTTTTGCAAGAGCATTTGATTCCTGATTGTTGAGGTCTATTCCGGTTTGATTTTTTTTTCTTTCATCATCCAGCATTAGAATTTTTTCGATGGTTTCCCTGCCATCAATATTCCGAAGTGCAAGGCGCTTAAGAGTTTCTTCTTTGTTTTCTCTGATAAAATTAAGATGAAGCATTTTCTGGATATTTAATTATTAAATAATATTACGCAAAGTATGTTTTTGTTCTTTCAAAACAATATTGTTAGTCGTAAGTCAAAAGTCGTAAGTCGTAAGTAATCAGGCGTAATTAAAAGTCGAAAGTCGTAAATGCTTTAAGTCATTATCCGTTTTTTCTGGCTTCATAGAATTTACCCTCCGCAAATTATTCTTGAACCTAATTGACTTGTATTAGAAATTTTAACCTCTCGTTTTTAACCCAAAATCATTTATATTTTTTTCCCCTGTATTAAGTCTTACCTCCTGCCACTAAAAAAAAACCCCCTGAATTATCAGAGGGTTTTAATAATTTTCTTTAATCCCATTTCATGGAAAGGGCAAAATTGTTATTGTGAAACAGGAACATCCGGCATCACCGAAACATAGGAACGTCCTTGTCTTTTCTTTTTAAAAACAACTTTTCCGTTAAGAAGGGCAAAAAGAGTATGGTCTTTTCCCATCCCTACGTTTTCTCCCGGATAATGCACCGTTCCCCTCTGCCTTACAATGATGTTTCCGGAAATTGCCGATTCCCCGCCAAAAATTTTAACCCCCAGCCTTTTGCTGTGGGATTCGCGGCCATTCTTTACTTTTCCTTCACCTTTTTTATGTGCCATTTTTTTTTGTTTTTATTTTTATTCTTTCTTTTTTGATGCTTTTTTTACGGGTGTTTTTTTTTCACCGGATTCTTTTTTTTCAGGTGCTTTTGCGGATGGTACTTTAGGGGTGACCTTCTTTTTTTCAACTGAAGGTTTTGTTACCGAAGCTGCCTGGGGCTTTATTGATATTTCCTTTTTTTCCTTTGGAGGTCTTGGGGTTGCTTTTTCTTCAATTGATTCAATAAGAATCTGGCTGAGCTGCTGTCTGTGCCCGTTTAGTTTCTGGTAACCTTTTCTCCTGTTTTTTTTGAAAACAAAAACTTTTTCACCTTTAAGATGACGAAGTATTTTGGCGGAAACTCTTGCACCTTCAATCACAGGGGCTCCAATTTTTACTTTGCCCTCATTATCAATTAAAAGAACTTTATTAAAATCAACCACTTCTCCCTCCCCTTCATTCAGGCGATGGACAAAATGTTTTTCGTCCTTTTTTACCTTGAATTGCTGACCGGCAATATCTACAATAGCGTACATTTTATCAGGTTTAAAAATATTTGTTTCAGTAAAAAATTAATTCCTTGCGCAGTTTTACAATTTTAAACTGCCTTAAAAAAGGGTTGCAAAAATAGAAAAATAATATTAAATGCAAAAAATTGTTTGTCAAACTTCCAATTTTCCTTACATTTGCCCCCCGCAAAAAATTATGCAGGGAGCTGATTCCTGCCGTCAAAGCATTATTCAAGGGGAAGAAGGGTTAAAATAAAATTTTAAGCTATTAATAAATGTCAAGGCAGGTAAAAATTTTTTCAGGGACAGCCTCAAGAGAATTAGCTGCTAACATTGCTGCCAATTACGGCAAACCGCTTGGTGATGTTTCTCTGTTGCGGTTTAGTGATGGGGAATTTCAACCCTCTTTCGAAGAAACGGTGAGGGGAGCGGATGTTTTTATAATTCAATCTACCGTTCCTCCCGTTGATAATTTATTTGAGTTGCTGCTGATGATTGATGCTGCAAAAAGGGCCTCGGCCCGACACATTATTGCAGTGTTACCCTATTTTGGTTTTGCAAGGCAGGACAGAAAGGATAAACCAAGAGTAGCCATTGGGGCAAAATTAGTTGCCAATCTTTTAACCGCGGCAGGAGTAAAAAGAATTATGACCATGGATTTGCAGGCTGAACAGATTCAGGGTTTTTTTGAAGTTCCGGTGGATCATCTTTTTGCTTCCACCGTTTTTCTGCCTTATCTTAAAGAGTTGAAAAATCCAAACTTAATTATGGCTGCCCCCGATACCGGAGGAACAAAAAGAGCCAATGCATACGCAAAATTTCTTAACACTGAACTTGCCATTTGTTATAAGCAAAGGAGAAAAGCAAATGAAATTCAGCAAATGACTTTGATTGGGGATGTTGAAGGAAAAGATGTTGTTTTAGTGGATGACATTGTGGATACTGCCGGCACACTGGCCGTGGCAGCGGACATGATGCTTGAAAAAGGTGCCAAAAGTGTAAGGGCCGTTTGTACCCACGCTGTTCTTTCAGGAAATGCTTATGAAAAAATCGAAAAATCAGGCCTTACGGAGTTGATTGTAACAGATACCATTCCTTTAAAAAAAGAATGCAAAAAAATAAAAGTAATTTCCGTGGGGAATTTATTCGCATCGGTGATGGATAAAGTGATGAGTTACGAATCCATTTCTTCACATTTTATTATGTAATAACATTAATATATTATTCATATTGCCCTAATAAACAATCCTAACTTTTAATACTTATTAAACCATGAAAACTTTTGAACTACAGGCAACGAAAAGAGAAACTACAGGTTCCAAAAATGCAAGGGAACTAAGAGCAAAAGGGATGGTTCCCTGCGTTCTTTACGGTGGAACTACACCCCATCATTTTTTTGCTGATGAGCGCCACGTTTCAAAATTGGTAATTACCCCCGAAGTTTTTAATGTAAAACTTGCCATTGGTGACGACCGTTTCAGCTCACTGGTAAAAGATGTACAGTTTCATCCTGTAACCGATAAAATTACCCATATTGATTTCCTTGAAATTTCGGAAACAAAACCTGCAATTATTTCATTGCCCGTAAATGTTTTGGGAACCGCAGCCGGAGTAAAAGCAGGGGGACGCCTAAAATTGAATATGCGGAAAATTGCTGTGGAGGGACTTGCATCTGCCCTTCCTGAAAAAATTGAAATTAATATAGAAGAACTTAAAATAGGAGATTCGGTGCGGGTAAAGGAATTAAAATATAATTTAAAATTTGTGGATTCTCCCGAAACAATTGTTGTTGGAGTAAGAACACAGAGAAAAGTTGAAGAAGAAGTGGTAGCAACTCCAGCCGCAGCTGCAGGGACTACACCGGCAGCGGGTGCAGCAGGAGCTACACCGGCAGCAGGAGCAGCAGCCGGAGCCCCCGGTGCAGGAGATGCCAAAGGGAAAGCAGGAGCAGGGGATGCCAAAGGAAAAGCAGAGGCGAAGCCCGAAGGGAAAGGCAAAAAATAACCTTTCAGCGTAATTTTTTATTTATGAAATTCCTCATCGCTGGTTTAGGAAATATCGGTGAAGAATATCAAAACACCCGACATAACATCGGATTTCAGATATTGGATGCCCTGGCAAAGGCGTCCAATATTTTTTTTGAGCCCAACCGTTTTGCCTTTGTTTCTGAATTCAAATTCAAGGGCCGCACCTTCATCCTGATTAAGCCTACTACATTTATGAACCTTAGCGGAAAAGCAGTTGGTTTCTGGCTTCAGAAAGAAAAAATTACCTTTGAGAACCTTTTGGTTTTGGCTGATGATCTGGCACTGCCTTTCGGATCTCTGCGTTTAAAATCAAAAGGAAGTGATGGCGGGCATAATGGATTAAAAAACATTCAGGAAACCATAGGAACCTCAGATTATCCAAGGTTAAGGTTTGGCATTGGCAATGATTTTAAAAAAGGGAATCAGGTTAATTTTGTGCTTAGTGAATGGACGGAAATGGAAAAAACCATTCTTCCTGAAAGGATTTCGAAATCCATTGAAATGATTCAATCATTCGGAACTCAGGGAACCCAGAGAACAATGACAGATTTTAATAATAAATGATATTAGGCAGAAGTGGAAATGTTGTAAGTCGGAAGTCGGAAGTCGGAAGTTGGAAGTCGGAAGTCGGAAGTCAGAAGTAGGAAGTTTTAAATTTTAATCTCAACGAAAATTGCTAAAAATATTATTTTGAGAGTATATAAACCATACAATTCATAATATCAGTTAATAATTTTACCTATGATGAAAAATTTTAGTCTTTCCGCCCTGATGATGGGTTGCCTTTTGTTAAGTGGCTATTCTCAAATTACTTTAATTTCTGAGGATTTTTTCACCTATAATGGTACGGCAGGTACTGTTCCTGCAGGATGGACATTTACCTATAACGGAAATTATAAATCTTCTTTTATTAACAGCGGCTGCGATTCAACCGCTTATAAATTCGGAGCCAATAATGCCACCATTACCACTCCTGCCTTTTCGGGGGCCGATACTGTTTCTTTTTGGCTTAAGGGAACATCGGGCATTGATTCAGCAAATATTATATCTGTAATGGAAACTGCGGACAACACAACCTGGGATACTTTGGCACAAATTACTCCTGTACCAACCACAGGTACCACAAAAAAGTTCGGAGTAAAAAACACTTCGGTACGTTTGAGGTTTTCTTATTATAAAATGCCAGGAGGGGCCGGGGGAAATGTGGGGTTTGATTGTTTTTTACTCACCGGGCCCGAACCTGTGACGGCAAACTTTTCTGGTTCAAATATCTGCCTGGGTGATTCGGCCTGTTTTTCTGATCTATCAACCACCGTTACCGGAACCATAACCGAATGGCATTGGGACTTTGGAGATGGGGATACTTCTATTGCCCAAAACCCTTGTCATTTATTTTTAACTGCGGGTGACTTTCCTGTTGGATTACTGGTTAAAAATAACTCAGGCCAAATGTCATATAAGTCAATAAATTTTACTGTTGCAGATTATCCTGTTGCAACTTTGGCGGTTTCTGATTCAACCGCATGCAGCGGAGACAGCATTGTTTTTACCGCTTCTCCTGCCGGCATGGATAATTATAACTTTTTTGTGAATGGAAATTCGGTACAATCGGATTCAAGTAATTTGTTTTCCTCAAATAGCATTTCAAATAATGATTCTGTTTCGGTTTTAATTTCCAACTCGGGATGTTCAGGACCCGAAAGTAATACCATCGGGATTATAATTAACCAAACGCCTGTTGCGAATGCAGGAATGGATAAGAGCATTTGTGCTGGAGAATGTGTACAGTTAGGCGCATCCGGAGGGAGTGATTATTTATGGCTACCCGCATCTTGCATGGATACTTTAAATATTCCGAATCCAACAGCTTGCTGTACTATTAATGATTCTATGGAATTTACGGTGGTGGTAACAAATAATTTTGGCTGTCAGGATACCGATGAGGTTTGGGTTTTCGCAAATCCGAATCCGGTTGCTAATTTTTTTGCCTATGAAATGGATGGGGGGGTTTATTATAATGATAGTTCTTTAGGAAATATTGTTTCTTGGTTTTGGAATTTTGGAGATTCTACTTTTTCTGCAGAAAAATTTCCCTCTGCCCATATTTACTTTGATACAGCTTGGTATATTATTACTCTGACCATAAATGATATAAACGGTTGTAGTGATTCGTTTTCGGATTCTTTATATTATTTTGGTTCGGGTTCCATTGAAGAAACAGTTTTTTCTAAAAGCATAACCATTTCCCCAAATCCAACCGCTGGAAAGTTTTTTATTCAGTCGAATGGAAAATTAAATCCGTTTTCAAAAATAAAAATCAGTAATATTCTTGGGGAGACAATTTTTAATTCTCAATTCCCAATACCAAATTCCCAATACTCAATTGATTTAACCGGCCAACCCGAAGGGACCTATTTTGTAACTTTGCAGGGTAAGGATGGGATGACAACCCGGAAAATAGAAATTGTGAGATAGTGAAGAAACATTTTTGAATTTCCCCATCAATGATTTTTTTATCAGAAAGGTAAACAGAACCCGAGTGAAATTATTCCCTGAAACCCACCAGCAGGGAAACACAACCGCCCTGCACCATTCCGTTGGGAGATTCTGCTTTTGGAACAACAACGTTTATTATCAGTTCCTGGGTGGTTGCAACATTAAAATTCCAATCTTCCTTTTTGCTTTCCTTGCTGCTGTAAATCAATTCACCCTCTGCGTTTTTAACTTCAAAATAAACATTTTCAAGTATTTTGTGAGGGCAAACAAGAATCCTGTAATCCTGGCCTGAAAAAAAAGATGCTTTGGTTGTGGCGGATTCTCCGGGTGCAAGAGTTACGGTATTCATTTGTCCGTTATGAATATAGGGAAGTAATTCGGGCATACATTTTTTCTTGGTAAAACTTGTGCACTGGGCAAAAGAAGAAATGGAAAAGGTATTTCCCAAACAAGCAAAAACCGTGAATAAGACAAAACGTTTGAATCGCATTAAAAAATCTTTTTTAAATAATCCCGGTAGGTGTATTTCTTTTTTTTTTCTATGCCTTCAATAAAAACCATGTAAAAAAATCAATATTTTAAATTACTGAATATACATATTTCGAATAGAGGAAATTTTTGCAGAAATTTCGGCTGCAAGCTCTGGCGTAATTGAAACAATGGCATCCCCTCCGATTTCTGTTACGTTTTTAACAGTATCAGTGCTTACTTTAACTGCAGCAGATGTGGATTCTTCAACTTTGTTATAAATAGTTAAAAGTTCATTCATGTCCTTTAATACTTCGGCTACCTGCTGATCTTCTTCATATGCTTCCAGGAGGGAAACAAGATTTTCCAGTGAAAATTTCTGCTCGGCAATCATCATTAGCAGGTCTTTATTTTTTTCGGTTTTTCTGGATAAGGAGGAGGCAATGAATAATCCTTCCACCCATCCTCCGGCCAGAATCAGGGAGGCCGTTTTGGTTCTTTCGTTGTCTTTTAAAAAAGCGTTGGCGGTAAGGTAGGCTTCCGAAACAATTTCCTGAAGTTCATCATCCCTGTCTTTTTCATCTTTTTTTGCCATGGTCTTATCAATCCGTTTCATGGTTTCACTATCAAAAGAGGCAGATATTCCCAACGCTTCGGTAATTGATTTTACACATTGAAGATATTTCATTGCTTCCTGAGTTTGGCCGAAAATGCTGGCATAGCTCAAGTCGGCACCATAAATACCCAGATTGAGTGCCCTTGATTTGGAAGTGGTATATTTTGAAACACTTTCGGGTGAATTGATTAATTCTTTGCTGAAAGTAGCCCCGGAATTTTTTATGAGGGAAGCCAGTTCAAAAGGAGAAGGCATTGAATATAAAACCTGCTGGGCCTGGTTAAGATCTTCCTTATCAGGAGAGGAAGCCGGAGGTGGGGCTTCATTTGAATCTTGATTTTCGGTGGAAGAACAGGCAGGAAAAAAAGTGATTCCCGCAAAAAGAAGCAGAGAATAAAAACCCGTTTTCATATGGTGCAAGTTGAGTTTCATTAAAAATTATTTTACATTAGAATTTTTACTCTTATTTGAACCCTTTTTGGGATGAATTTCTTAATCCAAGAGCAATGGTTACGCATCCTTCCTCGAGTTCTTCTTCACCTTCAGGAGGAGTGGAGGATACCTCAATCACCAGCCGCTGGGTGGCCTTCATAGTGAAATCCCAGTGAAAGGCGTTTTCGTGTTGTGAATTATCAAAAAGCAGTTCTCCCTTATCTCTTCCTTTGGTGTTATATACTTTTATTGCGAGTTGGCCAAGTTGTTCCTCGGCACAAAACACAATCCGGTAATCGTACCCCTTATAAAAAACCATATTTACTTTGGTAGTTTCCCCAGGGGATAAAATTGCGGAATTGCTCTGGCCGTTGCTTTTGTATTCATTATCGAGATATTTAACGCATTGCTTGTAACCATATCCTTCGCATTGGGCCGAGGCATAAAAAAATGATCCGGATATGAGTGTTACCGCAAGCAAATTAAATAAAACATGTTTGGGCACTGTCATAGGGTGAAGTTTTAATTTTGTTCAATATATTTTGTTCTGATTTCTTTTATTTTGCCTGAGATGCTGGCCAGCTGAGAGGGAGAAATTTTTATCTCTTTTGAACCGCCAATGGTTGTAACCCCCGTTTTTTCATCCACCTTATTTTCAATTGCCGATTTAACCATTTCAAGCGAATCAAAAACAGTTTTGATTGACTTGAGGTCCTCCAGAACATAATCAATATCGGTATCCTTTTCATAGTTGCCAATGAGAAGGATTAAATTGTTAAGGGAATATTTCTGTTCGGCAATCCGCTTTATCAGCTTTTCATTATTTGGTTTTAATTCAGATATTCTTGTTGCTATGTGCAATCCTTCAATCCATCCCCCTGCAATTACCAGAGCCGAAATATTTGCCCTTTCATTCTCTTTAAGGTAAGTATCGGCCTCCCAGTAAGTATCTGACATAATGGTAACCATGGAATCCCTGTTTTCAATATTTCCCTCAATCCGGTCTAGAGTTTCTTTGTCAAAGGCATTCATTACCCCTAAATTATTTGCAAGTGTTTTGGCACACTTAACATAAAATAAAGTTTCCTGGGTTTGGTCAAAAAGACTGGCGTAATTAATGTCGGTACCGTAAATTCCAAGGTTAATTGCTTTGGCCCTTGTGGTTTGGTATTTTGAAACGTTTTCGGTTGGATTTAATATTTCTCCTTTGTATTCGGCTCCGGCTTTTTTCAGAAGGGAAACAACTTCAATCGGTGAGGGAATAAGGTATAAGATTTCTTTGGCTTTATCCAATTTGAAATCTGAGCGGGGTTCTCCGGTTGAATTTTCATTTCCCGAATTAGTTCCTGTTTCAGAACATCCTGAAAAAATAAAAATAATTACTGCAAAAAAACTATACTTCAGATTTAGTGTCATCTTTTCAAAAATTCAGTCTGCCTAATAATTAGGAGGCTGCAAATATAGTTATTCGTTCATAAAACCCAAATTACAATAAATTTTAATCGAGCTTTAACACCGCCATAAAAGCACTCTGGGGAATTTCAACATTTCCCACCTGCTTCATTTTCTTTTTTCCTTTTTTTTGTTTTTCCAAAAGCTTCCTTTTCCTGGAAATGTCACCACCGTAACATTTTGCCGTTACATCTTTTCTGAGGGCAGAAATGGTTTCGCGGGCAATTATTTTAGAACCGATGCTGGCCTGAATGGCAATCTGAAACTGCTGCCGGGTGATTAATTCTTTTAATTTTTCACATATTTTTTTTCCAAAGAGGTAGGCATGGTCGCGATGGATGAGGGCCGAGAGGGCATCCACCTGTTCACCGTTAAGAAGTATATCCATCTTCACCAAATCTGATTCCCGGTAGTCGAGCGGATGATAATCGAAGGATGCATACCCTTTTGAAATGCTTTTGAGTTTATCATAAAAATCGAAAATAATTTCGGCCAGGGGGACTTCAAAAGTAAGCTCCACCCGGTCGGTGGTGAGGTAAACCTGATTTTTAAGAATTCCCCTTTTCCCAATGCACAAAGTCATAATAGCACCTACAAATTCCGACTTGGTGATAATGCTTGCATGAATATAAGGTTCTTCAATTTTTTCAAGTTTGCTCGGGTCGGGAAAATCGGAAGGATTTTTTAATGTCAGTTTTTTTCCATTGGTAGTAAAAGCATAGTAAGAAACGTTTGGAACGGTTGTAATTACACTCATGTTAAATTCCCTGTCAAGCCGTTCCTGAATAATTTCCATATGGAGCAGGCCAAGGAATCCGCATCTGAAACCAAAACCCAGAGCCACTGAGCTCTCAGGTTCCCAGGTGAGGGAGGCATCGTTGAGTTTCAGTTTTTCCATTGAATCGCGCAATTCCTCATATTCATCAGTATCAATAGGATAAATTCCGGCAAATACCATTGGCTTTACATCCTCAAAACCTTTTACTGTTTCAACGGTTGGGTTTAGCACCGAAGTGATGGTATCGCCAACCTTTACTTCATTGGCCTGTTTAATTCCCGAAATAATATAACCCACATCACCCGTAGTAATTATATCTTTTGGCTCCATTTTTAACTTTAATGTTCCAACCTCATCGGCAATGTACTCTTTCCCGGTGTTAACAAATTTTACTTTTTCTCCTTTTTTAATTTCTCCGTTAAAAATCCTGAAATAGGCAATAATCCCTCTGAAAGAGTTAAAAACCGAATCGAAGATAAGGGCCTGAAGGGGAGCTCCCGGGTTCCCTTTGGATTCGGGGGAGGGCACCCTTTCAATAATGGCTGCAAGAATCTCATTTACTCCCTGACCGGTTTTTCCGGAGGCAGATAAAATATCGTCCCGCTTACATCCAATTAAATCTACAATCTGATCTTTAACCTCTTCGGGTTTGGCACTATCCAAATCAACTTTATTTAATACGGGTATAATTTCCAAATTATTGTCGAGAGCAAGGTAAAGGTTGGAAATGGTTTGGGCCTGAATTCCCTGGGAGGCATCAACCAAAAGCAACGCACCTTCGCAGGCGGCAATGGCCCGTGAAACTTCATAAGAAAAATCAACGTGGCCGGGGGTATCAATAAGGTTTAAAATGTATTTTCCCTTGGAAAAACCAGGGTTTTGTCCATGGTAAAGATGTTCCATCTGGATGGCATGGCTTTTTATGGTGATGCCGCGTTCCCTTTCCAAATCCATATCATCTAAAACCTGGGCCATCATTTCCCTTTTATTAATGGTTTGGGTAAACTCCAGCAGGCGGTCGGCAAGGGTACTTTTACCGTGATCAATATGGGCAATGATGCAAAAATTCCGTATATCCTTCATCAATTTTTTATAAAAAAGATGGCGAATTTACAATTATAATCCGGATTAAAAATGGGTGATTTGAAGATTTAAATTTAAGGGCTGTTTAAAGGAAAATTAAAAACCAGTAGCCGGTTTTTGGCCGAATGAAGCCGGAATTTTTTTTGCACTACCTATTCACTGATGTTACGCAAAAAGAAAATATTTCTCGCAAAGGCAGGCGGCTCTGCGTGAAATTTTATTTAATATTTTTAATAAAACCATTTGCGTAAGTTCAGCTATTCATAAAAAAAATAATGTATCTTCGTTAAAAAAAATACCAGTTAAAAATTACCGATGGAATTTCTGAATTCAATCATATCATGGTTTATTAAGAAGCGGCTTCACCAGATTGACCTGTTCAGGAAATACCCCTGTGAAGTACAAAGGGAATTGCTTTTAAAATTAACAGATTCTGCCAAAGGAACCGAATGGGGAAAAAAATACGATTATTATTCCCTGAAAACAATGGAGGAATTTAAAAACCGTGTACCCTTACAAGATTACGAAAGCATAAAACCTTATATCTCCAGGATGAAGAAAGGAGAACAAAACCTCTTGTGGCCAACCGAAATAAAATGGTTTGCCAAATCCTCCGGCACTACCAGCGACAAGAGTAAATTTATTCCCGTGAGCAATGAATCGCTGGAAGAATGCCATTACAAGGGAGGAAAAGATATGCTGGCCATGTACCTGGACAACAGGCCCGATTCAAAACTTTTTTCGGGCAAAGGACTTGTGGTGGGAGGTGCAAATCAAATTAACCCATTTAACAATGATTCTTATTATGGCGATCTTTCTGCCATTATAATTAAAAATCTGCCCTTTTGGGTTGAATACCTCCGTACTCCGGATTTAACCATTGCACTGATGGCGGAGTGGGAAGAGAAATTGGAAAAAATGGCCCGGTCTACCATGCAGGAGGACGTAAGCAACATTACCGGGGTTCCCTCCTGGACTCTTGTTTTGTTAAAAAGGATTCTGGAGATTACCGGAAAAAATAACATTATGGAGGTATGGCCTAACCTCGAACTATATATTCACGGGGGGGTAAGTTTTACTCCTTACCGGGATCAATTTAAAAGCATTATACCCTTTGCAGGCATGAATTACCTGGAAACCTACAATGCATCCGAGGGCTTTTTCGGAATTCAGGATGACCTAAAAAAAGACGAGATGCTTTTGATGCTCGATTACGGGATTTACTATGAATTTTTACCTATGGCAGATTTCGATTCTTCAGGGGAAACTAGCGGAAAAAGTGTTACCCAAAAAACTGTTTCGCTTGAAGAAGTTGAAATAAATACCAATTATGCCCTGATAATTTCTACCAATGCCGGATTGTGGAGATATAATATCGGAGATACCATTCGTTTTACCTCCTTAAACCCATTTAAAATTCAGGTAACAGGCCGTACGAAAAGTTTCATTAACGCTTTTGGGGAAGAGCTTATCAGGGATAATGCGGAAAAAGCCCTGGAAGAAGCCTGCCTTAAAACGGGAGCTGTTATAAGGGAATACACAGCCGCCCCTGTTTTTATGAGTGCTAAAGGCAGGGGAGGGCATGAATGGCTAATTGAATTTGAATTGGCTCCCGGAAACCTAAATGAATTTTCGGCTATTCTGGATAAAAAACTAAAATCTGTTAATTCAGATTATGAGGCCAAAAGACATAAGGACCTTGTGCTTTTACCTCCCTTGGTGAGGCCCCTGCCCGCTGGAACTTTTTACTCCTGGCTTAAAAAAAGAGGAAAACTGGGAGGGCAAAATAAAATTCAGCGCTTATCAAATGACAGGCGGCTGGTAGATGAAATACTTTTGCATTTTCAATAGATATTTAAGCCTGCAAGTTCTCATTTTGATAAAACAAAAAATTATTTTTTTCCTTTCCCGCTGCTTTGGCCACAGAATATATGGCCCGGGAATTTTTTTTCTTTTCCTTTTTGCTTTTACTTCCCCTGCACAGGAAAATTTTATTTTGGAGAAAAACATCTCCGTTCGGGCCGATTTTTTTTCAGTAGATAACCTCGGAAACATTTATGCAGTTTTGGGAAGTCAGATTCAGAAATACAACCCGGACGGTGAACCTGTTTTTTCTTACAGCGATAAAATCCGCGGAAGTATTACCTCGATTGATGTTAGCAACCCGATGAAAATTCTCTTGTTTTATAAAAATAATTTGCAGGTGGTTTTTCTTGATAACACCCTTAGTCAGCAGGGGGAACCCGTTGAACTGGATAAAATGGGACTTCAACAGGCCTCCTTGGTTTGCTCATCAATAAACAACGGATTGTGGGTGTACAATCAAGGAAACTTTCAATTGGTTCGGCTGGATAAGGATTTAAAAATTATTGCTGAAACCGGAAATATTTTGCAGCAGGCAGGAGGTGAATTGAATCCGGATAAAATAATTGAAAAAAATAATAGTATTTTTTTGAACGACACAACCCGGGGAATTCTGGTGTTCGATATTTTTGGAACTTTTCAAAAAACAATTCCTATAAAGGGTTGTGAGAATATTCAGGCCAGCGAAGATTTTTTATTTTTTGAAAGCCGCAAAAAACTTTTCAGCTTTTCATTAAAAACCAGGGAACAAAATGAACTTAATTTGCCTTTAAACGGGTTTCAGCAGGTATTTACAGAGGGGAAAAACCTGTTTATTCTTACTAAAAACGAATTGAAAATTTATTCGGTCAAAAGGGATTACTGAACAGTAAAAGAAATCTCTTTCAGTACAGTTCCTTTTTCATCGGCAGCAGAAACATTCCATTGGCCGGCCGAATATGCTGTAGCATAGGCCCAGTTTTTCAAAGGATTACCTAGGTAATTAAAAATAATTATTCCAATAAAAGAATTTGAATTTCCTGAATAAGGCGATCAATATCTTTTTCTGAGGTTCCGTCATAAAAGCCCCTAATCCTTTTATTCTTGTCAACCAAAACAAAATTTTCGGTATGAATAAAATCCTTTTCATCCCCGGGTAATCCTCCTTTTATAAAATTTTCTTCAAGTTTAACTGCAAAGTAAGATTTGCGGGCGAGTTCATATATTTTCTTTTTTTCACCCGTAACAAACATCCATTTTTTAGAATCTGCTCCAAACCTTTTTGCATAATCAGCCAAAACAGGTACCGAATCCCTTTCAGGCATTACAGTGTGTGAAAGAAACATAACCCGGTCATCCTCCTTAAATTTTTCATTTACCTTTTGCAAAAGAGAATTCATTTTTGGGCAGATGGTTCGGCAGGTAGTGAAAAAAAATTCAGCCACGTATATTTTTCCGGTAAAATCTTTTTGCGAAATTATTTTGCCGTCCTGATTAATGAGTTCAAAATCGGCAATATGGTGGTTCCGGGGAATGGTTCGGATGGATGAATCAACCAATTCGGGGGATACATCGGAAGGATTAAAAATTTTAAGTTTTTTGGGTAAATCGAGAAGCCGGTATGAAATAAAAACCCCAATAAAAAAAATCAGAAAAACAGATAAGAAGGGAATTGTCTTTTTTATCCCCATTATTCATCCTTTACTACCTTCACCTCAATTCTTCTGTTCCTCTGCCTCCCCTCCTCCGTATCGTTTGGAGCAACAGGAATGGTAGGCCCGTAACCTTTGGTATAAATTCTTTTTCCATCTACCTCTTTCGAAATCAGGTATTGCTTAACTGAAAGTGCCCTTTTATCAGAAAGCTGCATATTATGATCAAATTTTCCTAAACTATCCGTGTGACCCGAAATCTCAATTTCCATGGTTGGTTTAAGGTTTAACATTTCAATGAGCCGGTTCAGTTCTTTATCCGAGGTCTCCATCAATTTTGCATCATCATTTTTAAACTGAACCTCTGCCAAAACCATGTACTTCGACTGGTATCTTAAATTTACCGAAAGGGTATATGCTCCATCTTCTTTGGGGATTGAAAATAATTTTTCGAAAGCAAACTTATCTCCCCGGTAATCGCAATTGATAACGTATGATTTTCTGCCCTTTTTCGGAATTAACACCTTTGCTTTTCCAAACTTATCGGTTTTGGTTCTTATTTTATCACCCTGCGGGGAAGTGGTGCAGATTAAATCGCAGTAAATAATGGGATAATCTTTAAAATCGGTAAGAGCAATTTCTACCAGGCAACTATCTTTTGAGGCCACCAGATTCTGGGCTAAAAGAACCTTTGAAAAAAACAATAAAGAAAAAAAGAAAATAATTTTTTTATTCATAACCAACCGTGAAATAAATTCTTTTCGGGCAAATATATCAAAAAAAAATCTGCAAAATTTTGTCAAAATTATTTTTCCCTACTTGTGTTTAGCAATTATTACAACTGTATAATAACCAAATTTACTTCCGTCTGAATGGATATGACCTATTCCAATATCTGTAAGGTTCCTGTAAAATTCATTTAACCCAAGAAGATGTTTCCTGTGCCCTTTAGATGAATCATAAGAATCAAGTATTAAATCGGCAATGGCCCCTTTTCCCGTTTTTGTGCCCGCATTTAGCGATTCGAAAAAATTAGCTTTTTTATCTTTAGTCCATTCAGGCGGCAAAAAATATCCGGCCTTATGAATTAAAATGTTTATCCCCTCCCCTTCCGGATTTAAATGGGCAAAATAGCCTCTTTTTGCCATATCCTCCGCTTTCTGCAAAGCCACAATTGCAAGAGTGTCGTTCCAAATTAAAGGAGGTAGTTTATTTGCCTTTTTTAAATCTACTCCTATTTCTTTTGAGAATATGCCCGGATTTTCACGGATTAAATTAAGGTATTCAAAAGCGGCTTTTGCCTCCCCTGGCAATGGTTGTGAGAAAGTGAAACCACAAAAAACAAAAAAGATAAAAAAAATAATTTGTGAAACTCCAATTTGAATATGTTTTTTAGAGAACAATTTAGTTTTCATTGTAAACGATTAATTCTCACCTTAAAAAATCTATTTATGATGTCTTTTTTTTATCAAGGAACCGATTTTCCCACCGGCCAAAGAAAACGGGACATACATAAACTGGGAAATTACTATGAACCATAATGGATGCGGAATCATAACCAAATTAATTATTCCGCCAACCATAATAATTCCCCCAACTGTTATTGGCGAAAATTTATTACCGGAAATCAGAAAAGCCACCAACCCGCCAAAAAAAGACCCAAATGCATACCCCGCCAAAAGAGTCATAAAAGCCCCAAGCGGAACCATTCCCATTATAAAAGTAAGGGTTTCTCTGTCGGCTTTTGAAAAATCAATTCCAGCTGCAAAGGGATACATTTTTTGACAAATTGACTCGGAAAACAAAACTGCCAGAAATCCCAAAATTAATCCGGCAATTACAGAAAGAATATTTTTCATAGTTATAATATTTTGCTAAAATAAGCATGTATTAATAAAAATAAAAGTTTAAATTTCGGGTGATGGGATGTATTGATGATTTATAACTGATGTTACGCACATCTCAATTTCAAATAACAAATAACAATTATCAAATTGCAAAAAAATTCAAATGACCAATAATGAAAACTCTAAACTGCAATTCGACTTACTACTTCGTTCATTGCATAGGCCACATGATTCTCCAATGAAAAAATGTGGCCTGAACTACGTAATACTAGGTATAAGAAAGGACATTTCAGTTTGCTAAGAAGGTTCGTTTATATTTTAAAAAATTTCCAAAAACAACAGATATTATTGAAGTTAGCAGACGGTTTGATAATTGAAATTTTGATATTGAATATTATTTGTATTTTGATAATTGTATTTTGGAAATTAATGTTTTTGCGTAACTTCAGTTATAATTGTAGATTGGATTACAGCAAATATTCATCTTTTCCCATCCAAAGTTTTTTGTGCTTAATTTTTTAAATGGAGATTTCGATTCCAAAATTTCCATACTCTTGCATCCGTGAATAAAAATATCAAAGCACATCTTGCAATCCTAACTGCCAATCTTATTTATGCGGCAAATTTCCCCATTGCAAAAGAGGTGATGGTATATGTTTCACCCCTAGCACTTGTTTTACTTAGGTCGGTTGGAGGAACCATTTTATTCTGGTTGGCCGGAATGACCTTACCGAAGGAAAAAGTAACTAAAGCGGACCTGTTAAGACTTTTGGTAATCGCTCCTCTCGGAGTGGTGATAAACCAAATGTTATTTTTAAAGGGGCTGCACCTTACCTCTCCAATAAATGCTGCCATCATGATGATTACAACCCCGATTCTGGTATTGATTATTGCAAGTGTAATCATTAAAGAAAAAATTACTTTATTGAGAACGGCTGGAATTGTTATTGGTTTTGCGGGTGCATTTTTCCTGGTGTTTCAAAACTTATCGGAGATAACAAAAGAATCTTCATCGCTTGGAGATATTTATGTTTTTATTAATGCTGTTTCCTGGGGAACATTCCTGGTGCTTGTAAAACCGATGATGCAAAAATACCATGCCGTAACCATATTAAAATGGTGTTTTCTTTTTGGATTTCCTATCGTTTTTCTTTTAAGTTACAGTTCAATATCAACGGTGGAGTGGCCGACCATCCCATTAAAAATATATTTCTTTTTAATTGTAGTGGTCCTGCTAACCACCTTTATGGCTTATCTTTTTAACATTTATGCCTTAAAAGAATTGAGTCCCTCCGTAGTTAGTGCTTATATTTATCTTCAACCCTTATTAACTGCATTTATCGCCATAGTTGTTTTTAAAAATGATTTTTTAACATGGGAAAAATTAGTATCGGCCTTGTTAATTTTTACAGGAGTGTTTTTGGTAAGCTCAGGGAAAGCAACCCAAAAAGATAATTAATAGAAAAGTTAAAGCTGGATTCAAATACCCGTCTCACTCCTTTCTTGCCCTTGAGAAATTAAATTTGCTCCGTAAGAAAAATAATTATAGATTTGCTGCCCTTTTTAAAAAAATAAAAATTGGTTGAACAATGAAAAATTTAA
>JAHEZO010000328.1 GCA_023250995.1 Flavobacteriales bacterium | reverse complement strand
TTTTATGGATGGAAATTTAAAGGAGTATCGTTGAAACCCTATTTTTTAATTTTATTTTTTCTCATTCCGTTAATGGCTTTGGCCTGCACTTCAAAAGGTTTTTTGCGATATTATCCATTGGTAAATAATGTAGTAAAAACCTATGCTGAAACAAACCGGGAAATTGTAACCGGGGCATTATTTGAACTCTGCTACGGGTTCGATTTTTTAATGAACGAATTTTTTTTCAGGGGTTTTATCGTTTTAGCATTTGCCCCATTTCTGGGCAGGGCCATCATTCTCCCCATGGCCATGTTTTATGTTTTTATTCATTTTGGAAAACCCATTGGCGAAACTATCAGTTCCTTTTTAGGAGGCCTTGCCCTGGGAATAATTGTTTACGAAACCCGTTCAATTTTCGGAGGTGTAATACTTCATATCGGAGTGGCCTGGATGATGGAACTGGCAGCCGGCATTGCGAAGTTTTCGGGTTTCGGGTTTCTATTTTTTTTTCTCTCTGCTACTTTGTGAAAAGTCTCTCATTAATCTGCGGTTTTAATATTAACTGAAGTTAGGAAAAATTAAATTTCCAAAATGCAAATATCAAAATACAAATAATAATCAATATCAAAATTTCAATTATCAAACCGTCCGCAACTTGATTTTTTGATTATTGCCGAAAAAAATTCTTTAGCGGTTTAGAATTTTCTTTATTGGTCATTGGAATTTTTTTGCAATTTGATTATTGTTTTTTGTTTTTTGAAATAGAGATGTGCGTAACATCAGAATTTAATTAATGTTTTACATTTGTAATTAGTATTTTTCCTCTTTAAAAAAGTTTATGCGCCATAGCTTTTATACCATATTTCTTTTTTTTATTTTTCAGTTTTCTTCCTTTTCACAAACGGAGCAGGGGCTCCCTTACATCCGCAATTACAGTGCAGCCGAGTACGGGGCCGGTACCGATAACTGGGCAGTTACGCAGGATAAAAGAGGGGTGATGTATTTTGGAAATTTCTCAGGCGTTCTGGAATACGATGGCGCAAGGTGGCGAACGATTCCGGTGAGCAACCAATCGCTGGTGCGCTCTCTTGCCGTGGATAGTGCAGGTGTTGTTTTTGTGGGTGCAGTGGGCGATTTTGGATATCTGGCTCCTCAAAAAAACGGAGAACTGACTTATCATTCCCTCCTTGGTAAAGTCCCTGAGGAAGCCCGCGATTTTGGTGATGTATGGAAAACATGGGCCACCCCCGATGGGATTTATTTCCAATCCTACGACTTTCTTTTTTTATTCCGAAATCAACAAATAAAAATTATAAGGCCGGTTAATTCTTTTCATTTTAGTTTTTACGTAAGTAAAAAGCTTTTTATTACCGACCGTGGCCGGGGCCTTATGCAAATTATTAACGATTCCCTTATACCATCCCCTCAAGGAAATTTTTTTGCCGACAAAAGGATTTATGCCCTCTTACCCCTTGAAGGGGATACCCTTCTTGTAGCCACCCGTGAGGAAGGATTGTTCCGGATGAACCTCAATGGTTCCGAAAAAGAGAACAATGTAATTTCTCCTTTTAACTGCGAAGCGAATGCTTTTTTATTAAAAAATCAAACCTATCATGGGATTATCCTTAATAAGGATACTTATGTATTTGCTACCCGCCTTGGCGGAGCGGTAGTAGTAAATAAACATGGAAATATTATTCGGATTCTGAACAAAAAAAATCTTCTTCAAAACGAAAATGTACGTTATGTGTTTTCGGATGCCGAGGGCGGACTTTGGCTGGCTCTTGATGATGGCATTGCCCGGGCCGAAATAAATTCACCGGTAAATATTTACCCCGAATCATCCGGGTTTAAAGGTGCCGTAAGCGATGGCGTAAAATTTAACGGAAGTCTTTTTATAACAACCACTCAGGGAATTTTTAAGTTTGATAAATCAGCCCCGGGAAAAAATTCTGCTGAAAGTTTCTCTCCTGTTAAAAACATCAACGCCCAAAGTTGGGATCTGTTAGTTGTAAAAAACGAAAACAACCCGCATGAAATTTTACTTGCCGCCACCACTGACGGAGTGTATGAAATTAAACAAAATTCAGCAGCACTAATCAGCAAATCTTACGGCTATAAATTGTATCCATCAAAAAAAAATCCGGCAAGGGTTTATATTGGCACCAATAGCGGTCTCTCATCTGTAAAATTTGAAAACAACCGGTGGATTGAAGAAGGAAAGATGGAAGGAATTAATTCCGAAATTAGAAGCATTTCGGAAGATACTTCGGGAGACATTTTTGTGGGGATGCCATTCCTTGGCGTGGCCCGATTTCATTTTTGTGATGCTTGCCCTGGCCAGGCCGATACTGTTTATTCTACCTACTG
>JAHEZO010000198.1 GCA_023250995.1 Flavobacteriales bacterium | reverse complement strand
ACCTCAACCAGCCCTGGGACGGAACGGCCAAGGAACAGCACGGAGGAAAAGTGCCCCAGGGAGTGTACGTTTGGCGGGTGGATTTGGATAATGTGGAGGGCGAATCGAAAAAGTTTGTGGGTCATGTAACGGTGGTGAGGAAGTGATAAACTAAACTTACGTCAATTATTTATATTGGTAGCATAGTAATTTTTCGCCCCAATTATTTTAAAAATAATTGTACCTTGCACCGCAAATAAAACAAAGGAATAAATGATAAAACCCCAATCAATAATAATTTTATTTCTTTTTCTCTTTCCCCCGTTTCATATTATTTCCTTTTCACAATCAAAAATAAGTTTTCCCCTTCATAATTTAATAAGAAAGACCGAAAAGCAAAATGAACAGATCCATATTGCAGTGGTGGGAGATATTCAAAAAATTAAATCTGCCGTAAAAAAATACGGAGGGATTTATAAATATAATTTCACACCTCCACAGGAACATCTTGATAAAGGCATCCAAAACCAGAGTATAAATTCCAACCATCCGGTTTCTTTTGTTTCCATTCCAGCCAAAAATATTATTTCATTTTCTAAAAATGAATTTGTTGAAAAAATTGAGTTTTCGGGAGGAAAACCGGTTATTATGAATGATACTTTGAGAATAAACATGAATGTAAATAAAGTCCACAACGGGGCTTACCCCCTTCTTCAGGCCTATGACGGAACCGGGGTAATAGTAGGAATAATTGATGCAGGAATAGAACTTGACCACCCCGATTTCAGAGACTCACTTGGAAAAACCAGGGTTATTTCGGTATGGGACCAAAACATTGATACTTCAAATATTTTTTATGATCCCTTGCACACACCACAACCCTATGGGTATGGACAGGTTTGGGACAGTACCGCCATTAACGGTGGATTCCACCATCATTCCGAACCCGGGAATTTTTACGGCCATGGTTCCCATGTTTCGGGAATTGCCGCGGGCAACGGCAAAGCAGATTCACTTCCGGTTTTCAAAGGGATGGCCCCCAATGCAAATATCATTGTGGTAGCTTCAAATTTTAATTCCGACAGCTGGCTTCAAACGGTAGCCGATGCAGTGGATTATATTTTTAATGCAGCGGATGCAATGGGCAAACCCTGTGTAATTAATATCAGTGCCGGAACCTATGCTGGCTCCCATGATGGAAAAGATTTTGTTGCCAGGTACATCAATAATCTGGTTGAATCAAAAAGCGGAAGGGCCGTGGTTTGTGCTGCAGGAAATGCCGGCCAGGCCAAATTATTTCACCTCCGCACAGCCATCAATGCCGACACAAAATTTACCTGGTTTAAAAAATATAATTCCTTAATTATTCCTGGTTATGCACCAAACGGGGCAATTTATTTTGAGTTGTATTCAGATACTGCCAATTTCAATAATATTAATTTTTCTTTTGGTGCCGATATGGTTACCCCCTTTTATCAAAACAGGGGAATGAGTTCATCCTATTCAGTAAAAAATTTATTTAACGGTTTGTATTCTCTTGACTCACTTGGAATATTTGGTGACACATTAAAAAATTCCTTAGGGCAAAAGCTGGCAAATATTTATTTTGGAGCTGATATTATTAACAATGGAACCACTTATATTTTATATGTTTTGCTTAGTCCGGATTCAAACCAGTACAACTATAGGTTTTCAACTTCAGGAACAGGGTTGTTTGATGTTTGGTCTTCTGAATCTACAATTTACACCTCTGATATGTTGTATGATTCCCTTCCTTCATTTTCCGAATTTCCGGAAATTGCCAATTACTCGATACCTGATAATAAGCAATCCATTGTGAGCAGTTTTAGTTGTGCCCCTTCGGTTATCACCGTTGGGAATTATACAAACCGGTACAGTTATTTTTCTTATTTTGGTGTGGAGGTAATAACAGGGACCCCTGCCGGATCTCTCTCCCCTTCATCCAGCAAAGGACCTACCAGAGATGGAAGAACAAAACCGGACATAGCTGCTCCCGGTTCACCCGTGCTTTCAGCCGGAACATTATCAAATTTAGCAGGCCTGAAAAATTCAGGAAACAACCAACTTGCCATAGGTGGAATGCACCGTGAATTCAGTGGAACCTCAATGGCATCTCCAGCCGTGGCCGGACTTGCAGCATTATATTTTCAGAAATGTCCGGGTGCGGGGATCCTTGATTTTTATAACGCTTTGATAAATAATGCACGTACCGACACTGCCACAGGAGTTGTTCCCAACAATAAATGGGGCTATGGAAAAGCGGATGCCTTTCAAACATTAATTTCAAGTAATTTTTCTGTTTCACTAACAAATCCTGATAGTGTTGCCTGCCCTGGAGCAGTTAAACTTACCGTGGACAGCACCTATCCTTTTTATCAATGGAATACAGGTTCAACAGGGATAAGCAATACTGTTGGATTTTCCGGAAATTATTTTGCCACTGTTACCAATGGAAAGGGGTGCAAAAGCAGAACCGATACTGTTCAGGTTTACATCAATGATTCCTTACCTTCCCCTTCTATATCTGTTACCGGTCCGACTTATTTTTGTTCCGGAGACAGTGTAAAACTTTCCTACCCCGACACCTTTTTAATTTACTTATGGAATAATGGAAAAACATCTTCCTCCATTTTTGCAGGAGCAACCAATTATTTTAAGGTTACTGCAACAGCAACAAACGGTTGTAAATTCCCTTCCGATTCAGTGCTGGTATGGGCAAAGCCCAATCCACCTGTTCCTTTCATTTCACAAATTGGAGATACCCTTATTTCGACACCGGCCAATACCTATCAATGGTATTTAAACAATGCTTCCTTGCCGGGTGATACCAATCAGGAAATTACAATTTCAACTGCGGGATATTATAAGGTGGAAGTTTTCCACATTAACGGGTGCTCCACACTTTCGGATTCAATCTATGCTGTTAAAACAGGAGAAGAATATTTATACCCCAACCAGAAAAAATTCCGGATTGAGCCAAATCCAAATGAGGGAGTTTTTTATTTGAAGCAAAACAACCAAACTAAAAAAACAAACAATGTTATTAAAGGTGGAATATTTAATTTACTTGGAGAAAACATATTTCCATTAAACGAAATTATTACGGAATCCGGAATTAAAATAAATTTATCCGAAAATCCTCCGGGTTTTTATTTAATTAAAATTACAGGAGATATTGGATTGCAATTCTCCGGGAAAATAATCGTTAAATAATTTTCCCCTCCTTTAAATTATCCCGAAAAGAGATTTCCCCTTCACCCCCAACGCATCTACTCTTTTTTCAACCTCAGGATTTGTTTCGAGAGGAGGTGCATGAAATGGTTTTATTCTCGCATCAAATATAAGAGAACCCCTGCAACCCCAATGCTTAAATTCCGTAAAATCATCCACTCCATAAACATCGGCTGCCGGATTGCTTCTCGTAAAGGTTACCCATAGGAAATTGTTCATGTTTTTGGCCGTAAAACCCGAATCATCAGCCAGAATTATTAATGGAAAAAAATTATTTATTTCACTTTGTTCTTTAAGAGCGAGACTCAAGCTCCCGATAAATTTTCCGGAGGAAACGGGATTTGAGTATTTTTCAGTTTCAATAACCAACACTCCTTTCATTACAACTTTCGGATTTCCGAAACCGGAGGGCATTTGAAGGTTTTTTAAATCAGTTCCCAATTCTCTTCTTTTCTTACCGGCCACAGCAACTACCAGTTTTGACCCCGAATTTAATTCACCTCCACTGTAATCCAGAGTATCCATGGTGGTTTGTGTTTGAAAATGAAGATCTCTGGTAAAATCCACCCTTTCCAAAATATGAATAAAAAAATCTTCAATCCGGTTTACTGAAAGCCCGGAGTTATCTTCCACGGAGGTAATAAATAAATATTTGGCCAAAGATAATTGACCGGTGCCAAGAATATGATTGGCAATGGTGAGAATTTCCTGAGGTTTTCTCTCACTGGCGAAAGGGGTGTACCGTTCGCTTCCAATGGCTAACAATAAAGGATGCACTCCGGCTGCATCAACTGCATTTAGCTGTTTTAAGCCTGGGATTTCCTTTTTAATAATACTTCCTGTTAATTCATGTATTAATGCACCGAATTGTGAGTCTTCCTGCGGTGGCCGTCCAACAACTGTAAAGGGAAAAATTGCACCCTTTCTATGATAAACATTTTTTACCCGCATCACCGGAAAATTGTGAATAAGGCTATAATATCCCAGATGATCTCCAAAAGGGCCTTCGGGCTTTGTTTCACCGGGAAAAACTTCACCCGTGATTACAAAATCAGCATCACCGGAAATCAAAAATCCGTTTTCATAAAAGTATCTGAACCTGCGGCCGGCAAAGATTCCGGCAAAGGTAAGTTCTGTCATTCCTTCCGGAAGAGGCATTACGGCAGCAAAAGGATGAGCCGGAGGGCCGCCTAAAAATATGCTCACTTTTAATGGTTTTCCTTTTTCATTGGCAATTGACTGGTGGATTCCGATACCCCGGTGAATCTGGTAATGCAACCCGGCTTCTTTATTGCGCAGATAATTATTTCCGCTTATCTGAATGCGATACATTCCAAGATTTGAATTCATTATTCCCGGTTGATGTAAACTTTCGGAATAAACCTGCGGAAGAGTAAAAAATGCTCCACCGTCATCAGGCCAGCATTTAATCTGCGGGAGATTTTCAATTAAAATTTTGGAATATAAATCTGAACGATTTGATTTTTGGGGAAAAGCGGAATAAACAGTTCCAATCAGCTTTAAATATTTAAATGGATTTTTTACAAACAACCCGGGATTTTTTTTTACATCAAAAAGTAACTTTGCGTTTTCAAATGTTTTGCGGAAAATAAAACGGCTTCTTTCCATTGTTCCGAATAGATTTGAAACTGCAGGAAATAGTGAACCCTTAACATTTTCATAAAAAATTGCAGGACCCTTAGCTTCATTAACCCGCAAATGGATGGCGGCCATTTCAAGGTTAGGATCCACTTCCTCCTTAATTCGGATAAGGTGCCCGTTTTTTTCAAGATCAAGAACACAATGCCGAAGGGAAGGATACATAAAGATTCAGTGAATAATTACAATAATTCAGTTGCTTTTTTAACATAAAGACCGATAGGGCAAATGTATTTAAAATGGAAGAATCCGCCTGTAATATTTTCGAAATGGAAAACGAACCGGTGAAATAAGATTGGAAATTTTTGCAAAGGGAAACCATTTTTTTACCTTTGTCCGCTTTAAATCAAACAGGAGAGGTGGGTGAGCGGCTTAAACCAGCAGTTTGCTAAACTGCCGTACTTGGAAACGGGTACCGAGGGTTCAAATCCCTCCCTCTCCGCAAAAAGCAATTTACAGTTATCTTCCGCTGCCGTTTTTCTTTTCCGCTTCGTGATTTCTTTGTCCCCGATCAATAATCTATATTATTTTTATGTCCTTAACAATTCCCTTCAGAAAATGAAAAATTCCCCATTCCTTTTTCTTTTGATTTTTCAGATTTCACTAAAATCTTTTGCACAACAGGATTTTGAGAAAGGAAAAAGGTTTTTCGAAAAATCTGAATTTGACTCGGCAAAAATTATTTTCTCCGATAAAATTGCTTCCTGCAATGGAAAATGCAGTGACACCACACTGGCCTTATACAAAACCTGGCTGGGAAAAACATTTAACGTACTTGAACAATATGAATCCGCTTTAATAGAATTGGAACAATCAATTTCTCTTATGCATAGTGCAAAAAATTATAACGGGGAAGCCTTTGCCATGATTTCACTTGCAGAAATGTACCGGAGAAGTTATAAACTTGAAAAAGCAAAAAATCAGATAAAAGAAGTTTTTGAAATTCACAAAACGCAACCCCTTGAAAAAAACAATGAGGCTTATATGTATAACCGGTATGCCGCCATTATCAGTGAAATGAAAGATTCGCCTGAAAATGTTTTTTTCTTCTCCCAAAAAGCCATAGAAATTTCCTCTCAAACAGGAAATCTGGATTTAATGGCTTCTTCCCTAACTGAATTAGGATTTTATGAGGAGCATCAAAAGAAATCAGCAGCAGCAGCAAGACATTTCCTTCAGGCATACAAAATTTACAAGGAACAAAAAAACCGGATTTACATTGCCCAGATTTTAACCAATCTCGCCAGGGTTAGTTTACAATTGGGGAAAAACGATGAATCCGAAAAATATCTGAAAGAAGGAATTGAACTTACAGAAAACACCACATGGCACGATACCAGAGCCGGTTTGCTGCGACCTTATTCAATGTTTTTATATAAGCAGGGCAGATACAAAGAGTCGTGGGAAGTATTGGAAAAATTTGTGGATGTATATGAAACCCAACTCCGGAAGCAGCATTCAAAAGAACTTTTGGAAATGGAGACAAAATATGATTTAGGCAAAAAAGCCACCCTGTTGGAACTTGAAAAACAAAAATCTGAACTGGCCAAAAGCGAAACCGGTAAAAGAACAGAGCAAAGGAATTATATTGCCGGTGGAGTTGTTCTGTTATTTATTTTGCTCCTTTTGCTTTTTTATTTCTTTATGAAAATCAAAAAAGCAAACTCATTATTGGCTTCGGCACTTCTTGAGAGGAATGCTTTGCTTAAAGAGGTTAACCACCGTGTAAAAAATAATTTACAGGTCATCTCATCCCTTCTTGACCTCCAGGCAGAGCATACACAGGAGGAAAACACAAGGTTGCAATTACTCGAAGGGAAAAACAGGATAAACAGCATTGCACAGGTGCATGAAATGATGTATGCCCAGGATAGCCTTGAGCATTTGAATATGAAAGAATATTTTACCCTGCTTGGGGATGAGATTAAAAATAATCTCTGGAAAGAAACCAACACAAACCTTGAAATCAACTGCGATAACATTTCATTGAAGATAGGAGAGGCAATACCAGTTGGAATTTTGTTGAATGAACTTTTAACAAACAGTTTTAAACATGCCAATCCTATAGGAAATGCTCTGGAGATTCTGGTGGAGTTAGTCAAAAATAAAAATGAGATTAAAATGCATTACAAAGACAACGGGCAGGGCAAAATTCCTTCTACGGTTGAAAAAAAAGGGATGGGTTCTACCATTATCAGCAGCATGGTGCGTCAGCTGCACGGAAAATCTGAAATTTCTTTTAATAAAAACTTTCAGTTTAATTTGGTTTTTGAAATAAGGGAAAATGGCAAAAATTCTAATCGTTGAAGATGAGGTGCTCATTGCAGGTCAGCTAAAAAAATACCTTGAACAATGCGGGCACTCATGCTGTGGCCATGCTACGAGTTACGAGGAAGCTCAAAGCCTACTTAAGAATGAAAAGCCTGAACTTGTTCTGCTGGATATTCATCTTTACGGTGAACGAAACGG
>JAHEZO010000327.1 GCA_023250995.1 Flavobacteriales bacterium | reverse complement strand
GTGGAGAAATTGATTTCAGGGTTTCCGCAATTTTTTCAGCAAAAACAAAACCACTTCCCTCAATTCCTATTATGATGATTTCATTTTCCTCAAAATTATTTTCAAAAATTTCATAGGCAATTCGGTTAATTTTTTGAAAAATCTGTTTGTTGTTAAGGATAAGAGTTTTAAGCATTATTATTAAAATTTAGGATGAGCTGTTTGTTGTATGTAAGAATTGGAAAAAGTGAACCTGGCAAAGAGTTTATTTTCTTTTTTTACGGCCTTACCGGGCCATCCAGGTAAATCCTCTTTCCGTCTTTAAAGGCAACAATAAAAGCATCTGAAAATCCATCCTTTAAGAGTTCAGATTTTCTTAATTTGGCATCCGCCAGGGAAGAATAGTTACCGGAAAAATAACAGGTGAAACCATCTTCGAAAGAAACAACCGCGAGGTCGTTCACGTTTTCATAAATATTTTTAGAAAGTGGCTTTTTAAAAGCCCCTATTTGCACTTTGAAAAACAAACCGGGTGTAATGGGAAGGATTTTGTCGGCAGTCGCATTTTTTTCAGTGTTAAGAATTTTTTTAAGTGTTTCGGTCAATTTAGTTTTATCTGTGGTATCAATTTTCTCTTCATTTTTTTGAAAAGTGGGTAGGTTATTTTCAACCAACTGATTTTGAGTTGTGTCGGTTTTAACTGCAGTATCAAGTTTTGTTTTTTGAAGAATAATGTTCAAATTGGTTGAAAATTGCTGCCCGTAATAACCTAATTCAGGAACATAAACCGTATCTGAATGTTTTTCGAAAGATTTATCCCAGATGTTAATATAATAAGTTTTCCCAAATTCTACCTCTTTCAAAAATGCCCCTGCGGATGCATCGGAATTTACAATATTTGAATCAAGGGGTTTTAGAGAATCAATGAAAAAAAGTTGAACGGAACAGGGGAGGGAGTCGGTTCCAATTACCTTTCCTGAAATTTTTGCACTGGCCGGTGCGTTAGAAGAAAAAGTAGCTTTATAAATATCCATTAGTCCGGTCCCACCGGTTCGATCGGATGAAAAATACCCTATTCCGGTAATGGGGGAAACGGTATAAAAAATATCGTTGTTAGCAGAATTAATCGGATAACCCATGTTTACCGGCTTGCTCCAATCCCCTCCAACAAAGTCTGAAACAAAAATATCATAATCACCCATTCCTTTATGACCTTTGGATGAAAAATATAATTTTTGTCCGTCATGAGAAACATGGGGGGCATCTTCATCATACCGCGAGTTGATATTATTTCCAAGATTTACGGCTTCAGCCCATTTCCCGTCACTCCCTTTTTCCGACATGTAAATATCCAACCCACCCATTCCTCCAACCCTTTCACTTGAGAAATAAATCCTGTTGCCATCTGGGGTTATGCATAAACTTGGTTCATAAACCCCTTTTTTCAAAACCTTTTTCATCTGGCTTTGCTTTATGGCTTTCTGCCATTTGTTTTTTTTGTTCAGGCTGGATACAAGAATATTTGAATTCCTGTAAACGAAAAGCTTTTTGCCATCAGCAGAAAAATGAATAGCCCCTTCATGGCCTTCGGTATTAACGCTTCCTCCCATGTTTACAGGCCTCGAAAAAACATCTGTTTCAACCATTGTTGTGCCAATTGGATTTCCAAAGGAATCTGTTTCAGCCGGCACCGACATCCTTGTAAGTTTTGACAAATAAATATCTTCATAAAAATCACCGTCATCAGACACCCTTCCTCCAAGTGTTTCCGGACTTCTCCTGGTAAATAAAAACTGAGTTTCGTCAGGTGAAATTACGGGAGCGTACTCAGAGTATTCGGTGTTAACTCCACCCGTAATATTTTCAACAATTGCTTCCCTTGGATGGGTTGAAAACGATTTTCCTAATTTACATTTGGTTATGTTATTATCGGCAATTTCAAGAATTTGTTCACTCAGGCCGGAATTGTTCAGGTCAGTATTATTAATTACAAAGCCCTTGAATTTTTCAAATTGTTCAATAGCATTGTCAAAATTATGATGCGAAAGAGAAATCTGCCCAAGAAAATAATAGGCCTCAAAGTGAACATCAGCAGTTTCAAGATATTTTGTCAAAAAAGGTACGGCAAAGGAATCTTCAGGGGCAGAGGCATAATAGCAAAATCCAACCTTAAAATTTAAAGAATACTGGATGAGGGTTTTTTCATCAAAAACTTCAAGTAGGGGCAGGTAACTTCGCAGAGCTTCACCATAATCACCCTTAGAGTAGGATTGATCCCCCTTTTTCAATTCCTTCATTTGTTCCTCGGTTTGGCTAAAGCCGGATCCAATGAAAAGGGCTAAAAATACAATGTTCAGGAAAAGGTTTTTCGGGGAAAAAACAATCATT
>JAHEZO010000197.1 GCA_023250995.1 Flavobacteriales bacterium | reverse complement strand
CCTAAAAATATATGTTCCGGGTGATGAAGCAAAATAAGTTGGAGAGTTTCCTACCGTATTTCCTCCCGCATCCGTCCATTGATAAAAATAATTTCCGTCACCCCACGAAACATTACCGGTTACCAAAATTCCTCCTGCAGAAATGCAATAGGAAGCGGGATTGGGTGAAACACTTGCTGAAAGCCCGGGATTAAAATATACCCTTACAGTGTCACAAAAGCCGGGATTCGGGAGGCAGGATGGAGCAATGGATTGGCCGCAAACTTTAAAATCTACAAAAGCGGGTGCTCCTGCAAGGGGTGCAACAACTGTGGTTGAGCATCCCGAGGTACAACTAAGATAATTATTGAAGGCTCCCTGTGAACCCGGAAAAACAGAGGTCCAGGAAATGGTGGTTGGGTTCAAGCCTGTAACACTGATAGAGGTTGAACATCCAATACCTACAGTGTCGTTTGGTGGTCCGGAAGGACCTGCAATTGAAGTAATTGAATAGGTGTTCAGGTTGCTTCCCGGTTTACAAAATGAGAGAGCGTATGGCCCGGGCCCATTCAGGCAAATGGGTTGCCCCACCTGGGTAGCCGGGCCGCAATCAATCTGATAAAACATAGCCCCGGAAGGGATTGCACCGGAGGCAATATTAAAGTTAATAGCCACCGTTTGAGAATCGAGTGTTATCAGAAATACAACGCAGCGGTCGGGCCATTGGGAAGAACAGCAACTGCCGGCCCGAACAATTGGAGGAGATGAAACCCATACTCCATTGGGGTTCCCGGATAAATTTACAACATAGGAAGGCGTGTTGGAAGTGCAGGGATTAACCTGACCATTGGAAGAAAAAAAAATGACAAGGGTAAAAAATGAAATGGATATTAATCGAAAGAAAATTTTCACCCGTGTTTTCCTGATTTGTTGTTACTAACTGTTTATTAAACAAATGTAATTTTTATTACATTTGCCTGCAAATTTTTATTATGAAATATCTCCATAAACAAGTTAAAGCCGGCAGAAACTGTGTAGTTGTAGTCAACTTTGATCAGCCATGCAAAGTGATGCTTTTGAAGGATTCTCAATATTTGAAATACAAGGATGGTAAAACCTATGATTACCGAGGGGGTTTTTCTGAAAACTCTCCTGTAAAATTTATTCTTCCCGAAGGAGCCACCTGGCATGTAATTATTGAACGGGGAAGTTATTTTAATCCTGCAAACATCAACTCATCGGTAAACATTCTTCCGGCAGGGACTGAAGTTGAAGCCGCCACTTTTGGTGATGGGGAAAGCAATTCAAAAAGAAAAGTTATTTTGAAATTGGAAAAAATGCTGGAGGAAGAAAACGATTTGTCCGCGGAAAATTAATTAACTACATATTCCTCCTGTACTGCCCTCCCACCTCAAAAAGTGCACTTGTAATCTGACCCAGTGAACAGTATTTAGAAACCTCCATCAGAGATTCAAAAATATTTTTATTCTGAATTGAATTTTGCTGAAGTTCCTTCAACATGGACCCGGCCAGGTTTTCATTTCTTTTATGAAGGCCTTTCAGCATTGATATCTGGTATTCCTTTTCTTCATTTGTTGCCCTGATTACTTCTTTTGGCAAAATGGTTGGAGATCCTTTTGAAGAAAGAAAGGTATTAACCCCGATAATTGGAAATTCGCCAGAATGTTTTAAAGATTCATAATATAAACTCTCTTCCTGTATTTTACTTCTTTGATACATTGTTTCCATGGCACCGAGCACTCCTCCCCTCTCCGAAATCCGGTCAAATTCGCAAAGCACAGCTTCTTCCACCAAATCGGTTAATTCTTCAATGATAAAAGACCCCTGGAGTGGGTTTTCGTTTTTGGCCAGCCCCAGTTCTTTATTAATGATCAGTTGAATTGCAACCGCCCTTCTCACACTTTCTTCGGTGGGGGTTGTTATGGCTTCATCATAAGCGTTTGTATGGAGCGAATTACAATTATCATAAATTCCGTAAAGGGCCTGCAGCGTAGTTCGGATGTCGTTAAAATCAATTTCCTGAGAATGCAAACTCCTTCCTGAAGTTTGGATATGGTATTTCAGCATTTGCGACCTTTCGTTTCCTTTGTATTTTATTTTTATCGCCTTGGCCCAAATTCTTCTTGCCACTCTTCCAATTACAGCATATTCAGGGTCAATTCCATTGGAGAAGAAAAAAGAAAGATTAGGAGCAAATTCATCAATTTTCATTCCCCTTGATAGATAATATTCAACATAAGTGAATCCGTTGGCAAGGGTAAAAGCAAGTTGGGTAATGGGATTGGCCCCAGCTTCGGCAATATGATAACCTGAAATTGAAACGGAATAAAAATTCCTTACCCCGTTGATATTAAAATAATATTGCATATCCCCCATCATTCTTAATGCAAATTCAGTGGAGAATATACATGTATTTTGTGCCTGATCTTCTTTTAAAATATCCGCCTGAACGGTTCCCCTCACTTGCTTAAGTGTTTCGCTTTTGATTTTTTCATAAACAGATTTTTCAATTACCTGATCACCCGAAACACCGAGCAGCATCAGTCCCAAACCATCATTTCCTTTTGGGAGTTCACCCTGGTAAAAAGGATTTGATGATAGTTTTTTTGTTGCTCCCAATATTTTTTCAATTTTCTTTTTCACCTCTCCTTCTAATCCGTTTTTGCGAATAAAGATTTCGCATTGCTGGTCGATGGCTGCATTTAAAAAATAGGCGGTAATGGTTGGAGCCGGCCCGTTGATTGTCATAGAAACGGAAGTCCTGGGGTCGGAGAGATTAAAACCTGAATATAATTTTTTGGCATCATCGAGGCAGCAAATGGAAACTCCTGAATTTCCAATTTTTCCATAAATGTCGGGCCGGAGATCGGGGTCGCGGCCATAAAGAGTAACGCTGTCGAAAGCGGTAGACAATCTTTTTGCCGCCATTCCATAAGAAACGTAATGAAACCTTTTATTGGTTCGTTCGGGGCCCCCCTCTCCTGCAAACATCCGGGTAGGGTCTTCCTCGGTTCTTTTGAAGGGATAAACCCCGGCAGTAAAAGGAAATTCACCCGGAACATTTTCGCGAAGGACCCAGCGGAGAATATCCCCCCACCCCTTGTACCGGGGGGTTACAACTTTTGGAACCTGGATATGGGAAAGACTTTCGGAGTGTGTTTTTATTTTTATTTCTTTTTCTCTTACTCTGAATAAATAATTATCCTCCTTATATGATTTAACTTTTTTTTGCCATGCTTCCAGAATTTTTTTACAGCCGGGATCAAATCTTGATTCTATTTCAAGGGAAATTTTTTTCAATTGATTTACCAGATTTTCTTTTTCCCCCTTATCTGCACCTTTCACTGATTTAATGGCCTCCGCGAGGCCGAAAAGCTGATCTGCTATTTTGCATTGCTCCTCTGCCCAACTATCGTAATTCCGGTTGTTTTCAGATATTTCCGAAAGATAACGTACTCTTGAAGGGGGAATAATAAAAATCTTTTCGCTCATTTCGTTTGTGTGTCCCAGTCCGGATTCAAAGCTTACTCCGGTTTTTTCAGATATTATTTCCATCAGTGCAATGTAAAGTGAATTCATTCCGGGATCATTAAACTGGGAAGCAATGGTTCCGAACACAGGTGTTTTTTCATCTGGCAACTCAAATTGATTCCTGTTTCTCCTGTACTGTTTTTTAACATCCCTTAAAGCATCCTGGCTCCCACGTTTATCAAACTTATTAAGTGCAACGATATCGGCATAATCGAGCATATCAATTTTTTCAAGTTGAGTAGCGGCACCATATTCAGGAGTCATAACATAAAGCGAAACATCCGAATGGTCGAGAATTTCTGTATCGCTTTGCCCAATACCTGAAGTTTCGAGAATAATAAAATCAAACCCGGCAGTTTTTACCACATTCACCGCTTCCCTCACATAATTAGACAATGCCAGATTCGACTGGCGTGTGGCAAGAGAACGCATGTAAACCCTGTTGCTGAAAATAGAGTTCATGCGTATACGATCGCCCAGAAGAGCACCTCCGGTTTTTCTTTTGGTTGGGTCAACTGAAATTATTGCAAGAGTTTTATCCTTAAAATCAATCAGGAACCTTCTCACAATTTCATCTATCAGAGATGATTTACCTGCTCCACCTGTGCCGGTTATTCCAAGTACGGGAGATTTTTTAATTTCAGAATCATGATTTTTTTTCGCAACCTCTCCCCTTCCTGTATTTGCAGCGGCTTTTGGATTTCCAATTATTTCAGAGTGAATTTCTTTAAATTCCTCCGGATTATTTTCAGCTACGGAAATCAATCGGGCAATGGTTTTCCAATCCCTTTCTTTCAAAAGTCCGAAATAACCATTTGACAAAAAAGTTTTCAGATCTTCCCTTTGGTTGTTTGGAGTTGATGCCTGTAACAGTAAATCATTTATCATTCCCTGCAAGCCCATCCTCCTTCCGTCATCGGGCGAATAAATCCGGGCAATTCCATACCTGTGCAGCTCATCAATTTCTTTTGGAAGAATGGTTCCACCCCCGCCACCAAAAATTTTTATATGACCGCATCCCGCCTCTTTTAACAAATCAAACATGTATTTAAAAAACTCCATATGACCGCCCTGATAAGAGGTAAGGGCGATAGCCTGAGCATCTTCCTGAATGGCACAATCCACAATTTCTTTTACGCTCCGGTCGTGACCAAGATGAATTACTTCGGCACCGCTGGCCTGAATAATTCTTCTCATTATATTGATGGAGGCATCGTGGCCATCGAATAAAGAAGCGGCTGTAACGATGCGGAGTTTTGGTTTGGAAATTGGTTTTTCGGGTGGGGCCATTTATTTAATGGTAGGTTAAAATTTTAACTAAAGTAGATATTGAATTTTCAATGCTTTTTATAAAAACAACTAATTCCTGCTGTGATATCATGCCGCAAAGTTAGTTTTTTTAGGGGTCGTTTTTTTTCTAAATTTATAAATTTTAAAACCTCCCGGACTTGTAATGATTTATGGATTTTAAAGGCCAATAATATTTAAGAAATAAAAATTGCCGGAATGAAGTTTACTGCAATGTACGAAAGTAATTAAATTTGGAATAATTTTATGGCTTTACTGATGAATTCATTCCGGACTTTTCTTAAAATTAATTTCCTTTTTTTAATTTCATGCAACTCCCCCGAAAAAATAAATATTCAAGGGGAGAAAAAAGAGGAAAGCTTAAAAATTTCGTCCCCTTTATTATCTGTTGCAGCCGGCAATCAGGCTTTAATTATTGCCAGTATTAATGTAATTAATCAGAAAAAAGACAGCAGTGATCAAAACAGCATTTGTTTCAGATTTCCATGTAGGGCAGGAATAAGGATTGAAAGGTTATTGGACAAAGGCCCGCTTTTTAAAACACCCGAAAATTTATCCGGAATTACTTACGTGGAATTTCCCTTTACACTATTGCCAACAAATAAGGATTTATTTCCTGAATTAAAAAAACAATACCCCGGCCTTAAAATAAACGATAAATTTGAAGCGGTAATCCAAAGCCGGATGGCTTTGCCGGAAGGTGTGAAATATTATATTTACGATTATAAAAAAATTGAATAATCAAAAATAAATTGCCATGAAACGTTTTTACATTTTCTCCTGCCTTCTTTTTCTGGTTGGTTTTACAATAATTTTTTTTTCTAAAGAAAATATTTCCAATTCCGGCAACCCTCCATCCGATCCAAATTCATTTGGCGACAAGGAGGAACAAATAAGGAGGCAGGAATGGCAATTGAAAATGCTTCGCGACCCCGCCACCGGAAAAATTCCGGAGGGAATTAGAGGAAAAGAAATTGCCTATTCCAATACCCTTCCAAAGGATAATAAATCATTTTCCGGAAAGGAAGAATTTACTAAATCCCCAGGGGAACATCCATTTATTTTGCAGGGCCCTTTTAATGTAGGCGGAAGAACACGTGCAATTGCAATTGATATAACCAACGAAAATGTAATTTTTGCCGGTAGTGTTTCGGGTGGCCTTTGGAGAAGTGCAGATGGCGGAAACTCCTGGGCGGAGGTTACGGCCCAAAATCAACACCTGGGTGTAACTTCCATAGTACAGGATAAAAGGCCCGGAAAAACAAATAACTGGTATTTTTCTACCGGGGAACCCTATGGTACTTCAGCAAGCGGTGGTGGTGCATTTTTTCTGGGCGATGGAATGTTCAAATCAACTGATGGTGGCCTTTCCTGGGTTCCTATTGATGCCACAGATAACGGCAATGCCCAGCAATTTTCAACCAACTGGCAGCTTATATGGGACATTGCGGTTCATCCGGTGGATACGGATACGCTTGTTTTTGCCGCCACTTACAGTGCGGTTTACCGGTCGGTAAATGGAGGAAATACCTGGATGGCTGTGTTGGCAAGCGGCCTTTCACCCTCTTATTTTTCTGATGTGGCATGTACCTCCACAGGAGTTGTTTATGCCACCATGAGCAGTGATGGGAACAAACGAGGAATATGGCGATCGCCTGACGGATATTCCCCATTTGTAAATATTACGCCTCTGGCCTGGTTTAACGGAACGGATACCTTAAAATTCCCGGGGGCATACGATAGGAATGTAATGGGCATTGACCCCAATAACGAAAACATCGTTTACTTTTTTGCTTACACTCCCGGTTATGGCAAACCCACTACGGATTTTCAGGGTGACACAGAATGGGTTTCCCTCTGGAAATATGAATACTTAAGCGGAAACGGAACCGGAACAGGGGGTAAATGGGAGAATCTTTCAGAAAATCTACCTTATGACGGCAGCACTTTTGGCAACCTGGTTGTACAGGGTTCTTACGATATGGTGGTTAGGGTGATGCCCGGAAATCCAAATGTTGTTTTTATTGGAGGAACAAACCTATACCGCTCAACCGATGGTTTCACTACCCCAAACAATATTTCGCAACTGGGAGGATATGGGATTGGGGCAACAATGCCTTTTTTTACAGCCTATCCAAACCATCATGCCGACCAGCAAAACTTTACTTTTATTCCTTCCGACCCGAATATTATGATATCTTCCACAGATGGAGGAATTTACAAAACTACCAATTGCCTTGCCCAAAATGTGGCATGGGTACCGCTCAACAAAGGTTATTATACTTCCCAGTTTTATACCGTTGCCATTGATCATGGCACCACCGGTAGTAATGTGGTTACAGGTGGTTTGCAAGACTGGGGCTCCTGGTGGACCAACTCATCAGACCCGCTTTTCAACTGGACTTTTCCCTCCTCAGGGGATGGTTCATTTTGTGCGGTGGCAGATGGAGGAGGCACCTATTATTATTCAAGACAGAGTGGAATAATGATGAAGGCAATTCTGGATAACAACGGAGGGGTAACCTCCTTCAGAAGATTTGACCCCATT
>JAHEZO010000326.1 GCA_023250995.1 Flavobacteriales bacterium | reverse complement strand
ATCATAACCATCGTTCCAGTCAATCCAGTCACTGCTTCCAACCCATTTTACAGTTTCATTCTGTGATTTTTCAGATTCATTATCTGAACCAATTTTCATTTCTTTGGCAGGCAAATAGCCCTTTAATGCAATGGTAATTCTTGCAATAAGGTTCCACATAATGTTTATCATCCATAATTTTTTCAGATTGAAAACAGCTATTCTTCTTTTGGTAGCAAAAAAAACCATGGAAGAAATTTTTACTGATTCTATATTCCGGGCCAGATATGCAAGTATCATTACACCTCCCCATGAATGAGAAATCCACCTTTGCGGAACATCGCCTTTTATTTCTTTTATTTTATTCACCATAGCCGGAAAATCCTCATTAAGGATTTCAGTAAGGCCATGGGTGGAGCTTTTATTTATGGCCGGGCGGCTAAGGCCCCTTCCTCTTAAGTCGGCAACAAAAACATCAAATCCGTTTTGAGCGAGATATGGGGCAAGCCCTTTTCCAGAGGAGGAATAAAAAATTTTACCGTTTTCAATAGAACCATGAATCATTAATACCGGAGGGGCAGATTCATCAGAAAAAAACCTTTTCAAATGCAACTCCTCATTATTTACTTTAATAAATATGGATTGCTGATTAATTTTTATTGGGGAAGAAATCATTTTATCGGATGGTGGGCAAAATTTTGGTTATAAATTGAGAGAGGCCGCAAACGGTAATGTGCCTGTCAAGAGGATAAGTTTCGGAGGATTTCGGAATAATAATATAATTTTTAGTCGTTTTTAAATCCTGAATTGCAGTAGTAAAACTTTTAGTTTTTTCGGGAATGCCAAATTTGATTTCAATGCTTGCCAGAGGGATGTTTCCTCTTGCAATGATCAAATCGCATTCAGTTTGGTCCTGTGTGCGGTAAAAATAATATTCAAACTTGTTTTGCGAAACTGAAATGATTTGTTCAATTACATATCCTTCCCACGAAAATCCAATGATTGGATGGCCAAGCAATTGTTCATAGGAATGCATGTTTATTAAATGGTGAAGCAGACCACTATCGCGAAGATAAATCTTGGGAGATTTAACAATTCTTTTTTTTCCATTTGAAAAAAAAGGTTGAAGCCTCCTTACAAGGTAGGCGTAATCAAGAAAATCAAAATAATTTGAAACTGTTGGTGAACTGATTCCCAAAGATTTTGCGAAAGAACTTGCATTCCATATTTGACCATGGTGATGAGCTACCATGCTTATCAAACGGGAAACAAGAGGGGGTGGCGGGGATGGCATTCCCAACAATGGAAGATCCCTCTCAATATAAGTCCGGATGAATGACCGGAACCATTCTTCCGGAATTTTTTCATTTCTTGTCGTTACCGGTGTGGGGAATCCACCCCTGAACCAATGATGGTTTAGAGTGAATTTTTGGTTTATCTCCAAAAAATTTAGTGGGGTTAATTCCAAATAAGAAATTCTTCCGGCCAAAGTTTCTGAACTTTTTTTTAGCCAATCGGGACTTGCTGAGCCAAGCAAAATAAATCTCCCGGCTTTCTTATGCCGGTCAATCATACCGCGGAGAATTGGAAAAAGCTCAGGTTTGCGCTGAATCTCATCAATTACAATGCACTTATCCCTGTTTTGCTCGAAATAATTTTCGGGGTCAGATAACCGGTGGACATCCCCTGAGATTTCCAAATCAAGATAAACCGAATCTTTTTTTATCCTGTTAATTATTTGTTTGGCAAGAGTGGTTTTCCCGGCCTGGCGAGGACCGAGAATAGCAATGGAAGGAAAATGCTTTAATAGTTCAATAATTCTACCTTCCTGTTGTCTTTTTATCATATTTAAAGAAATAATATCCCTGCAAATTTAAAAAATATAATTTAATATGCAGGGATAAAATTAATTAAAAAATCAGATTCAAAGAACAGTAAAAAATTATTGCGGAGGTTATTCCGGCAACAAAATCAATGTCCCCTCGCAGGTTTTTTCAATCTCTTCCCTGTTCATCATTTGTTTTCTGAATTTCCCTTCCACATACATTTTCGCCTGGTCGCTGTAGTGGCTGCTCATCAGGTTTCCCGATTCCCCTGTGGGAAGAACGCTCCATGAATTTTCAATGTCACCGAAATCAATTATTCTCCGGATGGCCGGGCCGAATTTCGCTTTGTAAGTACCGGTTCCGTTTAGTGTAAAGCCAATATTGTTAATTACTTCATTTCCTCCCTTTACCGGATAGGGGCCCACATTAAAGACTTTATCAAAAGGGGCTTTTCTTCCGATCGGATGAATATGTTCGATGGTATGAACTTTTCCCCAATTCCATTTAGATAGGTCATTTCCCAGTTGGGCCTCCAATTGCATCAATGCTGTATCAAAGGCATTAGTGAAAATCATTTTC
>JAHEZO010000196.1 GCA_023250995.1 Flavobacteriales bacterium | reverse complement strand
TGCCGGAAAAAGATTGCAGGCCAAAACTAATGAGGGAGGGTACAATATGTATCCCATTACGTCTCAAATCGGGTGGCAGCAGGAATATCAATACCTGAGTGCCGGAAATTTTCAGGCCCTCATTGAGGGAGTAGTAATGATTGGGGGCTTAGAGAGCGGAAGGTTTATTCCATCATTTACTTTTCTGAATGGATTCAGGGAAAGTAAAAACGGTTGGGAATTTGCCTTCGGACCTACTTTCAGGTTTGTACAAAAAGCGGATGGTTTTTTTGATAACGAAAATGATTTGGGAGCCGGAAAAGGCAAATGGCATCTTGAAAACGAATGGAATTCATCGCACCCCAACCTGGTTGATACAATAAAAGGAACTCCGGTATTGAGGCCTAACACCAATGGAATTGAAAGCCAGATTGACAGCCGCGGAAGCATTGCCCTTTCCACCGGTTTTTTAATAGCCGTTGGGAAAACATTTAAATCGGGTTACCTGAATATCCCGGTAAATGTTTACATCTCGCCCCGTAAAGAAGGAACCATCATTGGAGCTTCATTTGGATTTAATGTAAGTAAAAAACCAAGAGTTGAATAAAACCCCACCAGGGACCCCCTCAGGTTTGAGGGGGGGGGGCTTCCCGGGTTAATAAACACAAAGCCATGAAAGCATTATCAAAAATATTTTCAGCCATTATCATCCTTTTGTTACCATTTCTTTTTGCTTTACAACAAGAAGAGATTAACTTTCAAAAACTCGGCAAAGGAAAAATCATTGAAAAAGATCACAGCATCAAAAAGAATATCATCTTAAAAGAAATTCATTTACAAACAGAAAATAAAGCTGGATGGATTGTGTACATTAAAGAGGGAAGTTTACACGATTTGCTGATTGAAAATATTGATCGCATTGAATTTCCTTCAGCAGAAACGGAACCGGTAAAATTGGTTTTTGAAAATAACCTACCTTTAATGAAACAATTATGAAAAACCGAATCGTTTACGTTTACTTTTTTTTCAATACCGCATTGGCTTATTCGCAAAATTATTTGGATGTTATAAAAGTTAATTTAGCTACTACTCCTTATAACAAATTTGATACTGGTTTATCAAAAACAAAAATTAATCAAATAGATGCCGACCTCACCGTGCCGGTAAAAATCAATAAAAATTTTTCTCTTATTACCGGTTTAATAAATGAAAATATTCAAACTAAACTTTTCGAAAATCAAAACATTAAACAATTTGGTTCTGTTACATTAAAATTGGGTATCAACCAAAAGTTTGATGATAATTGGTCCGGCACAATGGTATTGCTGCCCAAAGTTTCTTCCGACCATGGTTTCACAGAAAAAAAAGATTTTCAAATGGGAGTGCTAACCATGATGAAATTCAAAAAGCGTGAAAACCTCAATTACAAATTCGGTATTTATTACAACTCCGAGCTTTTCGGTCCGTTTGTAGCCCCGGTGGTGGGTATGTACTATTTAAATGCGGATGAAAAGTTTGAAGCAAATCTGCTGTTGCCGCTCCAGGCGGATTTTAGTTATAAATTATTTAACAGAATACGTTTGGGTGCCAGTTTTACGGGTCAGGTGCGAACTTATCATCTTAAAAATATTACCATTGATAACAAAAGCGTTTACCTTGAAAAATCATCCAACGAATTTTTTGCCTACCTGAAATTGAATTTTTCAAAAAATTTCCTTATGCAGATAAAATCCGGTCAATCGGTGGGAAGGAGTTTTAAAGCATACCGCATGGATGATACCGTAAATTTAGGATTGCCGGCCATTTTTTTCGGAAAAAAAAGGGAACCGCTGAATACCGGTTTTGCTGACGGGATGATCTTTCAGCTGGTTTTACTTTACCGGTTTTTACCTGTTAACTGAACAACACAAAAAAATTTTTATGATAGAGAAGGACAACAAGCAAATTATAAGAGCCTGGACTTTTTACGACTGGGCAAATTCAGTTTTCCCACTGGTAATAATGTCGGCTGTTTTTCCAAATTACTATGATTATATAACTACGCATGATGAGGCCGGAAAAATGATTGGCCACACTGTTTCATTTTTGGGAAGGGAATTCGAAAATCAAAACATATATTCATTTGTTTATGCATTTGCACTGCTAATGGTTGTTTTAATTACACCTGTTTTAAGCGGAATTGCCGATTTTTTGGGGAATAAGAAAAGTTTTCTGCGCTTTTTTTGCTATCTGGGTTCTGCCTCATGCATGTGCTTGTTTTTCTTCGGAAGGAATCATCTGGAATTAAGTTTTATCCCATTTATTACCGCAACAATTGGTTATTGGGCAAGCCTGGTATATTACAATTCATATTTACCCGAAATTGCAAGTTCTCAAAATCAGGATAAAGTAAGTGCGAGAGGGTTTTCTATGGGTTATTTTGGAAGCTCATTGCTTTTGATAATTTGTTTAATAGGAATTTTGTTTTTTAAAAAGAATGATGCCTCCGGTTTGGGATTTTTCAGAGTAGAATATTCTTTTTTGCTCACCGGATTATGGTGGATTGGCTTTGCTCAATATACCTTCAGAAACCTGCCCAAAAAAAATAATATTGCCCATCGGGAAAAAACAACAGGATTTATTTACAGGGGATTTAAAGAATTATTTTCTGTATTTAACCAGATAAAAAATATGATTTACCTGAGGAGGTTCCTGTTCAGTTATTTTTTTTATAATATGGGAGTGCAAACAGTGATGGTGGTTGCGGTGCTTTTTGCAAGGAATGAAATTGAATGGGGAACCGGAGATGCTGCTGAAAAGGCGAAGACAACTTCATTAATAATAAGCATTTTAATAATTCAGTTTATAGGCATTTTGGGAGCATTTGCTTTTTCGAGAATTTCGGGAAAAATCGGAAACATATTTTCGATAATGATTGCTATCATTATTTGGATTCTAATTTGCCTTTTCACTTATTTTTCGGTTTACCTTCCAATGCATTTTTACATTGTGGCCGTTTCGGTTGGCTTTGTAATGGGCGGAATACAATCTCTTTCAAGGAGTACATACAGCAAGCTTTTACCCGAAACAAAAGACCATGCAAGTTTTTTCAGCTTTTATGATGTGATGGAAAAGTTGGGAATCATTTTGGGAACAGTATCCTTTGGCCTTATCAGTGAAATAGTAGGAGGAATGCGGCAGTCCCTCTTATCATTGATTTTGTTTTTTGTAATTGGATTTTTTGGTTTATTATTTGTTCCTAAAACCATTAAACAAAAAGAATAAAATTTCAATCCTTTAAAATATAATTTATGTTATACTCCGCTCTCCGGTTAATTTTCAGAATCTCCGTAAGGTTATATTTTAATAAACTTCATATTAAAGGGGCCGGAAATATTCCCTTAAAAGGGCCGGTTTTTCTTGTGGCTAACCATCCGAGCGGGTTTATGGATCCGATAGTAATTGGAACCCTGACCGGTCGTCCAATTTTTTTTCTTGCCAAAGGGGCACTCTTTAATGGAAAACTTTCACGTTGGATTCTAAACGTGTTACATGTTATTCCTATTTTCAGAGGGGATGAAACGCCCGGACACGCAAAAAAAAACGAAGAGATTTTTTCCTTATGTCACAAGCATTTTGCAAAAGGCGGAACCATCCTTGCGTTTCCCGAGGGAATTTCCCTTACCGAACGGAAAATTAAAAAAATAAAAACCGGAACGGCAAGAATTTGTTTAGGTGCCGAAGCCGAAAATAATTTTATGCTCGATATAAAAATTGTAACTATCGGGTTGAATTTTTCCAACCCCCATAAATTTCAGAGTGATTTGTTTGTAAATATTGGCGAGCCCATCAGGGTATCTGATTACTATGAAATTTACAAGGCAGATAATTTTAAGGCGGTGGAGGAGCTAACGGATGGAATCAGAAAAAACATCGAATCGCAGGTGGTTGCAATTCAGGATGCTGAAACAGACAAACTGGTAGGAAACATCGAACAAATTTATAAATCACAATTAATTTCCGAAGTTGCTGATACAAATAATGAAATGGAAAAAGATTTTAATACCACAAAATCTATCAGCGAATCAGTACACTATTTTTTGCTTAAAGACCCCGGGAGATTGAAAAAACTGAAAGATGAAATTGATTTGTATTTGAACCAGATTGAACGCTTATCCCTTAACGATTCAATAATAAAAAGAATGGGGAAAGGCCAATCCTCCCTTTATTTGGATGCTTTAATATCTTCGGTTTATCTGTTTTTGGGTTTCCCTTTTTTTGTATTTGGATTGATAAATAATTATTTTCCTTTCAGAATCCCTTTCTGGTTGTCGGGTTACATTTCCAAGCGCCCCGAACTTTACGGGTCTATTGCAATTAGCCTGGGTACGCTCACATTTTTACTTTTTTATTCCCTTCAGATATTCCTTTTTAACCTATGGGCAAACGATTGGTTTTTGGCATTGCTTTATGGGATCCTGTTGCCGGTTTCGGGGCAGTTTGCTTTTTATTATCACAAACGATTTATTACCATTCGCGGAAACTGGAAAGTATTCTCGCTTTTTTATAAAAAAGCAACATTAATAACTTCACTTATTTCAAAAAGGGAGGCCATTCTTTATGAGTTGAAAAAGGGGAAGGATGAATTTATTGAAACCAAGAAGTGAGTATTTCGATTTCATTTTCTATTTTAACTTTGCCATTATGAAAAAACAGTTTTTCGTTAATTTTTCCCTTGTCTTTTTTATCTTTTATTTTCAGGCTTTTTCCCAGGCCGACAGAAGTAAAATTGTACTTAAAGACAAATCGGAAATTAAAAATGTTCGCATTTGGAGTGTATTGCAAAATAAAGTTGAGTATGAAGAAGGTGCTTCATTACACGATATGGCCACAGAAAAAATTGCCAGGATTGAAACCGACACGGCCGTTCTTTCATTTGATGAGGGAGGGAACCTTTTCTCGAGGCCGTACGACTGGTTAATTAAAAATAATGACGACACCATCACCTGCATTATTTCCCAGCTCGGAGGCAACTACGTTTATTACTATCAAAAAGGAAAGGAAAACCGAAGTTATGTGCCGGAATCATCTGTTAAAAAGTATCAGGTTTACAAACCCGAACCCGTTAAAAGAAATAAAACCGGGGAGCAACCTGAAATCCATAAAGAACCTGCGGATACCATTTCAGAAAAAATTAATCCGCCCGAAAATACCCCAAAAGAACTGCCCCGGGTGGCAGAAACCCCTCCCGAACCGGAAATTAAAAACAGTCCTGTTCCCTTGCCTGCTCAAAAAGAGCCAGAAATTACAAAGGAGGAGACGGGTCCTGTTTTTCCGGTTTCGAATGACATTTGTTATGAAAGCTACCTTAAAGGAGAGCAGGATGCCGAAAAACGTCCGGAAACAATATGGGGAGTGGGTGGATTTTGCCTCTCCGGTTGTTGCAGTTCAGTCTCAATTCCGGCCCTTACGCTAATGGCTCTTACAAACAGGGAACCTGTGCGAAAATTCCCCGAAGGAGTGGATGAAAAATGTTATTCTCTGGGCTATCAAAACCAATTGAGTAAAAAGCGGGTTTCCAATACTTCTATTGGTGGATTGATTTCCACTGTTATAATAGGGGCCTTTGCTTATTTTATTATTTTAAATCAGGGTCAGATGTAAAATGGAGTGGGAAAACCGAAGGAAATGTTTTCTCCAAGCTTGTCAAAACCAGCCAGGTAATTTCCTGTACTTATCAACAAGCCTAATAAAATTTGATGCCTTTGTTTTGAAATACTTTTCAAAAAAATATTTTTAAAATTTAAACCCCACTTCAAAGATACTTCCCATGGGGATATTGTTCCTTACCGAAATTTTTCCGCCCAGTTGTTCAACCAAATGTTTTACAATATACAAGCCCAAACCAGTTCCTTTTGCTTTACGCGTTTCTTCGTTTCCGATACGGTAAAATTTATCGAAAATATTTTTCTTTTCGTATTCCGGAATTCCCGGGCCCTCGTCAAATATTGATAGGATTGTGTCCCCCTTTTCTTTTTTCAATTCAATTATTATTTTGGATTGAGGCGGGGAATATTTGGCCGCATTTTCAATAAGATTAATCACAATTGAATAAAAGGCAATATTATCGGTGTTTAAAAAAATATTATTTTCAATTTGGGATAAAAACTGTTGATTTTTTTGTTCGGGATCACGGGCTTTTAAAATTGAAATTATTTCCAATGTTGTTTCTGAAATATTTACATCTTCTTTTACCGGAAGATATGAACCGCTTTCGATTTTGGCCGAAAACAAAATATTTTCAATTAGGCCGAGCAAGCGGTTGGTTTCTTTAAGGGTATTATTAATTATTTCTTTTTGTTTATCCTTTTCGAAATCACGCTTAAGGAGCGTTTCAAGATAAAGTTTTGCGGCAGCGATGGGGGATTTTAGCTCATGCGTAACAGAAAGCAAAAAGTTTTTCTGCTGATTTCCAAGAGCAACTTCCCTATTAAAACTATTGCGCGTAAAAATTGCTCCAATTAGGAGAATAAGAATGAACACGGCTCCCTCTCCAGCCACCATCCAAATTTTGGCCGAAATATTGGTTTCAATTCCATCGGATAAATTAAGATGATAGATGATATACTGGAGATTAATTATATGGTAGGCCCACCAGCAAAACTGAAAAAGAACATACGCTACAAGAAGGTAAAAAATAAATAACGGGCGGGATTTTTTTTTCATTCGAGATCTTTGGTGTTAATAATATATTCCCAAAGTTTTTCGCCCTGGCTATTGTAGGTTTCTATGATGCATTTTCGGTTAGCTTCATTTCCAACAACATTAATTTTTCCGTAGTTATTTGTTATGGCAATTTTATCCTTTACCACCTGATAGTTTTCGTATTCGTTTTTATGGGTATCATGTACAATGCTTGTAAGGGGAGAACAGGTAAAATCATAAATTGTATAATTGCAAATTTTGTCTGATTTCATTAATACCGAATGGTGAATATCGCCCGATAAAAAAATCACACCCGCAATTTTATTTTCCTTAATAAAATCAAATAGTTTTTGCCTTTCTTTGGGGAATTGACCATACTGTTCATGGGATGTGTTTTCATTTAATACCTGGGTTCCGATAACTACAAATTTGAATTTGGCAGATGATTCCTTAAGTTTTTCAAAAAGCCAGGATAATTGTTTTTCTCCCAGCATTTCCGGATTTTTGGCATCGGGTTGGGTGCGATAAAATCTGTTATCCGTTAAAAAAAATTCGGCATCGTACACCCTGAAATTTGAAAATGTTCCGGGGGTTTCGGAAGTGCCGAAAAAAGAATTTGCCCAAAATTTTTTGTGAATAGCAAGTGAAGAATCCCTGAACCTGAAATTTCCATCGCTGTCGTTATATCCGTAATCGTGGTCATCCCAAATGGCGTATTGAGGCATTGATTTTAAAAAGTTATCAATAT
>JAHEZO010000195.1 GCA_023250995.1 Flavobacteriales bacterium | reverse complement strand
GTTGAATTTGGAATAGCAGGAAACGGTGAAGCAATATTTATGCTGCCGAAAGATAAATATCCATTTGAACCAATATAGAATTTATCCACCGTATACCAGTAATAAGTAAAATTATTAATTATGGTGAAGGGCCCGATAACATTATCATCTCCTAAACCTAATATCTGTTGTTCCTTCCCGTTTCCAATCACATCATACCAGCTGTAAGCAGGGCCTCCGGGTTCATTGGAATCCTTCCAGGAATAACCATAGGCATCCGGCCCACCGCTGCCACCAAATATCAGAGCGGGAAAAATATAAAAGGGTAAAAAGAAAAAAATGAAAGCAATTTTAGGACAAGAATTTTTCATGAGATGGGGATTAAATTAAATAAATATTTAAAAACTGGGGTTTGTCAAAAATAAGTTTCTTATTTCCGAATCCTTTTCCATTTTTTTTTCTTAAAACTCACCTACCACTTACGACTTATGACTTACCCCTTACCACTTACGACTTAAATCAATTGAACATTAAGTGTAACATGAATAAACAAACAAAAATATAAGATAAAAGTGAAAAGTCAAGAAATTTTTTTCCATTAATTTTACCAAAAACGGATAGATAAATTTTCCTAAATCATTTTTCCTTTGGAACAAAATATTCTGAACATTTCTTACCATCCATTTGAATTGCTTTTTCGTTACCCGTTTAGAATTGCGCATGGGGAACGCACCTTTACTCCGGTTGTTTTTGTTGAAATTGCGCACAATGGTTTGTTAGGGTATGGGGAAGCTGCTTTGCCCCCTTATCTTGCCGAAACCACTAAAACGGTTGGCTCGTTTTTAGAATCCTCAAAGCCGCTGCTTAAAAAATTAAACGATAATTTTTCATTGGAAGAATTAGAATTATTTTTAATCAACCTGAATGAAGCCTTTCCGGGAAACAAATCGGCCAAAGCAGCCCTTGAAATGGCTTTGCTTGACTTGTGGGGCAAGAAAAACAACCTTTCGTTAAAAAAAATATTTAATCCACATTCCCTACCTGATGTTTTTTCAACATTTACTATTGGAATTTGTGGACCTGAAGAAATGAAACTGAAAATCTCAGGAGCAAATGAATTTTCAATTTTTAAAATAAAATTAAATGGAATAAGCGACAAAAAAAATATTGAACTTTTTTTAAATATTTCAGAAAGGATGAAGTCCAACCGGAAAGTTTCTTTTTGCGTGGATGTGAACCAGGGGTGGAAAGATAAATTTTTAGCAATGGATATGGTCCACTGGCTTTCTGAAAAAGGAGCATTTCTTATTGAACAACCCTTGCCTGTAAAAATGCTGGATGAAAGCGCTTATTTAACTGAACGGAGTCCTATTCCCGTAATTGCCGATGAAAGTGTTCAGGGGCTTGAGGACATAGAAAAAGTAAAAGGGGCTTTTTCGGGAATAAATATTAAATTAATGAAAACGGGAGGTTTGTATATTGCAAAAAAAATGATTTCAAGGGCAAGAGAATTAGAAATGAAAATTTTAATCGGGTGCATGTCCGAATCCTCTTGTGGGGTTACCGCTGCGGCACATTTATCTCCCCTTGCCGACTGGGCCGACCTCGATGGGCCATACCTAATAAAAAACGACCCCTTTGAAGGAGTTAAAATTAAAGATGGAAAAATTTGGCTGCCGGATGAGCCGGGAATGGGGGTGAAAAAAAATTAAATACCTGATGGTTAATTCCTTTTATTTGCGAGCTGTTTTAACCTGCATAATTTTTAAGAAAAAAAATTCATGAACTTACAAGGATTAGTTATGTCATTTAGAAATTTTGCGGCACTCTTTTTATTTTTTGTTTGTTCATGCACCAACAATGAACCCAATCCGAAAATCGAAAGATTTTTTGGTGCTAACATTTCCAACAGTATCCGAAAGGGCCATTCTTACACTGATAAAGCCGGTGCTGAATATTTTTACGCTTACATCAGGGTAACCATTACCAATGATAGTTTAATACCAATGAAATTAAAAATTGCCTTTAAAAACGAATATTACCAACCCACGCCAACTAACGGTCAAAAGTTTAAGGTATTTTTAATACCGGAAAATAGGACAAATGAAAAACAAACTGACTTTGATTTTCTTAACAAATTTTTAGACCAGGGATTAGAAAACCCAATTTCATTAAATAAAGTCCTTTTTCCAAAGGAAGAATGTGTATTAAATATTGGTTTTCTTACAGGGATTGGGTCCACATTGAACCCCTCGCCATTTGTCCTGTTTTCAAAAGGTCACAAGCAAAATTTTCAATCAATATCCGATAGTTTAATAAATAATACCGCGTCAGATAATAATCAATTGACCTTATTGCTTGGATTAGATTTTTATTCCCTTGGTTTGGATTCTATAAAACGTTACTCAATTATACCATGCGGGCAAATTTCATATTGCAAATTATAAAGATAAAAATCGAAAACGTGAAATTAATTGAAACAGAAAAAATAAAATTTTCAATACTCAATAAAATTTCCCCTTGCCTTTGTAGCCATTCCCTACACCCTATACCCTATACCCTATACCCTATACCCAAAATCCCAAAAAAATGGCCCGAATAAAAATTGACCTCCATTATATTTACAACAACAGCGAAGCAATTGACCGGGCTTTACGCAACGCATTTGAAGAAGCCATTGAAAAAAAAATCAGGGAAATTGAAATTATTCCCGGAAAAGGAAGCGGACAATTAAGAAAAAAAGTGGAACGGTTTTTACAGCTCCCGCACATTAAAAATAAATACCACCGTATTGAAAATGACAGCAAAAACTTCGGGAGGTTGTTCGTATATTTTAAATATTGATCTCCAATGATTTCCAAATTTATCAAATCAAAATTTTTTGGTTTTCTTTTCTTATCTTTGCTATTCTGAAAATTTTTAATTACAAAACAAATGGATAGAATTACAATAAATCAGAAATAATTTCCCATAAATAAATATCGTTGTAGGGCTTTTGCCAAAATCATTTTCCCCTTGAAATATTACTCACCCCTTTTTTGTTTTTTCCTTTTTATTTATCCATCCTTCGCGCAAAAAATAACATGCAGTCCATGGCAAAAATTAATTCCTTCTGTTAACCTGCCCTCCGAAATTCATTGCCAAAAATCCAACAATAATCTCGACCTGATTAAATTTCAAGGCAAATATTTTCTTGCTTTCAGAACAGCACCTACCCATTTTGCATCAAAAAAAACCCGGCTTTACATTATCAGCTCGGCCGATTTGCAGTCCTGGAGTTTTGAAAAAGAAATTTATTGCAAATCCGACCTGAGGGAACCGCGCTTTGTTGAGTTTAATGATAAATTGTTTTTATATTATTTTGAAGGTGGAATTAAAATTTTTCGGTTTGAACCAAAACATGTCATGGTTTCTCAATTTTCAGCAGGTTCGTTTTCTGAACCTAAAAACCTCGGGCTTGATGGCTATGTACCCTGGCGGCTTAAAGTCCACCAGGGAACTTTATTCCTTTCTGCTTATTCAGGAGTTAATTTGTACAATAAAAACCATAGTGCCGATTTGAGATTATTTACAAGCACGGATGGATTTGTTTTCTCCAAACTGAGCCAAAAACCCCAATGCGACTGGACCGGGGCCGAGGAAGGTGAATTTGAATTTGATGATGATGGGAACCTTTGGGCAACTATCCGGCTTGAGGGAGACGGGGCCCTCATTGCCTATGCAGATAAAAGCGACCTTTCCGACTGGCGAATAGTTTTTTCGAAATATAAATACGACAGTGCTCTTATGTTTAAAATCCAAAATGAATTTTATGTCATTTCAAGAAAAAATCTGGATGGAAACGGAAAGTTTGCCCAGGCATCAAGATATGTTCCCGATAAATTCAGGCATAAATACAACCTCATAAAATATTCTTTCACAAAAAAAACCACCGCCCTGTATAAACTCGACAAAAAAAATAAAAAACTTGTTTATATCTCCGGTTTGATGGGCACCGGAGATACCGCCTATCCAGCCTTGGTTGATGTTTCTTCCTCAAAACCTGAATTTATTGTGATGAATTATTCCTCCAATATTTTATCAAAAGAAAAAAACTGGATTAAAGGCCAATTATCTAAGACATTTATCTATTGGACGAAAATGTCAATAGAAGAAAAATAAAATTCATCCATTCCATTACCTTTGAACGTTAATTCAAATTTTTATTAAAATGACTACCGTTCAAAAACACTCCCGTTCCGAATTTTACGGCATTTACGAAAACCTTGTGGATTATTTTGAGTTCCTTCAAACTCAATACGGTTACCCCTCCCTGCACGATCAGTTTTATTGGGATGAAACCGAATCCGATGGTATAAAACTTCACCTGGATGTTTATGAATACAACAAAAAAGCCCCTACCATTGTTTTTGTTCCCGGAACCGCAATTTATGCCATGTGTTATGGCGAATTATTATATAAACTTGGAGAATCAGGATACAATGTTGTTGGGTTTGATCCCCGAGGACATGGAAGAAGCGGAGGAATAAGAGGGGATTATACCATTCCCGAAATTATTACCGACTCCCGCAATGTAATTTCCTATGCCATTAAAAAATTCAATAAAAATGTTTCTGTGATGGGAAGCAGTCAGGGTGGAATTGTTTCCTTTTACGTTGGGGCCATAGAAGATAGAATCCAGAGTGCCATTTGCCATACTTTTGCCGATCTTGCCCACCAGGAATCGGTGCGCCATACACGGTATCCGAACCTCTCAACCGTTTTAAGGCCCCTGCTTTCAAATTTCGGTGGAGTTATTTCCGATGCCCAGATCCCGGTAAGCATGTATCTGGATTTAGAATCAGTTGAGGTGAAATTTTTTGGAAGTGCAAAAAAATTTATCGAATCAAACCCGCTGGCCCTTAAAACAATTTCATTGAGAGCCCTTCGTTCTTTGGCTCACACCCCACTTCCAATTCCGGTAGAACAAATTAAAACTCCTACCATGGTTTTTCAGGGAACCAACGATTCCATATTTCCTATTGACTACACACAAAAAATTTACGATCGCCTTACCTGCAAAAAAAGAATTCATTACTTTGAGGGGCTCAATCACGCGCTCAACACCGAAGATGTATCGGTCATCCTTAAACCGGTGTTTGAATGGCTTAAAGAAATTTATTGATTTACTTTCCCGATTACTTGTTATTTTTGCATTAAAACCCCAAATTATGCAGGAAAAAAAATTCAATTCTTTTGAAGAATTTTACCCTTATTATAAGGATGAACACAAAAAGACCGGAACAAGAATTACACATTTTATCGGGACCTCCCTGTTTTTTATTTTTGTAATCATGTCCATCATTACCCATCAGCCTTTATATATTTTGTACGGAGTTATTTCTGCTTACGGGTTTGCCTGGATAGGTCACTTTTTTATTGAAAAAAACAAGCCGGCAACTTTTCAATATCCTTTGATGTCCCTCAGGGGGGATTTTAAATTATATTTCCAAATTCTCCTTGGTAAAGAAAGCATAATGGAAAAAAAACAGGAATGAAAATTCTCAATCATACAGGTCAGGTCCTTCTTTTTGCTTTCTTTTTTTTTATTTCCTTTTTGCTCCCGGCCCAAAAAAACGGGGAGTTTATCCTGATTGGTTCCGTTCTCGAAAATGAAATTGTTAAGCTGGATGGGGTTACCGTTACGGTTTACGAGGATAATGAAAAGGTTTTTGATACGATTGCTTCACGGAAAGGGAAATTTGAAATTACCCTGAAAATGAATTCTGATTATATTGTTGAATTCGGCAAACCCGGCTATGTTAGTAAAAGCATTTCGGTTTCTACCGATCCGCCTAAGGCCTGCACCGTAAGAAAATGGGAACATGATATTGGTACCGAAGTTTCTCTTTTCAAATATGTTTCGGGGGTGAATTATTCAATGTATAAACGGCCAATCGCCTATTTTGAATTTACCGATAAATGTTCTTTTGAAAAAGACGAGGCATTTGCAAAAACCGTTTTTGCCATCCAGAATAAAGTGCGTGATGATGTTACCAAAGCTCAAAAAGAAGTTGCAAAATCCTCCGACCAGGAAAATAAATTAAAAGAGGAACAGGAAAAACAAAAACAAATGGATGAAAAATATAAGCAACTTATTGCTTTTGCCGATGAAGAGTTTAAAGATAAAAATTTTGAAAACGCAAGCCAGATTTACACTGAAGCATTGAAATTAAAACCCAACCAGCTTTATCCCGAAACGCAGTTGATTAAAATGCGTGGAATTTTAGCCGAAATTAAACTTGCAAAAGAAAAGGCCGCACAGCAGGAATTGGCTGTTGCCAAAAAAAAGATGGAAGCAGAACAATCAAAAACAGAAGCACCCAAAGTTGCTGAAGTCATCGTTCCAAAAACAAATTCTTCAGGAAATGAGGACCTGAAAAAAACCGAGAAACAAACCGAAGCCCTTTTGCACCGCCTCACCGATGTTCCACCATTTAACGAGGCTAATGCCCAATTGGAAAAACAAAGGGAAATTGACCGTGGATACGACCTGAAAAGCATCCTTGCCCATACCAATGCAAAAAGAATTTTCCTCGAGGAAATTGCCGACAGCAAAGTAAAAATGAAACAACAGAAATCAATGGAAATTATCACCATCCAGTGAACTTCGTACCGTTTTTTTTGATTAACTCCTGATTTCTTTATGAAAAAAATTATCTTTCTGTTTTTCCTCCCCTTTTTTCCTTCTTTTCTAAATGCACAAATAAGCGAGGGTGGTGAACCATTTGCCCAAAAATTTCAGGGCATTTTAAAAAAGGAAATTCCGAGGGAAATTATGCCGCCTTTTAATCTAACGCAAATTCAATTGGAGGATTCGGCCAATGACCTCCGCAAAGACATCCCATGGCGTTTTGGATATAATTTTCAGGTAAATTTCAGCCTTGTCAACTCCGGGGTTTGGGAAAAAATTCCCTCGAAAGGCAAACTGTGGAGATTAAAAATTTATTCAAAAAATGCATTGAGTATTAATATCATTTTTGGTGAATATTTTATTCCACGGGGAGGGAAAGTTTTTATTTACAGTGAAAATCAAAATCACATTCTGGGGGCTTTCACCGAAAAAAATAATCTACCTCATGAAAAACTAGGGGTGGATTTAATACCAGGAGATGAAATTAACATTGAGTACTTTGAACCATTTGCTGTTGCCGGCAAGGGGAAATTAATGGTTGAGCAGGTGACCCATGGTTACAGGGGAATTCCTGACCTGACCAAAGGATTCGGGAGCTCCGGTTCCTGCAATAATGATGTGGTTTGTCCTGAAGGAGCACCATGGCAAGACCAGGTAAAAGCCATTGCAATGAATCTGGTGAATGGGAATACCTGGTGTTCGGGAGCCATGATAAATAATACATGCCAGGATGGAACTCCATATTACCTCACTGCAAATCATTGCCTCA
>JAHEZO010000325.1 GCA_023250995.1 Flavobacteriales bacterium | reverse complement strand
AGCGTGTTTAAATTTATTTCATTTCATTCTTATGGGTCTTTTTGGCTGCAACTTCGTTGGATTTTTCGCCATAGTTAACTCACTATGGCTGCAAAATCCTCCGCGTGTGGCGGATCAAAAATACCCGATAATTTATTTTATGAAATAAATTTAAACATGCTCTTACTAAAACAGGTTTCCCGTTTTAGAAGGTGGGGTCTTTCCAAGGTGAAGGTATGCAAGATCGGTAGCTTCTCTTCCCCGGGAGGTCTGCTTAAGATATCCTTCCTGAACTAAAAATGGTTCATAAACCTCTTCAAGGGTTCCCTGCTCTTCACCCACAGCAGTAGAGATGGTTTTAATTCCAACGGGCCCACCATCGAATTTATCAATAATTGTAAACAAAATCCGGTTATCCATTTCATCCAACCCATGCTCATCTACATGAAGAGCGTTTAAACCAAACTTCGAAATTTTTAAATCAATGGAGCCATTTCCTTTTATCTGTGCAAAATCTCTAACCCGCCTGAGTAAAGAATTTGCTACTCTGGGAGTACCTCTGCTTCTTCTGGCAATCTCAAAAGCTGCTTTCTCCTCAATTTCAATTTTAAGAATTCCTGAGGAGCGCATTACAATATCGGTTAAAAGTTTTGAGTCGTAATAAGATAATCGAGAATTAATACCGAATCGTGCCCTCAGAGGGGAAGTAAGTAAACCCGACCGTGTAGTTGCCCCAATTAAAGTAAATGGGTTTAAAGAAATCTGAACGCTTCTTGCATTGGGCCCCGAATCAATCATAATATCTATTTTATAATCTTCCATTGCTGAATAAAGGTACTCCTCAACAACAGGACTGAGCCGGTGAATTTCATCAATGAAAAGGACATCTCTTTCACCTAAATTGGTGAGCAGGCCGGCAAGGTCCCCTGGTTTTTCCAGAATCGGGCCCGAGGTGGTTTTCAGGTTAACTCCTAATTCGTTGGAAATAATATTTGCCAGGGTTGTTTTCCCAAGGCCGGGGGGTCCGTGAAGCAAAACATGATCCAAGGGTTCCGACCTTTGCTTAGCCGCTTCGACAAAAATTTTCAGGTTTTCAACTACATGATGCTGACCGGCAAAATCATCAAATTCAGAAGGTCGAAGAACTTTTTCAAATTCTTTTTCAACAGGTGAAAGAGTTTCGGAGGAGGGAATTAAATTAGGATTCATTAAAAAAAAAATTATTAACCCCTTTGTTTTACCAATTGACTCTTACTTTCATTTTTAAAATGATTTGAAATTATTTTCAAACCCTTTGAAAGGGAGGTGGAGGGTTTTGAACCCACGGCATAAAAAAGTTTTTCTGAATTTCCCATCCTTCTTTCAACTTCAAAATCATAACGTTTTTTTGGAGCCTCAATCAGGGTAATTTCAGATTGGGTTTTTGTAATTGCTTTTATTTCTTTTGCTAAATCCATAATAGTTTTTTCTTCCTCGTTGGCAACATTAAAAATTTCGCAACCTTTAACTTTTTCTGCAGTAAGAACACATGCGTTAACGGTATCTTCAATATAAGTAAAATCTCTTGTTTGCTTGCCATTCCCATAAACCGTAATGGAGTTATTTAGGAGGGCTTGTTCAAAAAAACGGGGAACAACCATCCGGTTATCCTGTCCAATTCCATAAACATTGAAAAACCGCAAGGAAACAGATTGAAGTCCTTTTTCCTCATGTAACGCAGCGAGGTAAATTTCGTTATACCTTTTCGCAATTGCATAACTTGTTCTTGGATCAATCTGAATATTTTCAGTTACTGATTGATTTATTGCCGAGTGCCCGTAAACCCCACTCGTTGAGGCATAAATAATTTTTTCGGTTCCAAACAGAATTGCCGAATCGGAAATATTTTTCATTCCGATAATTTCGGTTTCCATTGTTTCAACCGGATTATCAGCCACCACATCCACACCAAGAACCGCAGCAAAATGATATATTAGCTCGCAGCCTTTTGAAACGGCTTTTACAGTTTCAAAATCGCGAACATCTCCCTTTACAAATCTAACGGAATTTAAAATGTGTTTTTCTAGTTTATTCCCTCGCAACAAATTGTCTAGAACTGTTACATAATTTCCCTGTTCGGTTAATCTCTTAACCAAATGGCTTCCGATAAAACCGGCACCACCGGTAACCAAAATTTTTTTCATGTTTTTGAGGTTATTAACCGGCAAATATACAGATATTCGTATTTCCTTTATTCGTTTTAATAAATTTGAAAACTCAAATAATTATTAATTTTAACATCCCTTAACTCTGTGGTAAAAATTTTCTCAAAAAATATTTTGACATCTAATATTAAATCTTTAAATCAAATTAATCATGTTTGAGGGAAGGTTTAATAAAATTGTTCTGATTGGTATATTTTCAACCATTTTTATTAGT
>JAHEZO010000194.1:6735-7454 GCA_023250995.1 Flavobacteriales bacterium | reverse complement strand
GTTCCATTTTGGTAAATAATTTTTTGTTTGCAGGTATGACCTTCCGAATTGAACATAAAAAAAAACCGGCTGATGCCCATCCCATGGGGATGATTGAAACAAAGTTGCCGGGATAATTCGGCCAGAATAGTTCAAACCCGTAACCACTTCCAGCCAGATAAGAAAAATTGACTGATAAAAGGTAAAGGGCATAATGAATATTGCTTTTTTCCTTAACAAAAAAATACAGGAGCAGATTATATAATGCAATGATTAGCAACAAGCCGAAGAAAGCCCCCTGCAAATACCGGGACGAACGGTCGTCCTCTAAAATGGCTGGTTTATTGGCAAGTTTAACAGCCGACAATTTTGAAATTTTCAGAAATTCCCTTCTGAAATAAATGGTAATGGCTGTATCGGGTTTTACAAAAACATTCATCAGGTACTCCTCTCCTAATTTAACATCCCTACCGGACAAGGGAACCCTGAATCCGGTTTTTCTGACTGAAAAACCATTCCGGCCCGGAAAAAACATGGTTGTTTGGGAGGAGCCATGACAATCGAACCACCATTCACCAATATTTTCAGAAGAATTCTTTATGCTTATCCGAAGCCAGAATACTTTACTTCTTTTTATTAATGAATCAATCATTTTTCCCGTAGTATCAACAGGAACCTGAATGAATTTGCTGCTAAATTCAGGGGCTGAAACTTCCTCAATTGTTAACGTTTCGCTGGTG
>JAHEZO010000194.1:0-6725 GCA_023250995.1 Flavobacteriales bacterium | reverse complement strand
ATAAAACGTATCAATGTAATTTTCATTTTTTTCGAGCAGCGGAAAAATGCTGTCTGAAAGAACAAACAAAGGACTAAGGGTTGAAATGTTGGAGTTTTGAGAAAACAGGATTAAGGAAGGCCAGGTGATGAAAAATAAAAAAACCAAATAAAATTTTTTCCTTTTCATAAATAACCAGAAAATTTTAGTTGAGTTTTTTTTTGAAAAACCGGCAAATAAAAATATTTGGGGTGATGTAATTTTCTTCAATTGAAACTCAGAACCAATGCACCATTTATTTTCTTAATTTTTTATTATTTGCGTCTTCGGGACTTTGCAGCTGAAAAAACTTTTTTGAACCAAAAATTTACCTTGCCTATTTGGTCATCCAGCCGGGCAATTAGAATCTCTGTCAAAAATAAAGTTAATTTGCACATTAAAATTATTCCTTTGCAATGTTGTATGCCGATGTAATTCTTCCTCTAGCTTTACCTAAACCATATACTTATTCCATTCCTCCTGAATTATCCGGAAGAATCAAAACCGGCCAAAGGGTTCTGGTTCAATTCGGAGGTTCTTCGTCAAAGACCAATTCAAAAGGAGAAGGTTGGGGGAAACAATATAGTGCCATTGTGAAAAAGATTCACAGTTCTCCTCCGGCCAATTATTTACCCAAAAAAATCGAAAGTATTCTGGATGAAGAACCATTGATTAATGAAATGCAATTTGCCTTTTGGGAATGGATGAGCAGTTATTACATGTGCACTATGGGTGAGGTAATGAATGCGGCACTGCCCTCCGGGTTAAAACTTTCGAGCGAAACCAAAATTATTCCCAACGAAGAATATAAAATTAACCCCGAAGAATTGTCGGATGAGGAGTACCTGATTGCAGAAGCCCTGGAAACATCCAATTCTTTATCCATCCTCGAGGCAAGTGAAATTCTCGGAAAGAAAAACGTGTTCCCTGTAATAAAATCACTGATTGAAAAAAATGTAATCGTTATTCTGGAAGAAATTAATGAAAAATACAAACCTAAAACGGAGCAATTTGTAAGGCTTAAGGAAAATCTGAATAATGAAAAAATTTTAAAAAAAATATTTGATTCTCTTGAAAAAGCACCTAAACAGCTGGAAGTATTGATGGTATTTGTGCAAATGAGCAGATTGTTTTCAGAAAGCCATAAGGAAGTTAAAAAAACAATTTTGCAAAAAAATTCAAAAGCAACCTCAAGCACATTGAATCTTTTAGTTGAAAAAAATATTTTTGAAATTTACGAAAAGGAAGTTGGCCGGTTTAATGATGGTTACCAAGGGGAGAAAGAAAATTTTCAGTTAAATAATCTTCAAACGGATTCCCTTGAAAAAATTAAAAATCAGTTCCCGGAAAAGGAGGTGATTTTACTGCATGGAGTAACCTCATCAGGAAAAACAGAAATTTATTTTAGTCTGATTGATGAGGCCCTCAGGAAGGGGAAACAGGTTTTGTATCTGCTGCCTGAAATCGCATTAACCATTCAGATGATTAACCGGCTTACCAAAAGATTCGGCAATCAGGTTTGTGTTTATCATTCAAGGTTTAATCAAAATGAAAAGGTGGAGCTGTGGAAAATGGCTTCGGGCGGAAGGCCGGAAAATAAAGAATTCCCCGAAGCAATTCCAATAGAGATCGAAATAAATAAATCTTCCACGCAGCCCTGCCGGAGTGGCCGTCTGTTCATTGGTGCCCGGTCGGCAGTTTTTTTGCCCTTTTATAACCTGGGATTGGTAATTGTGGATGAAGAGCACGAAAATTCTTTTAAGCAATTTGATCCATCTCCACGTTATCACGCAAGAGATTCCGCTTTGATTTTGGCAAAAATTCACAAAGCAAAAACAATTTTGGGCTCTGCCACTCCTTCCATTGAAACCTACCATAATGCCCTAAACGGAAAGTTCGGATTAGTGGAAATGACAGAACGTTTCGGAGGAGTGCAACTGCCCGAAATAATTACATCTGATGTAAAAGAAGAGAGCAGAAAAAAAACCATGAAATCTCATTTTTCAAGTTTTTTGGCGAATGAGATTCAAATGGCATTGAATAACAGGGAGCAGGTGATACTATTTCAGAACAGGAGAGGATTTGCCCCCTTTCTTCAATGTGATACCTGTTCGGAAGTACCGCATTGCACCCGATGCGATGTTAAACTAACCTACCATAAGCGTTTTAGCGAACTGCGGTGCCATTACTGCGGATATAAAATTCCCCACCCGAAGGCTTGCATGGCCTGCGGGGATGTAAATTTAACTCTTAAGGGGTTCGGGACTGAAAAAATTGAAGAGGAAATTTTATTGCTTTTTCCAAATGCAAAAACAGGCCGGCTCGATTTAGATACTACCCGCTCGAAAAATTCTTACAGGCAAATTATTTATGATTTTGAAGAGCAGAATATCGAAATTCTTGTAGGTACCCAAATGGTAACAAAGGGCCTTGATTTCGAAAATGTAGCTCTCGTTGGAATAATGAATGCCGATCAAATGCTTTATTTTCCCGACTTCAGGGCCAATGAGCGCAGCTTTCAGCTGATGGCCCAGGTGGCAGGCCGGGCAGGAAGAAAAAACAAAAGGGGAAAAGTAATTATTCAAACCTATTCCCCGGGCCACCCTGTTATTAAACAGGTGATCGAAAACGATTATTCAGCATTTTATCAAAAAGAAATTTCGGAAAGAAAATTTTTTAATTATCCCCCATTTTGCCGCCTGATAGAAATTACTTTAAAACATGTAAGCAGTGAAAAAATAAATGAAGCCGCAGTTTTTCTGGCCGGGGCCTTAAGAAAAAAATTCGGTCAAAGGGTTCTTGGCCCTGAGTTTCCGCCCGTGGCAAGGATTAAAAACATGTATCATAAAAATATTTTATTGAAAATTGAAAAAGAAGCATCGTCTCAAAAGGCAAAAGAAATTCTTTGGGAGGAAATAAATAATTTTAAGAGAGAAAAAGGATTTTCATCGGTTAGGGTTTCGATGGATGTGGATCCAATGTGAGTCTCTATTTAATGGTTCAATTTAGTCTCTTTTTAACAGGCAAAGTTTTTTCCCCTCTTCAATAATAATTCACCAATAAATTATGAACGGTTGGGAAATTGAATTTAACATTTTACTTTTTATTGCAGCTTTTGCCTGGGTACTTTTTTACCTGAAGAAAAAAAAACTTTCAGTATTTTTTGGGGGATTATTTCTTTTTGCCATAATTTCATTTGTTCTTGCCCTTTTTATTGCTCCCGATAATTTCGGAGTCCTCCGTTTATTGTGCCATGCCTTATTTGCCCATGGAATAATTTTATGCATCGCCTATTTTATTATTGCCAGGAATCACAATAAATACTTTTCAGTTCTCTGTCTGTTTGCGGCTCTCCTTATTTCATTTGCCGGCCTTGATGCTTTTTTAGTTGAACCACATTGGCTGAAAATTAGCCGGACAAAAATAAAATCCAAAAAAATTATTAAGCCAATCAAAATCGTTGTTTTGTCCGATTTTCAAACGGATAAAATTTCAGAGTATGAAAAAAATGTAATTGACCTTGCCCTGAATGAAAAACCCGATTTAATACTTATGCCTGGAGATTACGTTCAAATTGAAAATTATGCGGAGCGCATGTCTCTTTACCACGAATTAAACTTTTTACTTAAAGAAAAAAAATTCGGAGAGGAAATACCAGTGTTTGCGGTTCAGGGTAATGTGGATATGGATGACTGGCCTGAAATTTTTAAAGAAACCGGGGTGATTTGTCTTACATCCACCACCAAAACTGAAAAAGAAAACTTCGTACTAACGGGATTGGGAATGGAAGATTCATTTAATCAAAATATTAAAATTCAGAAGGAAAATAAATTCCATATAGTATTTGGTCATTCGCCCGATTTTTCCCTTTCTTATCCCCCTGCCGACCTGTTAATTGCAGGCCACACCCATGGCGGACAGGTTTGCCTTCCGTTTTTTGGACCCCTTTTAACATTATCACAAGTTCCGCGTAAATGGGCGGGCGGAGTTACCCGTATGGATGAAAATACATTATTAATTGTTTCCAAAGGAATTGGAATGGAAAGAGATAATGCACCCCGGCTCCGGTTTTTTTGCCGGCCCGAAATTGTGGTAGTTACGGTTATTCCGGAATAAATTATTAATGTTTACTTTTGCTTTAACTCATTCATTCAATGAAACTGCTTTCCGAAATTGCCTTTCAAGATTATAAAGAGAAACAAAAATTTACTCTTGCAAAATATTTAAAAAAGATTGATAAATTAAATTATGAAAATTCAGTCCCTTTTTTGTTGATGCTGCCATGGGCTTTAAAACTTGGCGTAGAAAATAATTATTAATAAAGAGTGATGAAATTTTGTTTTAAAACAATCTTATCAGTTTTTTTTCTTTTTGTTTTCCTTTTCCCGATGGTTGAAAAAGGAATTCATGATTATCGCCATAAAGATGATTTTCATTGTACAAAAGTTCAAAAACATCTTCACTCCGAAATACATATTTGCACCCTTTGCGATTTCCTATTGCCCGTTTCCCAAACACCATCGGTGGCATTCTCACCTTTACCCTTTCCCGCTATCATATTCCGATATTTTTTATTTTCATCCAAAGTAATTTACTCCCCAAAATACTTTACTTCTTTAAGAGGTCCTCCCGACTTTTTCTGAACTTGAAATCTTTTTTTTCCTTTTTCAGGAAATTTTTAAACAATCCAGTCCTGCATTAATTTTTAGTCCAATTAGTGAATTAATATTTTTATGAAAATCATAAAGCATATTTTTTTTCCATCGCTGATTTTTTTCTCCTGCATTTCTTTTGGGATGGATAACCCGGGATTAAAAACAAGCCTTTCAGGAACAATAACCGAAAAAGGTTCGGGAGAGAAATTAATCGGGGCCACCATTTACTTTCCCGATTTAAAAATGGGAACGGTGACAGATACCAACGGCTTGTATTTTTTTGGCGATCTTCCAAAAACCAAAATACTTATTCAGGTAAGTTTTATTGGGTATAAAACAATTTCCGAAATGGTAGACTTGAATTTAATAAACCAAAAGGATTTTGTATTGGAACCATCGGTTAGAGAAATGGATGAAGTAGTAGTTTCGGGCCTTTCAAAAGCCACAGAAAAAAACCGTACTCCAACCTCCATTGTTATAATTCCTAAAATCACCCTTCTTCAAAACTCTTCAACCAATATAATTGATGCCATTGCCACCCAACCCGGAATATCGCAAATTACCACAGGGGCAGGAATTTCGAAACCCGTGATAAGAGGACTTGGGTTTAACAGGGTAGTGGTAGTAAACGATGGAATAAGGCAGGAGGGTCAGCAATGGGGCGATGAACACGGGATTGAAATTGATGAATATTCGGTAGGAAAGGTTGAAATATTAAAAGGCCCGGCCAGTATGTCTTTTGGCTCAGATGCCATGGCAGGTGTAATTAATTTTATTTCGGCTCCAAATGTTCCCGAAGGAAATATTAAGGGAAGCATCCTTGGAAATTACCAATCGAATAATGGCCTTCTTGGGTACTCTTCTTCCATCTCCGGAAATAACAAAGGAATAACCTGGACCGGAAGATACAGTTCAAAAATGAGCCATTCATACAAAAACCGGTACGATGGCTATGTTTTAAATTCGGGAATGAAGGAAAATAGTTTGGGCGGTGAAATAGGTTTTAATAAATCGTGGGGAAATTCACATTTAATTTTTAGTTCCTACCACCTAAAAACCGGAATTACAGAGGGTGAGCGCGATAGTTTAACCGGAAAATTTATTAAACATTTTGCCCTCAATGATTCTATTGAAAACACAGGTTTTGCCAATGAAAAAGACTTTTTTTCTTACTTGCCTTTTGTCCCCTTTCAGGACATCCGGCATAAGAAATTTGTTCTGAATAACAGTTTTACTGCATGGGAAGGAAGGTTTAAAACCATCCTTGGTTATCAGGAAAATGAAAGAAAAGAGTACACAAATATCCTTGCACCTGAAATTTACGGACTTTATTTCCGGCTCTCAACCATCAATTATGATTTCCGATATCTTTTTCCGGAAAAAAATAATTTGAATGTAACCTTGGGAATTAACGGAATGCAACAGCATAACCAAAATAAGGGAACTGAGTTTTTAATTCCGGCATACCAATCATTTGATGCAGGTAGTTTTATTTTTGCCCGAAAGGAATTAAAGCAACTCGATTTAAGCGGTGGGTTGAGATTCGATGTCCGGACAATCACTTCTGATGACTTATGGATTAATGAAGATAGTTTAACGATAAAGAAATTTGAAAAATTTGAAAAACTTTTTTACAGTGAAACCGGAAGCCTTGGTGCAAGCTACAGCCTGAATGATAATTTAATTTTAAAATTAAAGTTTTCGAGGGGATACCGGGCTCCCAATATTACTGAGTTAAGCGCTAATGGGGTGCACGAAGGGGCCCTTCGGTATATTTTGGGAAACAGATACCTGCGGGCCGAAAAAAGTTTTCAGGAGGATTTGGGAGTTTTTGTAAAAAATCAACACATTTCTCTCGAAATTTCTTTGTTCAGCAATTCTATTCAGAATTATATTTTTCTTCATAAAATATCTGCCGAAAGAGGTGGAGATTCAATTACTGTTTTTAATAACAATCCATACCCCACATTTACCTATTCGTCAGGCAATGCAACACTTTCGGGCGGTGAGGTCCTTTTGGATGTTCACCCTCACCCTTTCGACTGGCTTCAT
>JAHEZO010000045.1:7489-19508 GCA_023250995.1 Flavobacteriales bacterium | reverse complement strand
AGGGGTTTTTGTAGCTGCAATCCTGGTTGCCATGTACCTTCCATTATTTGAGTTGAGCACCACTATCGGGTAATTCTTTTCAGCATTTGATTTTTATTAATATTGCCAAAATTTTTAACCTTCACCGATTATGAAAAACGATTTTTCTATTTTACAAAAAATTTCTTTTCTTCTTATTATTATCTGTTTTTTACTTGCCTCTGGAGCTTACTTTATTATTCCTGAAATGACTCCCAAAATTGCCTATGTAAATTCAGGTACATTAATTAATGATTATATCGGGATGAAGGAAGCAAGAAACCAATATCAAAACAAATCTCAAATTTGGCAGGGGAATATTGATACTCTTAAAATGGATTTTCAGAGGGCGCTTACTCAGTTTAATAATGATCACCCCAAACTTTCGGAGCAGGAAAGAAAGGAAAGAGCCCAGATACTTAATAAAATGCAGGAAAATGTAAAGCAATATTCGAAAGCCATTGAAGAAAAGGCCACACAGGAAGATCAGCGAATTACCGAAGGGGTTCTCAATCAGGTAAACAGTTTTGTAAAGATTTATGCCGAAGATCACGGTTACGATATTATTCTCGGTACCACCACCTCCGGGAGCCTTCTTTACGCAAAAGATAATCTCGAGATAACCAAAGAACTTTTGAATGAACTCAACAAGTCATATGATCCCTCTAGCATTAAAACCTTTATCGAAGAAAAAAAATAAAATATTTTTTTGGTTTTTTATTCCTTTATTAATAATTACATCCTGCACCAGCAAACCAGCAACGGTAAAGGAGTATCTCACATTTCTAAATAACCCGGATAATAAACTTGTTGCCTTAAAAAAAATTAACGGCCTTGAAATAAAAGTAAAATATTTGCCTCCCGGATATCTAACCTACCTGGAGGAATCTAAAGACGACCATCCATACTCCCCTCAAAAAATAGATAGTTTACTAAAAAGTTACAGCAAAAGCAAAACATTTTTAATGACTATTGGACAAGATAAAGAAAGTGGAGGTAGCGGGGATGTAATGATGCGCGGAATCGCAAGTTATTCCGAATATAAGGAAAGGATAATGAACATGAATTTCCACATGGAAAACAATGTGGTTTTAAAAACTGAATATGGTGATTTTTATCCTGTGCTAAGCACACTCGAAAATTCTTACGGACTTTCAGAATCAATCAGTTTTTATTTTGTTTTTGCCGATAATGAGAAAAGCAAGAACCTGAATGACTCCAAAGAATTTAACTTTACTTACTCTGACGAAACATTCGGGTTAGGCATAAACCATTTTTTCTTTTCAAAAAAAGATATGAACAATATAGATGGGTTTGTTTCTCTAAAAAACCCTTCTTTTAATTAAATCCTCCTCTGCAAATTATTTCATTGAGTTCCTTTTTTCGTTGTTCAAAAAAATAAATTAATATGTGATTTCCATCACATTTTTTTTTTGCTCCTAATATGTATTATTACCAAAAATTGTTTGTTAATTTTATTATCATTCAATTAATTAATAATTAACACAATAATTATAAATCAAAATAATGGATCACAACCTAAAGAATTATTTTATCCGAAAAGCGGCATTTGTTCTTGCCTTAATTATGCTTTTTCAAACTTCACTTCCAACCATATTATTGGCTTTAACCAGTGGCCCTTCCCAACCCGAATTTGCCAATTTTGAACCAGTATCAACAAATAATATGGTGAATGAATTTACTGGGGATTTCACTTATAATATGCCAGTTTTAGAAGTGCCGGGGGCCAATGGAGGCGGTTATGCTTTGGGACTTTCATATCACAGTGGGGTTTCCCCTGAGGAGGAATCATCCTGGGTGGGTTACGGGTGGACCCTAAACCCCGGGGCTATTAATAGAAGTAAAAGAGGGTTTCCTGATGATTTTTCGAATTCGGATGTTATCTATCACAATAAAATGCCCGATAACTGGACCGGATCCATTTCTTTGATTGCCGGCTTGGAGATTATGTCCTTGAAATCAGGCGCCCAGGCAAGTGCCGGTATCCGTTACAATAATTACTCGGGTTGGGGAAAAACGTATGCTTTGGGAATTAATATGGTAGGGGGAATTAATTTGGGGTACAGTTACGATGGAGGAAATCATTTTTTTAACGCTGAAATTAATCCAGCCAAAATTTTATCCAGTCTTTTAATTCAACCGAGTGAAAAAAATAAAATTAAAGATAGGGAGGGCAATCAAATTGGCAGGCACAAATGCGAAGCAAATTTTTCGAAATATGGAGGCATTAGTATGCTAAATGGATTTTCCGGAAGTCATTATAATATCAGGAATTATTCGGATCACCGCCAGGGAAACATGAATTACCGTTTCGGGGGATTTAGCGTTTCAGTTCAGCTTACTGCAATCCCGACCCTTCCCCCTTTACCTGTTGGTCCATATGGAGGGGTTACCGGAAGTCTTTCATTTCAACACAACGATTCTCAGGAACCACTTAAAGCTTATGGGTATATGTATTCTTCAAAGGCAGATGAAGAAGATATGATGGATTATCAGCTTGAAAAGTTCAGCCAGTACACAAAACAGGATAAAATTTTAGGCATTCCTTTTTCCAATGCAGATAATTTTATTATCAGTGGAGAAGGTTTGGGAGGATCATTCAGGGCCTTTTCCAAAAAACCAGGGAATTTTCAACCCAATGAAGTATCTAGCACAACTGTCTTTTTACATGCAAATATTGAAGCAGAAGCTGGCTTGGACAATGGTGTTGGGGGCGGTGGTGGTGGTGGTGCCGATGTCCTCAAGGTAGGTACATGGGAAGATGGTGGTTCAGCCAATTCTGATGATTTCAAATTTTCGAATCTTACTCAGGATATTATTGATGAAACCGAAGATGAACCCGCTTTTTTAAGATTTTCCGGAGATTTAGGCGGAAGTGTTGAATATTTTTCTGATGATTATTTTTTGTTTGCCGAACTAAAGGATGACAATTGCGGAGGAGTGGATGGTTGCTGGTCTGCTAATATTGACCCCTCAAAAGTGAATAATATGAATGGTGTTAATGGTGGGAACAGGGCAGGAAGGTCTTCTTATATTGCTTATCACACAAATAAACAATTAAAACAAAAAGTAAATGGGAAATATTATTACAGGTATGAAAACAATAAAGAAATTAATGATTTCGTAAATCAAAGATCTTGCGGAGTAGATGATGGTATTGGTGAAATAACCACTTTCAATGAAGATGGAAACAGATACGTTTACGGATTGCCGGTTTATTCGAGGAATGAAAAAAACCTTTCCTATGATGTAGACCTTCAATCAGATAATTTCATCGCAGTAAGAAATATGGGAAATTCAACCAGCAGAGAGGTTGGAGAGGAAAGCCCCGACCCTTATGCAAGCACTTATTTGCTCACACAAATTAACACCCCCGATTATATTGACCGAACTCTGGACGGACCAACCAAAGATGATTTTGGTGGATTCACTAAATTTTCCTATGAAAGAAAATACGGTTTCCCTGTAAAAAATGATTTGAATATGGGGAATTTCTTTAAATGGAGAGGGCCCTATAATGGTTTAAATTCGTCAAGGGGAGATGAATCAAACCCGGATGATGATATGGGCTCCTTCAGTTCGGGCGAAAAAGAAATTTATTACCTAAAATCAATTGAAACAAAAACCCATATTGCTTTTTTTTCAACCTCCAAAAGGGAGGATGGATTGGAAGCTCCAGAAAACAATGCGGCCGCAGCCAGTCTCTCTGCCAAGGGAGATAAAACCAAACCGCTTTTTAAACTCGATAAAATCGAACTCTTTGCGAAGGACAAAAATGGTAATCCCGGTAAAAAAGTTAAGACCATTTTTTTTGATTACGATTATTCTCTTTGCCCGGGGGTCCTGAATAACACAGGGGATCCGGTATTTGTTGGAGGAAATAACATTAATGCACTAAAAGGGAAACTCACCCTTAAAAAAGTTTGGTATGAATACGAAAATGTGGTTAACGCCAAAATCAGCCCTTTTAAGTTTAGTTATTTATACCCCCAAAATATTAACCCCGGTGAATCCAAAATTGAAGGCTACCCCGTGGAGTACCAAAATTTATTAAATATTGGTTTAGGAAAAAAAGAAAATCCACCTTATGAGCGTGGTAGTCTCGATTGTTGGGGAAATTTTCAGGCAAATGGGCCCGACAGGCAAAATGCCAGAATGACCTGGAAAAATCAGGGGCCAAGTGCCTGGAAAACAGGAACTGATGTGTTTGATCCTGCGGCCTGGCAGTTGAAAAGAATTACACTTCCTTCCGGTGGCGAAATTCATATTCAATATGAAGAAAAGGACTATGCCTTTGTTCAGGATCGGCTTGCTATGGGAATGGTCAGTCTTAAAGATATGCCCTCCATTGATGAAGCCGCAGAAATGAAATATTATTTAGACCTGGATAAAGAATGGGAAATTGGAAATGACAATGCAAAAAAAACCCTTTTAGTAAATTTAATGAAAAAAGTTTTTATTGAAGATGGTAAAAGAATTTATTTTAAATTATTGTATATGCTGGAGGGCTCCATCAATACAATCTCCAGCCCTTCCTGCGATAGGGAATATATTAAAGGTTATGCCGCAGTGCAGGATGTTGGGATGGATCAGAACGGTGTATGGGTCCAGTTTGTAGATAAGGGTGATTTCACTATGCCACGTACCGTTTGTCGTGATTTTGCCGAAACTCACAAACTACCTACTGGGGATTGCCAGCCGGCCCATAAAGAAATGAACCCCAATGGCGATTTCGAAAACTTAGATGATGATCAGGTAGATGATAAATCCGAGGGTCTTTTTAATGAATTTAAAGCCTTTTTTGGCACCTTTAATCCCTTTCAGGCTCTCGACTGGTGTAACGTAATGAACCCTTCAGATTCTTATCTCAGAGTTCCACTTCCGTTTGCTAAAAAAGGGGGGGGGGTAAGAGTTAGCAGTTTATTGATGTTCGATAGTGGGATGGAGACCACCGGTGATTTAGCCCTTTATGGCAATAAGTACGATTATTCAACCGAGAATGATATTCTTGGCAAAACGAGCAGTGGCGTGGCTACCAACGAGCCATCTTCCAACCGCGAAGAAAATGCGCTGGTGGAATTTATCCCCAGGTTCGAACAGGATTGGGCAGATAAAGTTACCATTGGAATTGACAAAAAAATATCTGAAGGACCGGTGGGTGAAAGTCTCCTTTCCCACCCCTCCATTGGCTATTCAAAGGTGACAGTTAAAAATATCCATACGGGAATTTCCAATCCCGGAATGGTTGTTTCAGAATTTTTTACTGTAAAAGATTACCCTTATGATAAAGCATACCCCTTTTTAAAATTGGTTGATAACAACACTCCAAACGGAGATGGAGCCGACTATACCGAAATTCATGAGCGGGAAGACATTTTACACGTTCCCGCAGGCGTGGTAAATTATTTAAAAGATTTCAGATGGCTTACACAAGGGTTCCGATTTGTAATTAATAATATGCACGGAAAGCTCCGGAAAACTTCAACCTTCACTCTCCCTTCAGATCCTTCAAAGTCTCCTGTAATAAGCTCTTATTCGGATTATGAATATTTCGAACCTGGCGAAAAAGTACCTGTTTTAAAGGATATTACTCAACCCCCGGTTCTGGAAAATCCTGGAAAAGAAACTGAGCTTGTTTTTTATAAACAAAAGGTTTTGGATGATTATGATGATTTGAGTGCTCAGTTCGATGTTGCCGTTGGTACCATTGGTTATCCACCTCTGGTAATTGTTATTCCCACTTTGATGGTAGTTCCTTATAACAGCACCGCACTTCATCATTTAAGAACACACCTTACAACTAAAATAATTAACTACCCGGCCATCCAGAAAAGGGTTACATCCTTTTCACATGGAATTACAAGTACTACGGAAAATGCAGCCTTTGATCAGTATACCGGGTTACCTTTAATTACGCAAACTTATGACGGATTTAATGACCACGACCTGAAACTCTCCCAGGACCACAATGGTAAATATTTATCCTTAACTATCCCCGCTACTCAATATTATTCAAATATGAGGCAGAAATCCTTCAATGAAAGATGGGTGGGAAAAGATTTTGCAAAAACTTCAAAAAATGGAAAATTATATCTTACAGTTGTTGGAAAGGACATTTGCTCTGGCCTCGAAAAATTATTACCAGGAGACCTGGTTGCCTTGAAAGAAAACGGACTGGAAGGAATTTATCACCTTGGAGACAAATCTTATTTAGGCATAGAGTTAATTCCATCTTCTTATAACCCAAATCCCAATATGAACCCCGGAGTTGTAAATGTTGAAGTTATCCGAAGTGGGAACACGAATGAGCTAAAAACAAGCATAGGTAAAATAGTAACTTATAGCAAAAACAGCGTTCTTGTAAATCCGCCATCAAATGCGAATCAGGCTGAAATGAACAAAAGAAAAGAAATTTCGGATAAATTGAATGACTGGATAAAATCTGCCAATTCCTATGATTATTCAAGTATTTTTAACTATTCAGATTTACTAACCTGTGCCTATCCGGGACTTTCGGTACCTTACCTTCAAATGGAAAAAATGCCAGGAACCCCCTTTGGTTATGAGGTTCAGCTATGGCATGGTCAACCTAATATTTTAGAAATCAGACCATTTTGTTCATGGCAGGTTTTTACGCCCGAACATGGAAACGAAAAATTCGACATTGACGAAGAGGGGAAATTGATTTTTTTCAGCAATAATAATTCCTGTTTCCCTCAGGAAATACAATGTCCGGTATTTTGCCCCTTGAATATTTTGCCTTCAACAATTAATGGGGTAATTGCTGCCACTGCCCAAACTCTTAGTGATAAATGGACCTATGATCCTGTAGTGTTTGATGCTTTTAATAATTCCGATCCTTTTGAAACCGGTGAAAGGGGAATGTGGCGGGTTAGCTCAAATTTTGCTTATAAGGAAGATATTATTTCCGGCAATGATGAAATTCTTTCTGGAAACCAATTGGTTGAAGGAAGAATTTATAAAAATGCAGGTGTTTTCAAAAATGATTATGAACTGTTTAACTGGAAAAATGAAAGTGCAAATAACCCTCAAAAATGGCTTTCATTAAGTACAGTCCTAAAATATTCAACAAATGGAGAACCCATTGAAGAAAGAGACATTTTGGGAATGTACAGCACGGCAAAATACGGTTACAATTTAAAGTTACCTACTCTGGTTGCCAAAAACGCTTCGTATTCTGAAGTTCAATTTGAAAGCTTTGAAAATGTGTATGGGAAAGATCTCGATAATAATAATGTTGATGAAACTTTTTTTCTCGAGGATGGGTTACTAATTTCTTCAATTCAGGTCCCCAACCTGGTAAATTCTCAACACCATTCCGGAAAAGCTTCCCTTCAATTAAAATATGGAAACATAAGTAGCACCTTTCCTTTAAAAACAATCACTGTGCCTTTTGAAAAATCTCTTGTAAAGGTTTGGGTAAAAGAGTTGGGAAATAATGGAAGCTTGGTATCTGAAGGGAATCCGCATCCAAAGCTTACATTTAATATTGATCAAAATAACTCAATTCCATTTATCAAGGTGGCACAAACTGGTGATTGGTCGCTTTACGAAGCAAAAATGTCATCAAATTTTTTCCTGAGTTTTACTCCATTTATCAAATTTGACGGTACGTTGAATGAGAGTGTATTTATTGATGATGTGCGGATTCAACCTTTGAGTTCATCAATGAATGCTTATGTTTATGATCCTTCTAATTTCCGTTTGGTTGCCAGTTTTGACGATCAGCATTTTGGAATGTATTATCAGTATAATGAGGAGGGACAATTGACCCGGAAATTAATTGAAACATCAAAAGGGGTTAAGGTAATTACTGAGGAACAAATGAATATGAGAGCGGTAGATAGAAACTGATAAAACGAATATTTATTTAAACCGGTTGGTAAATTGAAACATTCTTGTTGTTTAAAAATTTTTGGCTTTTTAATATTGTTGTTTTTGGAAAACTCTAGGGATGGGTTTTCCCAATTGCAAAATAACGATTGCATTGTGGATTTAAAAAAAACATTTTCCACTTTAAATGGCCAGGCCAAAAATGTTGATCAAAAAATAAGGTATTATAAGTATTCAGTTTTCGCTACTCCGAAAAAAGAAAAAAAAGTTACGTCCGAAATCCAAAAAAGCAATTTTGAAGTTTTTTATAACAATAAAAAATCCTTGGTAAAAAATTCAAACATTGAATCCATTCAGGACAAGAACATCTCAATCAGCATTCTTCCAAAGGAAAAAACCATTTTTTTAAGTCCTGGGATATCCTTGAATGAAGAATATTTCAAAAAAGCTGCGGGATTTGCTTCTTTTCTTCAAGACTCAATTCTTGATATGTCTGAAGTAATTAATTGTGAAATAACAGGGGAAGATTCGCTTCTCCGGATTAAATTAAAATTTAATATTAAAGGAAGAAAGGTTTACAATTTAACCTTCATGGAATTATTTCTGGAAAAAAATCTTGAAATGTTCAAGCGAATTATATTTTATTATTCACCTGGTGAAGAATATTCACAAATTGAATATGTCTTTGATGAATACAATTTAAATTACAAAACTGACCTATTGCAAAATCCGGCCGCCCAATACATTTTCAACAGCAATAACTCACTTTTGGATAAATATAAAGGATTCAAAATAATTGATAACCGAAGGCAAAAAAAATAGTTTAACCACAAAAATAAACCCATTATTTAAAAATTTTCACTATGAGAAAAGGGATGCCTAAATTCTTAATCCTGGTTTGCGTATTGCTTGGATTAAAAAATGGTTTTGCAAGCAAAAGGTATTGGGTAAGTGCTGTTTCAGGTAACTGGACCAATACGGCAAACTGGTCCGCCTTTTCCGGAGGAACCGGAGGAGCTTCCGTTCCCGGATCTTCTGATACTGCAATTTTTAATGGAGCAAAGGTTGGGCCCTGCAATATTAATATTACCGCTAGTTCTGCCATTGCAGGTCTGGATATTCAATCCACTTATTCAGGTACAATAACTTGTACATTTTTGGGTACGGGCGTAATTCAGGAAAGTAATCAGGTTACTCTTACCATTGGTTCAGCTCCCGGTACTGGCGTGGCCAACTTTAAAGGTGGAACTTTCATTGGGCCATTAAATTTTCTTGGCCAAATAAAATGTAATGCCCCGGTGGATTTTAGCAACACGTTTGATGCCCGTGGTTGTGCTTTTTGGGCGATTTCAGATTTTACGCAATCGGGGGGTAGTTATAATATGGGTTCCTCTCTTTTAAAATGTTTTCCAATGTTTTCGGCCACGGTTAATTTCATAGGAGGTACTATTAACCCTGGATATGGAGAAGGAAGATTTATTTCTCCGGCCAATCCAAATCAAACCCTAACCATTAAAGGGAAAAACGTAACATTTAATGAATTAAGCATTTGGGGAACTTACTTACAGGCCGAAACAATTTTAATAAATAATAATATTACAGCCAATGATTCTGTTTATATCGGCCGAAACCCCGACATAAAACTTACCATAACCGGAACGGGATCCATAACATCTTTAAATGATTTCTTTATCAATGGCACTAAAAGCGGAACTTCTTCAGGAATCTTAAATATCAACCTTCCTGTTTCAGTTGGAAAAAATCTATTTGTTGGAGCAGGAAGTACTCAAAACCTTTCGGGTGGAGGGACAGGGACATTTACTTTTAATGGTTCGGGGAATCAATTTTATTTGAGAACAAATTCCTCCTTTCAAATTCCCAATCTAATTATTAACAAAACCGGAATATGTAAACTGAGTAGCAATATGGATATTTCCGGAAATCTAACTATCTTAAATGGAACTTTTGATTTAGGAAGCTTTAATTCAAACCGAACTGTTTCTGGGGGAATTTTTACCTGTTCCTCTGCCGGTACCCTTATTTTAGGTGGATCAGCTGGGGGAGTCGGATCCAGCAATTACCCTATGCGGTTTTCGACAAATAATTTATTAGGCACAGTAATTTTTAATAGCACTTCTGTTCAAACAATCCCGGCACTTTCTTACAACCACCTTTCGCTTTTTTCTTCTGCCAAAAACCTAACGGGAAATACTACATTGACCGGAAACCTTACTATTAACAGCGGTGCAACTCTAGAATCCGGAACAAATAATTATAGCATTTCTATAAAAGGGGATTGGGTTAATAATGGGAAATTCAATAGCTCGGGCGGAACCGTTACTTTTTCGGGAAGTTCTCCTCAAACTATTTCAGGAATTACAAACACGAATTTCAATAACCTTTTGGTTTCAAATACTTCGGGTGTTACCCTTGGAAGTAATATTTCCATCAATGGTAATTTCACACTGAATACGGGTTCTAAATTTGGATCAACGGCTAATGTTTTTTCTATAACAATTAACGGAAACTGGATAAATTCCGGGACTTTTATTCCCGGAACCGGAACTGTGTCTTTTATTGGCAAAACGGCTCAAACCATTGGAGGTACCTCAATAACTTCATTTAATAATTTGGTTATTGCCAATTTGTTTTTTCCTGTAACCCTTGGGAATAATTTTAATGTTAATTCCGATCTTACCATAAGCAAAGGCGCCATTCTGGGGTTAACTTCAAATAATTATGGCATAAACATTAAAGGAAATTGGAAAAACGATGGATCTTTCATTGGTGGTAGTGGGTCTGTTACTTTTTCGGGTACCACAATGCAAACAATAACCCGAACCCTAAGTTCAGAGGTTTTTCCAAAACTCATTGTTAATCAAGGCACCGGAGGAGGGATTAAATTGGCTTCTTCCCTTGAAGTGGTGAACAATATTTTACTAACCAACGGAATTATTGAAAGTTCCTACGGAAGCCTTTTAATACTAAGAGATAACGGGACCGTTTCGGGTGGCAACTCCAATAGTTTTGTTTCCGGACCTATGAAAAAAATCGGAAATGACTCCCTTTCCTTTCCTATCGGGAAAAACTCCCTATACAAACCGCTTTTCATTAGTGCACCTCAAAATATTTCAGATGCATTTACTGCCGAATATTTTAATACTCCCCAGAGTAAAGGCAATTTGGTAGATAGCTCAGTTTCAAAAATTAGCAATTGCGAGTATTACCAGCTCGATCGGAATTCAGGCTCCTCAGTAGTATATCTGAAACTTGGATGGAATGCTTCCACATGCAACATTACCAACCCTTCAGATATGAGAATCGCCTTTTGGAATAATAACAAATGGACCAGCATTGGTAACTGCAGCTCCACAGGTACTATTTCTCAAGGGAATATTTCAACTGTAAATCCCATAAATAATTTCGGAACCATTGTGCTTGCTCAACGGGGCTGCTCCCTAACTGTTAATATTTCCGGTTCTGATTCTACCTTTTCTGCTTGCCATGGAAAATCCCTTCAACTCAATGCTATCCCAAGCACCCTTACAAATATTTCTTCTTACTTATGGAGCAATGGCTCAAACACCAGTTCCATCAATGTAAGTTCTTCCGGAAATTATTCCGTTTCAGTCACCGACCTCTCAGGATGTACCGCAGGATCTTCCTCCGTTTCCGTTTCATTTAAACCCCTTCCTGATGCTGAAATTTACCTTCAGGGACCTTCTAAGTATTGCTCTGGAGATAGCATAATGTTGTCGGCCTCTACCGGGGTTTCTTTCCAATGGAGTACAGGAGAAAACTCACAGGTAATATTTGCAAAAACAAATGGATTATATAACGTTACGGTAACCGGATCTAACGGTTGCCAGGGAATATCCAGCGATTTGAATTTAAATAGGTTTAGCAACCCTGTTGTAAACATTGACGTTACAGGTCTTGCAGAATTTTGCCATGGGGATAATATTCTCCTCACGGCCTCAAAAAATTATGATTCATACCTTTGGAAAACTGAAGGTGGCGATCCGGAAATTAATTTTTCTATTGATAATATTCCCGAAAATTCACTTGTTGATTTAAATATTTTAGATGGTTATCTCCCTTTAATAAATCAGGATGGTGAAGTTGT
>JAHEZO010000045.1:0-7479 GCA_023250995.1 Flavobacteriales bacterium | reverse complement strand
GATCGGGGAAATTATTCAAAAAGCAACAGGATTTAAAATTGAATCAAGTTTAATGGTTCCCCCGGAAATATCCTCATTCCATGTTGATGAAAACGGGTTAGTGGAGGTGCAAATGAACGACCAGGGAAATTATTTTTCCATTGGGGAAATTAGGTTGGCAATTTTCCCAAACAATTTCGGATTGACCCCCATTGGGCCAAACCTTTTTAAACAAAGTTCTTCCTCAGGAAGTCAAATTTCAATTTTGCCAGGCCAGGGAACCAGAGATTTCGGGTGGCAAACTGGCCCAACTTCAAAAGAAAAGGATTTTGTTTTTTCTGGATCCAACTCTGTAAATGATAAACTTAATATTAATGTGGAAGGAAATGGATATTTTATTCTTTCTGATCCCAATGGTGGTAAATATTACACTAAAGATGGAAATTTTACATTGAATTCACAGCGGCAAATTATTCACAGGTCAACCGGGTTTTCGCTTGAGCCTTCAATTACTGTCCCAATAAATTTATCTTACCTTAATATAAATTCGAATGGAAAATGCACTATAAGCCATGATGGAGAAGCTGAGGAAATTGGGGTTATTAATCTGGCATCGTTTAATAATACAGGTTCATTATACCCTATTGGAACTTTTCTTTATTCATCAACCTCCGGTTCTGGTTCCCCCCTTATTGGGCACCCATTAACTAATGGTTTTGGATCTATTCAACATAATTACAACGTCCTTCTTTCCATTTCCGACACGGCCGGCTGTATTGGAAAATCATCCATTTCTGTTAAAGAAAATGAATCACCTTTATTAATTGCCGGTGCTTCTTCTTTTGCCACAATAGCCGGAAGCCCTGTTCAGCTTTTTGCTTCAGGTGGAAATTTTTATTCCTGGAGCTCCGAAAGGGAAACCATGAATGATTCAACAAAATATCCGATCGTTACTCCCGATTCTACCACTAATTATTCGGTTACAGTTACAAATTCAAACGGGTGCAGCCAAAAAGGTAATATTGATATTGCAGTATTTCCGCTTCCAATCGCAATTACACCTAGCAATGATTCCTCCGCGATTACCAGGGACCTGGATTATAATCAAAGAGGAAATTTTATTTCATTTTCTTCTCTGAGTAATTCTGAGGTCAGTTTAAATAATTTTTTCGGTAATTATTCCAGAGGATTTGGCCTAACAGAAAAAGATGCCTTTCAGAAATTCGATGAGTTTGTAGATGAGGAGGATCACGTTCATACACGGTATCAGCAATATAATAATGGGATTCCTGTTCTTGGGGCACAATATATATTAGAATCTTTAAACGGAAAGGTTTTGCATGGAATTGGCAAATTTGCTCAAAATCTGAATTTAAGTTTTAATCAAACTATTAGCGATACTGCCGCACTCGATTCAGCCCTAAAACATTTCAGCGGTGAAATATTCCCATGGGATTTGGATGAAGATATTCCGCTTCCAACACCCCAAAAAATTGTTCTATCCATTGATCCGGATATGAATGATAACAATTATCAATTGGCCTATATTATTAATATTCCGATTAATAATCCACCTACTAACTATTCAGTTTATGTGGATGCTTTTAATGGAAATATTCTTGAGATAAATGAAAACAATTATTATTCTGGAGGGAAATTATATAACGGGGTCAATAAAACAAAACTGGCCAACAGCCTTTATAATGGCCAGGTAACAATTCCCGTAATTGAATATAATCCAAATCAAAATATTCCGAATACCAAAGGATATTTCCTGGGGAGTTCAATATCCAACGGAACCTTAAACGTTAGCCAGGACCTTAACAATATTGTTTACGGAGTTGCGGCCAATGGGAAAACAGTTACCACCTATTTTGCCGATTTGAATAATGACGGTAATTATAATGATATTACATTGAATGCAAATGCCAAACAAAGCCAGAATATTGTTCTAAGCAAAAAAGGGGTTAGTGCCCTTTTCGGAATAAAGTCATTCAGGAATTTTGTATTGTCCACCTCGCTCAATTCCTGGAAGGGAATTGATAAAAATGGATTAAAAACAATCTATGCAGGGATAATTGCTCAAAATAGCTCCTCCTATTTTGTCCCCTCAAATGGAAATAATTATTTTGTTTTCGGTAATTCCAACGGAAAATCTGAAGTAAGCCTTGATATTATCGGCCATGAGCTTACTCACTCCCTCATTTTTAATATTTCAAAATATTTATCCCAAAAAGGGTCAAAAGAGGTTCAGGAGGGATTTTCAAATGTAATGGGTGTGGCCCTCCGAAATTTTATGAGCCCTTCCCCCACTTATACCTTTGGCGATTTGCAAAATAACATTACCGATAATTTAAGCGATCCGGAAAGCATTCAGCACCCGGATACTTACATGGGTCAGTATTTTCAAAAAAACAAAAATTCCCCCAGTTACGATCCCCACATCAACGCATCGGTTCTCGGTTATTGGTACTATTTAATTATCAATGGGGGAAGTGGCACCAACAGCCTTGGATGGAATTATAATGTTTTGCCCCTTTCTTCCAATTTAAATACAAGTACTCAGAAAGCAAATAAAATTGTGTTTAAGGTGCTTACCGAATCCCTTTCTCCAAGTTATTCAAATTATGAGGATGTTAGGGATGGTTCTCTTTATATTGCCTCGAAGATTTATGGAAATGCCTCAGCTGAATATAAAACCGTTTTGAATGCCTGGTATGCTGTTGGAATGAAATCCACTTTTATTAAAGAGGTGGTTCCCGGAACCACTGCCAGATATTTCTTCAGCTCGGGAGGGTGTAATAATAATGATCCGGTTGTTTGGAAAGTAACCGGTGGAAAATTTAAATTGTTTAATAATTCTTTGGTGTCTGGTCCTTTGCAGCTGCCATACAATCAACATGTGAGAATAGTTTGGGATTGTGACACCATTTCACCTGCCGCGGTTCACCATATTGATGCACAAAGTGTTTGTGGGTTTGCAACCGAATCGGTTGATGTAATCCTAAAATCCAGTTCAAATGAAATTAATTTTGAAAATGACGAAATTCCATATTATGCCTCCGATATCGGAAAATTCAAACGCCTTGTTTTCAATCATTGCATTGATAATTACTTACAGTGTGCCAACAAAACCTATGATAGGGGGCAGCTTAAAATAACTTTTAATACAGGAGAAGATTACGAGTATGGAGATAATATTTTTAGCACAAAAATTAAAATAAGGGTTACGGGTTGGGGCGATATGAATTCAACATTTGACCCAATAATGACTTTTGATAAAGAACTGGTTATCAATAACGATGTTCCGGAGGTGGTTTATTTAAAACACATTTCATCTGTTGATTATAGCAAAATTTATTCTTATTCGGTTCAGGTTTTAAGTTATGATAATCCCACTTCTTTTGTTAAAAATACTAACCTTAACATTAAATATGAAGAATTTTACCGTACCGATATTTTACCCATGAATCCTTTTACCGAAGTTTTTACAAATATTGTTAATCCAAATACAAAAAGGATAAAATTTGAGTGGGGAACCTGCGAAAATTATCCCGATTATGAATTTCAATTGCTGAGATTGTTCAATAATAATCTTGCAAAAGGTTTGGGTGGTATCCCTGAACAAATAACAGCAACCGTTGATTGGAGCAAAGCCCTTTCTATCGAAACTCAATCTTCCAAAAAGTTTTTAACCCTGCACGTAATGGAAGGTACCGGTTATTATATCTGGAGGGTTCGGCCAATTGGTAATTATTATCCTGGAGGGATGGGGGATGACAGAAATTGGGGCAAGTGGAGTTACCCTGCCAACCAGGTACCCGATGGTACTGTCTTAACTGAACAGCAATTACAGCCGGGAAGTTACCTTGGGTTTTTTTATAATCAGTTTGATGAAGATAAAAATTGGATTTACAGCCGGTCATTTCTTGAGGCCGATGACACGAGTGGATTTAAAATTTCCGAAGGAATGAGCTTTTCTACCAAATTATTGAACCCTCGGCAGAACCAGGCGTATTTTCAATCTGAAAATTATATTATGGTGAACCAAACCCTTCAGGACTTCACCGGAAGGACAAGCCTTGTTACACTTCCTGCACCTGTTTTCCAATCCAATTTCGGGTATCAGGAAAAGCTCGTTCAGCCGGCCGAGCCAGGAAATAACAATTTATACAGTGCAAAAGATTTTGATAAGGATTTGTATTTTAAACAACCAAAGAAAATGAAGGGAGGGATTGCAGATTATTACTCTGATAAAAATCCGGACCTTACCATTCCAAACTCAGATTCTCTCCCCTTTTCACGAACCATTTTCAGCCGCGATGGAGAAGGAAAAGTAATGGAAGTAGGGGGGCCGGGAAATGTGCATACGCTTAAACTCGCTGGGGCCCACACTTCCCGAACTCTTTATGGGGGAGTTGCCGACCAGGAACTGGTTCGGATGTTTGGAGATGAAGCTCCGGCAGATACAAGCGTTATGAAAATGATTCAAGTTGATCCGAATAATTCGGCTATTGTATCTTATATCTCTAAGGAAGGAAAGGTACTTGCCTCCTGTCTTTCAATCAGTGACACAGTTTCAAAATTATTGGATACCCTTTCAGCCGACCAGAATAACAACACTCCTGATGTTATTACTGATTACCTCGATAATTATTCCCCCATTGGAAATAATGGACTTTTAACTAGCAAAAAAACAGTATTTACTTCCCCGGTAAGTTTAACAATAGATTACTCCATTTTACCCAGATCAATAAAAGAAGATTGTGGATCATTTTGTACCACCTGCGATTACAAAGTTTATTTTTCATTGTATAATGAAGAGTTGCCCGATGTGAGCCTTTGGTCTGATATGATTACAATTCCCGGTGCAGATTGCGGAGATCAAACCGAACATAAAATCATCCCGAGTAAATCAATTGACCTTGGACCCGGTACCTATATTATCATTAAAGAAATATTCACTGGAGTAACCAACAACAATAACGGGAAAAATTATCTAAATGCGAAAGTAGCTGATTATAAAAATAACTTAAATCAGGATTATGAACCATTTTACAGTGAGCTAAAAGCTTTTGTTATTAAAGCAAACCAATTGCCTCTGGACCCAAATGCAGAGAGCCCCTTGGAGGAGTTTAATAATTACCTCAAATCCAAAGTGGACCAGGCCAGCCCCAATTACAATCCTTTTAATTTTGAATACGACCCGGTAAAAAAAGCTTTCCATTTAATTCCTCTGTCGGGTTGTTGCCCCATAAACATTCCTGAAAAACATTGTGGCGATAAAATTTGCCCCTCTGATGTTAACTCTCAAATTGATTATGAACAAATTCTTTTGGATAAGGTTAAATTTGATACAAAGGAGGATTTAAATCACAAAACCCTCCTCGATAACCTTAACGATTATAACGTTTGGTGTGGCCAGTGCTATTGGAGCGGTGGACCAAAAAATGCCGGAAATATTACTATAGGTGACCTTTTCCCCTCCTGGTTAAAAATTGAACCCGGTGATATTAACCAATTGGTGGTTAACATGCTAAACGATCAATACCTTCAAAATCCTCCGTTTACTCCCTACGATTGCGATAAGATTTATGATTGCTGGCTGGCCACTGTAAATACTCTCCATAGTACTCTTGAAAGTTACAATATCCAAACCATTGTAAAAAAAATGATTGATTTGATAATTAATAACCCCTCTCAGTTAGGCCCTTATCTCAAACTCATCAACACACAATATAATTTAATGGACCAGTTTTTAGATTGTACTGGCAGGCAGATAAGAGGAATTAATAACGATATTGATCAATACAATGTACAAGCATATAAATTGATTTACACCCTTCCTACTTATCCCGATTATCTTAGAGATGCAATTGCTTTTGGGGCATGCATCAGCTCTACAGATCAAATTTCATTACAGCAATGGGGCCAGGCCAAGGCAGTAAAATTTAGTGATGATAACGGCAATGGAATAGGTTATGGCAAAAACGATACGCTTGAATGGAATTCATATTTCAGTTGTTTCAGGGGGTATACATTTATGCCCAAACAGGACCCTCCTCCAGATGGAGATAAAACCCCTGAGCAACTTGGATGCCCAACCCCCTCCTTGCAGGATTTTGCCGACCCCCAGAAGTTGGCTAACTGGTTAAATTGCCTTGGAGTTGAACAAAACCCCCCGGCTGCAAATACCATAGATAATTTGCAGGGTCAATGTGAAAAAATTTGTAATGGTTTTGAATTGGGAGCGTACCTCCAGGTTCACGAGCTTTGTGAAAATGATAAGGTCTTTTCTCCTCTATATGCCATCCAGGGAACACAGGATGCAATTAATAATCCACAACAAACCATTCTAACTCCTCCCCAGGTTCAGTGCATTGCAACCACCCTTCACGAAGAATGCCTTAGCAATTGCCACCTTACCCCAATTTATTATGATCATCCACCCTTTCCCGCAAACACTATTAAACAAACGGGTACTGCTGCTGAAATTCAAAATATGATGAAAGTAATTACAATGGTTCCAAAAATTTCATTTCCCATAAACGGAAATTGTCCGGAGGGAGCAACGTTAATTCAAGGAAATCCATTGGAATCAGAGGCCGAACTTTTAGTGGATAAGTTAAATCAGGAATTGGATGTGTTTGTTGCAAACTTATCACCGGGTGAAGATCCGAAATTTGAAGTGTACCAAAAAATTCTCGATTTTACACCGGCCGGTGAATTTATTTTGAGCAAAAGCCTATGCCGTACACAATCACTGGATGAATGGGTAATCGTTGATCTGGCCGCCTACGACCATTATTTTTATGCCATTGGATGTAAAATATATTTTAAAGAACTTTACGCTGCCGGTCCCGATCATCAGTCCGAAAGTTTTAAACTCGATTCGGTATGTAACTGGCTTTGCGGTAAAACAAATTGCTTGGATGTTTGCCTGAAATGGGATTCTGTTCCGGTTCCCGGTACCATGTCTCTTATTCCTTGTGAAACAACATTGCTGAATGATCTTTGGGATATGATTAATACCCAGAAGGAAGCCTGTGTTGAGGCAAAAACGGAGAGTTACAGAAGTAAATTTATGACCCAATGTTTAACCCCCAAGGATCCCAATTTAATCCCGAAAAAGCTGGATAACTTTACTGCAAAATATCCCCTGGGTTATCACCATTTTACTCTTATGTATTATGACCGGGCCGGAAACCTCATTCGAACCGTACCACCGGCTGGAGTAAAATTGCTCACAGGTAATGCCATCAGCAGATCCAATCACCCTGACCACAGCTTTATTTCTTCGTATAAATTTAATTCTTTGGGACAATTGGTTATTCAGGATTCTCCTGACCAGGGAACCACCACATTTGATTATGATTCAAAGGGCCTTTTGCGTTTCTCACAGAATGCCAAACAAAAATCAATTAATGCTTACTCATATATAAAATACGACAATTTGTATCGTGTTGTTGAAGGTGGCCAAAGTACCGAACTCGGAAACGG
>JAHEZO010000324.1 GCA_023250995.1 Flavobacteriales bacterium | reverse complement strand
ATGCTTTGAGAAGAAAGTACGGGAGTGTGATGAATAAATGGGGATATTCTTTGAGCAGCATCACGAATTGTTTGGAGGGAAATATTTTTTTCCACAAAAAAATTAATGATGATGATGCCCGCCCGGGCCGTGAACATGGCCATGGCTCAGTTCATCGGAAGTGGCATTTCTTACCTCAAGAATTTCGCCTTTAAAATGAAGGTCTTTTCCGGCCATTGGATGGTTAAAATCCATTTTTACTTTGTCTAATTCCACAGCCAATACTTTTCCCTGAAGCGGGTTTCCATGTTCATCATGCATCGAAATCATTTTTCCAACCTGCAAAAGGTCAACGGCCAATTCACCATCTACCATAAAGGCATTTTTTGGAATATCCACAATGGCCTCGAGTGAAAAGTTCCCGTAGGCATTTTCGCTCTTTATCCCAAAGGTGAATTTGTCGCCCGCATTTTTGCCTTTCAGGTTCGATTCAAATTCAGGCAGCAAGCCTCCTCCTCCGAAAAGAAAAGCAAAAGGGTCTGCCGGATCCACCCGTTCAACTAATTCTCCTGTTTCATTCCCTATCCGAAGCTCATACAAAAGAGAAACTACCTTGTTTTTGTCAATATTCATAAAATTCTTTTTTATTTATTTTAAGGGCAAAACAACAAAAAATCATCTAATCATGAAACTATTTTTATCAAAAGAATTTCCCTTAGCCAGCTTCTTAGGCTTCGTTCATTTGTTCATGTATTCAATTATTCACAAATAAGGGCCTGTAGCGGAAATCTTGGTTCCTGAAATTTGGGACTTGGTTTTTTTAAGGATGAGATAATTTTTCTCATGGCCAAGGGTAATATAATTGCGGCTCCGTTTTTTGAGTAACTGCAGTTTTTACCTATCCCTTTCCCTCTTTTTTAACCATTGGCCCACGGAGGTGTATTACCAAACCGTTTAAAAAATTTCTCAGCAACTGGTCTCCGCAGGGTTTATAATTCGGGTGGTCTTCCTTTCGGAATAATGCACTCAGTTCAGAAGCCGAAACCTCAAAATTTACCAGAGAAAGTATTTTAATTATTTCATCATCCCGCAGGTGGAGAGCCACCCTGAGTTTTTTCATTATATCGTTATTATCCATAGGATTAAAAAGTATATTGAAATTGCGAATTTTGAAACAAATGTAAAAGTATTGATTTTGATGTGAACCAGATTTGAAACTGGGGTTTTATTTTTTCCATTTATTATTTTCTATTTTTGCCTTCCCTTTTATGAAAAAGCTTTTTATTGTTTCATTTGCGGTTTTACTTTTTTCCCTCTTTCCGGGAGAAAATCAGGGCCTTCTGTTTGCCGGAGGATTTCAGGTTAACCTGCAGGGGCAGAAACAGGCAGGCATGGGGCATACAGGCACGGCCGTTCTTCATGGAGCCGAATGTTCTTTTTTTAATCCGGGCGGCCTTGCTTTTATTGACAGTGCTCACTTTTCTCTTGGCGGACATCTGATCATTCCCCGCATAGTTTATGTTGAACCTTTCCCGGGGGTTTATTCCACCGAGATTGTACACAATAAAGGAACTCCTTTTTCATTTTATGCCTCCTGGAAACCCCAAAAAATAAAAAAAATTACAGCCGGAATGGCCATCTATACACCCTTTGGCAGCGGCATTCAGTACAAGGATGACTGGAGGGGGCAATTTGTGCTCAGGCAAATGGAAATGAGAACTATTTTTTTTCAGCCCACCATTTCTTATTCCATCACCGAAAAGTTGGGAATCGGGGCCGGATTTGTTTATGGCACCGGAAGCTTTGAATTGAGAAAGGGGATTCCCGTGGCCGATCAAAACGGACAATATGGAGAAGGAATTTTAAAAGGTAACGCCAGGGGAACAGGGGTTAACCTTGGATTGTTTTTTAAGTTGAATAAATCTGTTTCCGTTGGTGTAAGTTACCGCTCGGGAGTAAAAGTTTCTACCACCAAAGGAAAAGCCGATTTTACCGTTCCGGCATCATTGGAGGAATATTTCCCGAACACGGGCTTTTCAACCACAATCCATCTTCCGGCTGTTTTTAATTATGGCATAAGCTACAAGCCCAACAACAAAACTCTTTTTGCCTTTGATATGAATTTTGTGGGGTGGGGTGTTTACGATTCACTCTCCTTTGATTTTGATGAAAATACCGATAAACTGAAAGACATTCATTCGGCCCGCAGGTATAAAGATTCTTTTATTACCCGCTTTGGCTGGCAGCATTCATTTTTCAGCTGGCTCACCACAAGAGCCGGAATTTACTATGATGTTTCCCCTGTGCCCAATCAATATGTTACACCAGAAACGCCCGATGCCGATAAAATAGGTATCACTTCGGGCCTCTCCCTTAAAATGGGAAAACATACCAATGTTGATTTTTCCTTATTGCTGATTGAAGGAAAGAAAAGAACCGATGTAAATCTT
>JAHEZO010000044.1 GCA_023250995.1 Flavobacteriales bacterium | reverse complement strand
TTTTGATAAAAATAGTCCATTGAGCTTTTTGGGAAAGTTTGTAGATGGTTTTCCTGATGGGAAGCATGTGTATTATTATCCAAACGGGAAAAAAAAATAGAAGGAAAATACATTACCGGGGTTAAGGATGGGGAGTGGCATTGGTTTAATGAAGAAGGGTTACCTGTACTTACAATTTTATTTGAAAACGGGGTTGAAAAAAAATTTAACGGAGTAAAAGTTAAACCTGCAAACTAGCCCTCCGGCCAATGTTATCAGAGGTAAAAAACATATTCAACGTTAATGAAAGCCACGAAACCAATTCGCGTGAAATGGAAAACGATTTGGCCAGAATTTATTGCCTGCTTGGTTCCTTTCTTACCCCCCTTTTCACAATAGTAACCCTTAACCGTCAGGATTCTTTAGACATAATCTGCCTTGCTCTTATTTCCCTATTGTTTCTATCCGGTTTTGTTTTTTCAGGCAAAAACTTTCCAATAACCAGGGTAAAAAATAATTTATCCGATCTTTCCCTGTGGATTTATTTACTCACCAGCGCGTATGCCATTTTTGCCACTTACGAAAGGCACTTCTCCGTTGATTATTCTTTCGGCCTCACCCTTTTATTTTTCGTTTTTGGTTTTATGCTTAAAGATGTAAGGCAGGTGATTGTTTATTTTTTGGTTACCGCTTTTATTGGTGTAATTGCTTTGGCTGCCGTAAAATCACCGCAAATAAGTCTCCCTTTTTTGGTTAGCTTTTTTCTCATATTTTTTTGCACCGGATTTTTTGCCATTCGCTATAAAGCCATTATGCGAAACCGAATGGAGCAAAGGGAAAGTTTTCTAAAAACAATTTTTAACCAGGCACATGATTCAATCCTTATGGTTGACTTTTATTCGGGAGTGGTGGTGGATTGTAATGATGCTGCAGTTTCTCTTTTTGAAGTATTGGATAAAAATGAAATAATTGGTTTTAGGCGGGATAGGTTTGAGGAGAATAAAATGAATGAAAAAGAACTTATTGCCGCCAGAAGGGATTTGGCCCGGAATGGAATCTGGAAAAGTGAAACTAGCTTCGTTACAAAAAAAGGGCGGCAGTTTTGGGGCGATGTGGTCATTACGCCTCTCACCATAGGAAACACACAGTATTATGTGGCCCGGATATATGATATTTCATCGCAAATTATTGCGAAAGAAGCGCTGCGCGAAAACGAGGAGCGGTACCGGAATATTTTCAAGTCAAACCCTCAGCCTGTTTGGATTTACGATATTAATACCCTTAAGTTTATTGATGTAAATGATGAGGCTGTAAGGCAATACGGGTATTCCTATTCAGAATTTTTGAATATGACTTTGTTGGATATAAGACCGGAAGAGGAAAAAGCAAGGTTGATAGAACACGTAAAAAATTCTTCCCAGGATGAAAACGTAAACAATAAGATTACACATACGGGCGACTGGAAGCATCGCAAGAAGGATGGGACTGTGATAGATGTTGAAATTGTGAGGACAAAAATTTCTTTCAGAGGCAGGGAGGCAAACATGGCTCTGGTAAAAGATGTTACCGAAATCAGGAAGGCGGAAAAAGCACTGCGGGAAAGCGAGGAAAGGTTTAAGAGACTTTCAGACATTACCAGCGAGGCAATAGCAATTCACGATAAAGGAAAAATACTCGAAGTAAACAAAGGATTTGTTAAATTATTTGGCTATAATGAAAACGAAACCATTGGTATGTCTGCCGCACAATTAGCAGCCCCCGAATCAATAGATCTTGTTATGGCCAACATTCTCAGCAGAAATGAAAATCCTTATGAGGTGGTTGGAATAAGAAAGGACGGCTCCAAATTTATGGCCGAGGTAACGGGCAAAACCATTGTTTTCAAAGACCGCGAGGCCAGAGTTACCGTAATGAGGGATATTACCGCTTATAAAACCGCAGAAAAATTATTGGTTGAATCGGAAAAAAAATACCGCACATTAATTGAAAACATGCCCAAAGAATATTTCTTTTTCTCATATAACGGAGAGGGGAAATTACTTTTTCTCAGCCCTACCTTTTCTGGAATTCTTGGTCACGACCCGAATGAATTTATGTCAAACTATGCCTCTTTTGTTACCCATAATCCGCAGAACCCCGATGTGCAAAAGCATATTCAGGCGGCCAATGAGGGAAAGTTACACCAGCCCTTTAAAGTGGAAATTTTTAGAAAGAATGGTACAAAATGCTGGCTTGAAGTGATTGAGACTCCCGTGCTTGACGAAAAAGGTAAAGTAATTGCTGTGGAAGGATTGGCCAGAGACATAACAGAATCTTTAATGGCTGAAGAAATGCTTCGCGAAAGCCAGGAACGGCTTTCAAATTTTATGAACTCAGCCACCGAGATGTTTGCGTTGTTTGATGAAAATTTTATCCTATTGGAAATTAATAAGGCAGGAATGGATCTTCTTGGAAAAAAAAGGGAAGAACTCCTTGGAAAAAACATAAAGGAACTTGCACCCGATGTGGAACTGTCAGGTAGGCTTGCAAAGTATAAAGAGGTATTACTTACCGGAAAGCCATGCCATATTGAAGATTATGTGTTTAAAACAAACTCAACCGAAAGCATTTTGATTACCAATGCATTTAAAGTTGGTCATGGAATTGGAATTGTTAGCGTAGATATTACCACACGGAAAAAAGCAGAAGATCAAATTCTTGAATCGGAGAAAAATTATAAAAATCTGGTTGAAAGTTCACCTGATGGTATTCTTATAATTGTGGATGAAAAAATTGAATTTGCTAATCCGATGGCACTTTCTTTACTCGGATACAAAAGTATCGGGCAACTAAATTCTTTAAACACCGTTTTAATGCCGGAATTTATTAAGCTTTCGGAAGAGCGGAGAGGGCTGGCAATGAAAGGAAATGATGTTCCTTTTGCCGAAATTAAAGTTAAACGATCCACCGGAGAAGTTTTAGAGGTTGATTCAAAGCAAATTGGAATCACCTATAAAGGCAAAAAGGCAGTTTTGGTGGTTCTTCACGACCTAAGCCAGGTAAAACAACTGTCGCGTGAAAAATTGCGTGCCGAGATTGCAGAAGAAACTGCCCAACAATTAAAAAGGGAGGTGGCCGAAAGGCTAAAAGTTGAAAAATTACTGGTCGAATCTCAGAAGTACACGAGTAAGCTAATCGAAAGTTCGCTCGATATGATTTGTGCCTCCGATACCGAAGGTATAATTACAGAGTTTAATTCCGCAGGATTAAAATCATTTGGTTATGCACCCCAGGAAATTATCGGAAAACACTTTTCAATGTTATATGCAAACCCCGGGCATCAGGAAAAAGTAAATAAAGAATTATTGGGAAAAGAAGGTAGTTTCAGAGGCGAAATAACCAATATCAGAAAAAACGGGGAAGTATTTATTTCTTTCCTTTCCGCTTCTGTACTTCTCGATGAGGAAGGAAAAGTATTTGGTTTTATGGGGGTTTCGAGAGATGTAACCGAATTTAAAAAAGCGGAAATTGAACTTAAGGAAAGCGAAGAAAAGTATCGCGATCTTTTTGAAAATGCTTCGGATTTAATTCAGAGCGTTGACCCCGCAGGCAATATTTTATATGTTAATAAATCATGGCTAAGCACGCTGGGTTATACTTTGGAGGAATTAAAAGATTTAAAAATATTTGACTTCCTTCACCCGGATGGCATGGAACATTGTCTGGCGCTCTTTGAGAAAATTTTTATGGGGGTAAAAGTTCCCGAAGTTGAAATAATTTATAAAACAAAAAACGGGAAAAAAGTTATTGCCAGCGGAAAAGTTTCTGTAAAGGCTGTGGATGGGAAAATTGTTTCAACCAGAGGAATTTTCAGGGATGTAACCGAAAGCAAAAAAGCCCAGGAGCTGATAATAAAATCCCTTCAGGAAAAAGAAGTCCTACTGAAGGAAGTACACCACCGCGTAAAAAATAATATGCAGGTAATATCAAGCATCCTTAACCTACAGTCAGAATATGTTAAAGATAAAAAAACCCTCGAAATTCTCAGGGAAAGCCAGAACCGGATAAAAACTATGGCCTATATTCATGAGAGTTTATACCACACATCCGATTTTTCAAAAATTGACTTTTCGGAATATATCTTAAATTTGTCGAACAATTTGGCCAGTTCGTATGAGATTTTTGCACCTGGAACAAATAATCCGGAAGAAAAAAACGGCAGTTTCAGCGTACATGCAACCTTGGAAACCGAAGTTGAAAAGGAGGTATATCTGAATATTAACAAGGCCATCCCTGTGGGATTAATTATCAACGAATTGATTTCAAATGCTTTTAAACATGCCTTTCCTGATGGTAAAACAGGGCTCGTAATCCTTAAATTAAAAAAGATAAAAGAATTCCTTTATCTTGAGGTGGCCGATAACGGAATCGGGATTCCCCGAAAAATTAATTTTCAGAACAGCAAATCGCTTGGATTTCAACTGGTGTCTACTCTGGCCGAGCAAATTGGAGGAACCGTTAAAATTGAAAATAAAAACGGCACAAGGATTTTAGTAAACTTTGATGAAAAATAACCGGACCACCGAAACCACAAATTATTTATTTTAATCTATGGAAAAAACAAATGTATTAATAGTGGAAGATGAAAACATTGTTGCCAAAGATATTCAGCATTCATTGAAAAAACTTGGCTATAACGTGGTTGGAATAGCTTCTTCAGGCGAAAAAGCCATAGCAATTGCTGCCGAGCAAAAGCCCGATATTGTGCTTATGGACATTATGCTTCAGGGTGAAATGAGCGGAATTGAAGCCGCCAAGCAGTTGAGAGACAAACTGAACCTTCCGGTAATTTATCTTACTGCATATGCAGATGAAAGTACTCTGAACAAGGCCAAGGTAACCGAACCGTACGGTTATATAATAAAACCATTTAAGGAAATAGATATTCACACATCCATTGAAATGGCTCTTTATAAACACGGGAAAATTACTGAAATGATAAAAGAGCGCGATTTTCTTTTTTCAATAGTTGAAAAACAAACCACTTCCGATTTGATTTTTGTAAAATCTCATTCCAAGCTGGTTAAGTTGAAAACGAAAGAAATTTATTTTGTGGAGGCCCTCAAAGATTATGTTACCATAAATACCCTTGAAGCCAGGTATACTATTCATTCCACCATGAAAGACATTCAGGACAGGTTGCCGGCCAATGAATTTATCCGGGTTCACCGTTCTTTTATAGTCAGGTTAGATAAAATAGGATCCATCGAACATCCTAATATTCTGCTTGATTTTGGGGGATTAGATAAAGAAAAGATCAGCCAACGCATTACCAAACTTATTCCAATTGGCGGTTCATATAAGGATGATTTGATTAAAAAAATTAACCTGGTTTAAGATGACAAAGGACAAATTATTTCAAACCTTAAATGATTTGCCGGAGATATTTTCGGTAGACGATCTTTTGGACAGAATAGTCCTCCTTCATAAAATTGATATTGGAATTGAACAGGCAAAAAACGGTCAGATATTTTCCGAAAAAAAGGCGAAAGAGAAATTAAAAAAATGGTTGAAATAGAATACACCATTCAGGCCATAAATGATATTAACCACATTTTAGAATTTATTCAAAGGGACTCTGAACGGTATGCAAAAATTCAAGGCCTCCGTTTTTTTGAAAGAATAGAAATTCTAAAAACCCACCCCTTATCCGGAACCATTGTGCCCGAAACAAATGACCCTTCCATTCGAGAGTTAATAATGGGAAGCTATAGGATTATCTATCAAGTTATTTCCGCAAGCCGGATTGTTATCCTTGCAATCCACCACAGTAGCCGGTTGTTTAAATCCGAATCTATTTTACTTTAGAAAATGGATTTCCGCTTAACCTCCGATTTTATTCCCACGGGCGATCAGCCGGAGGCCATTGGCCAACTTGTTTCGGGCATTAATAACAATGTAAGGGCACAAACCCTTCTTGGAGTTACCGGCTCAGGAAAAACCTTCACCATTGCCAATGTAATAAAAGAAATAAAAAAACCCACCCTTATTCTTAGCCACAATAAAACCCTTGCGGCACAGCTTTACGGTGAATTCAAACAGTTTTTTCCAGACAATGCGGTGGAGTATTTTGTTTCTTATTACGATTATTATCAGCCGGAGGCCTACCTTCCTTCGAGTGATACTTATATAGAAAAGGACCTCTCCATCAATGAAGAAATTGAAAAACTCCGCCTCAGTGCAACATCTTCATTATTATCCGGAAGAAGGGATGTAATTGTGGTTTCTTCCGTTTCGTGTATTTACGGAATAGGGAATCCGAAAGAATTTCATCAAAACATTAACGAAATAAAAGTAGGACAGAAATTAAGTCGAAATAAATTTTTATTCCGCCTTGTAGATGCCCTTTATTCCCGCACCGAGGCCGATTTTAAAAGAGGAAATTTCAGGGTAAAAGGCGATACCGTGGATGTTTTTCTGGCCTATGCCGACTTTGCTTACCGTGTATGTTTTTTTGGCGATGATATAGAATCCATAGAATCCATTGACCCGCAAAACGGAAAAAAAATAAGTTCATTTGAAGGAGTTGTCATTTACCCGGCAAACATATTTGTTACCTCCAAAGAAACACTGCAGGAAGCAATAATTCAAATACAGGATGATTTGATGAAGCAGGTTGATTATATGAAAGAGGCCGGCAAATACCTGGAAGCAAAACGTGTTGAAGACCGTGTAAATTATGATCTTGAAATGATGAGGGAGCTGGGCTACTGCTCAGGAATCGAAAATTATTCCAGGTACTTTGATAAAAGAAAACCGGGGGAGAGGCCCTTTTGCCTTTTAGATTATTTCCCCGAAGATTTTTTAATGGTTATTGACGAAAGCCATGCCTCAATACCTCAGATAAAAGCAATGTACGGAGGAGACCGGTCGAGAAAGCAAACCTTAGTGGATTATGGGTTCCGGCTCCCTTCGGCTCTCGATAACAGGCCGCTGAAATTCGAGGAGTTTGAAAATATGTTTAACCGCATTATTTATGTGAGTGCCACCCCTTCTGATTATGAGCTTCAGCAATCGGAGGGAATTGTGGTAGAGCAGGTAGTTAGGCCCACTGGGCTGCTGGACCCCATAGTAGAAATTCGACCCGTTTTAAATGAGGTGGATGACCTGCTGGAAGAAGTTGCCCTAAGGACTGAAAAAAACGAAAGAGTGCTGGTTACAACCCTTACCAAAAGAATGGCCGAAGAACTTTCAAAATATATGGCCAAAATGAAAATACGATGCCGCTACATACATTCAGAGGTTGAAACCTTGGAGAGGGTGGAAATACTTCGCGATTTACGCCTTGGAAAATTTGATGTGCTCGTGGGAATTAATCTCCTGCGCGAAGGTTTGGATTTGCCCGAAGTTTCACTTGTAGCCATACTCGATGCCGATAAAGAAGGCTTTTTGCGCTCAGCCCGGTCCCTTACCCAAACGGCAGGAAGGGCAGCCAGAAACATTAACGGCAAGGTAATAATGTATGCTGCGAAAATTACCGATTCGATGAAAAAAATGATGGATGAAACAAACCGGAGGCGCGAAAAGCAATTGGCCTATAACCTGAAAAATAATATTACTCCAACACAAATTGTGAAAGCCCATCATTCAAATTTAAAATCTCAACTTACCGAAATTAAATTTTATTCAGAGAGCGAAAAAATTTCAATTGCCGCAGACCCAATAATTCAATATATGACCAAAGAGCAAATGCAAAAAAACATTGAAAGGGCAAGAAAGGAGATGGAAAAATCAGCCAAAGAACTTGATTTTATGGAAGCCGCAAGGTTTAGGGATGAGGTGGCAGAACTGAAAAAAATACTCAGTGAAAAGTTTGGTGAGCCTGTGCATTAATTACCGGGGTTACCAAAGTGCATTTCAAATTCCGATGAAAATTGTTGCCGATTACAGGGAGAAAAAATCCGGTATTCCGGATATTCTTATTCAAAGGGAAGCCGGAGTTGTTTTTGAAAGTCTTCCTGCCGGTGATTATATTATTAATGGTAGGATAACCGCTGAGCGAAAGTCTGCCGAAGATTTTATTCAATCAATTATTTCGAACCGTCTTTTTGAGCAATGTTCGAGGTTAAAAAAAACCCATGGCCCTGTTTTTCTTTTTATTGAAGGAAACCCTTATTTAACCGATCATAAAATTGAAAAACAAGCAGTAAGAGGAGCCATATTATCTGTGATGATTTCCTGGCAGATTCCTGTGATATTTTCAAAAAACCCTGTGGATAGTGCCGAACTATTATTGCAAATTGGAAAACAAAACCAAAAGGGAAATTCGTTTGTCCGCCAGGGAATGGGTTTTAAACCGAAGAAATTAAAAAACCAGCAATTGAGATTCCTGCAAGGATTTCCGGGTACCGGGCCTACTCTTGCCGGAAGACTTTTCTCTCATTTTGGAAGTATTAAAGCAGTAATAAATGCCGACCGTGAAGAACTGCTGAATGTAAAAGGGATTGGAAAAATGGGAGCTGAAAAGATCCTGAAATTTGTGGACCAGGCATTTTAATAAAAAGAAACAAAAACAACTTTCACCACAGGGAAATGGAGAACACGGAGGATCACCGATAATTTTTCTCTGTGAAACTCACCGGCCTTTGTGGTAAAAACTTTTATAAAAAAAATCTGTGGGTATCTTTTTTTTCAGTGTCATCAGCGTTCCATTGTCATAAGAACCCGGGTGAAATTATTTCCCGCCTTTTTTCTGTTGTTCCTTTTGTTTCAGCTGCTCTTCGAAAAAACTATTGTAGGTAATATGCTGGTTGGTTTTAAAAAAAAGTAAAATGCCAAGCAGATCTTCGGGCGATTTATACCCCGGATATATGGCAATGCGCGACAGGTTTTCATCGAGGAGGATATAGGTGGGATAGGATAGTTTGTAATCGAGCAAAGAGGCCGGCAGTGTATGTGAACTCCGGTTCATGCCCGGGTTGGGGTTGGTAAAAGTATGATTGTTAAAAATTATGGTGTCTTTCATTTCTCCATCCATTTTTACTGCGTAATAGTTGTTGTTCATGTATTCAACCACCACCGGATCAATAAACGTAGAGGCATCCATTTTTTTGCACCAACCGCACCAGCTTGTGTACACATCAACAAATATTTTTTTTGGATAGGCCGTCCCCTCACTCAGCGCCTGTTTATTTTCGGCAATGAATTTTTCCCGCTGAATCATTGCTTCCTGCCAGGATAGCCAGTTGATTTGTTTTGGGGTTGGGTTTTGAGAAAACAAAAGTCCGGCAAACAAAAAAAATAAAACAAAAACAGCAACTTTTTTCATGGTAATATGAAATATTAAATAATTGGTTTAGCTTTTTTCTTTAGTTCGGACCACAACTTTTTTATACTAAGTTTTTCTGCCCAGTCCTCCATATAAATTAAGTCTAAATTTTTATATTGTACCTCATAAACCATTCTGGCATCCTTAGTTTGCTTTTCACTGCCTCCCCCCATTTTGGCCCATCGAAGTTTCATCAGAATGGTGTCCTCCGGCTTCGAAATTTTCATATTTAACCCTATAGCATTTACCTCAATTTTTCTTGAAAATCTTGCCTGGTCATATGGATCGTTTAATAAAATCCAGAAATCAATTTTATCTCCTTCGTTGGAATCAAGCAAATTAAACATTGTTTTGTTTACTATTGCCCCTTTGATGCTTTCTTCATTCAGATAATACTGAGGAAATGGGAATGCCTCTGTTAAAGCAGAAATGGATGAGAAATTAATATTCACGACAATATCTACATCATGTGAAGCTCTTGGTTCCCCCTGCATGCTTGAAACCAGCGAACCGGTAATCATATAATCTATATGATTATCTTCCAAAACAGATAAAACCTTTTTTAATAGTTTCTGTTGTAGCATTGGGCAATCCGTTCTAGGAATATTTGGTGAATTTCCTTTTCGCTTTTATCCGGAAACCGTTTCCTCAATCCAAATAAAAAAAGTGCTTTAGTAACTTCCGATAACTCGAAAGCTTTCAGCAATCGCTGCTCAGGAGTCATTTTTAGCAAAGTCTTAAGATAAAACTGATGATTCGGATTGGGTTTAATGTGCATAATCAGTTAATAGTACAAAAATAAGGTATTTGGATTTTCTTTAATTCATTTCACTTCCTGCATCATTTTTCGGATAAGGGGTGAAATTACAATCAGAATTATTCCGGCAACCAAGGCATAAACCGCCAATTGCCTGTATCCGTCTGTGTACCCTTGTAATTTTACCATCATGGTAGCATTTTCATCCGGACTCGACATGCCTGCCCCAAGCAATCCAGCGGCATATTGCCCGTAAGCACTTGCCAAAAACCACATCCCCATCATCATGCCTGATAATCTTTTTGGCGAAAGTTTGGTCATGATTGACAAGCCAATTGGGGATAGACACAACTCACCAAAAGTAATAATCAAATAAGCAATGGTAAAAATGTTCAGGGAAGTTTTTCCTTCGGAATCAGCAAAAAAACGGGTATAATAAAAAACATAAAACGCTGCTGCCAGAAACAAAAAGCCAATGCCGAATTTAATCACCGTGTTCGGCTCTATTTTTCTCTTTATCATGGCCAGCCACAGCAAACCAAACAATGGGCTGAATAGGATTACAAACAAAGAATTTGAAGTGTTATTGATAATATTCGGGTTGATGTTAAAAAACAATAAATCGGGGTGCAAATTATCTTTGGCAAAAAGGGCAAGTGAGCCACCGCTCTGTTCAAAAAACGCCCAGAAAATTATTGAAAACAGGATAAAAACAAATGCAGCTAAAAGTTTTTTACGGGCCGATACTTCTTTTTCCTTAAATGTTTCATACAAAAAATACAGAATGGCCAAAGGGCCAATGGTGTACATAAAGTAATCGGTATAATCAGTATTTTTTATCATAATAAAAATTAGGGGAATGCTGATTAGCGAACCGGCATAAACTGCAATTTCTTTTAAATTTCTTTTAGCTGGGGTTATATTTAACAAAGGAGAATCGCCAATGGGACCAAGAGACTTTTTTGTAAGTAAAAAAGTAAGAAGTCCGATAATCATTACAATGGCTGCTGAAAGAAAAGCATAACTCCAGCCAAAGTCGGGACTGGTTCCCAAATAAACACAAACCGCTCCGCCAAGCAAAGCGCCAATGTTTATTCCTGAATAAAACAAACCAAAGCCGGCATCCCTTCGGGCATCATTCTCGTTGTATAGTTCTCCTACCATGGAGGAGATATTCGGCTTAAAAAAGCCGGTTCCGATGATAGAGAGTGTGATTCCTAAAAAAAAGAAATTTTGAGGAGAAAGTGCAATGATAATATTTCCTGTAATCATTACCATTCCGCCAAAAAGAAGCGATTTTTTAAATCCCAGAATCTTGTCGGCAAAAATTCCCCCGATAAAGGTGAATGCATAAACAAAAGCCTGAATGGCTCCGTATTTCAGATTGGCCTCCTTGTCAGATAATGAGAGTCCCAGAATTTTATCGGCCATAAAAATGGTTAAAACGCCTCTCATTCCATAAAAACAAAACCTTTCCCACATTTCCACCAAAAACAAATACCAGAGTTGCCTGGGGTATTTTCCTTCAAAATTCCTTATTTGGTTTAACGTTACGGAATCGCTCATACAATTTGTATTGATGGTTATTAATAAAAATGCAAATATGCCATTTCAAAACGAGGCGGTGGAAACTTCGGTAAGGAAATTTTTTATTTCTTCTTCGGGGATGGGGGTGGAGATGTAATCCACGGATTCATCGTAATTGATATCCTTGAAAAAAGCCAGTTGTTGCACGAAAAGTTTCTTGCTGAACACAACGCCTTGATTAATATTAAAAAGCTCTTCCGTTCTCTTGGAAATTTCGTTTATCCCGAAATGGTTTTTAATTAAAAAATACATGTCAACGTAATCTTTCCATTTGGCCCTTTCTGCAAATGCAAATGCTTTCATTGCCGCAAGATCCAGAAGGGTGGGCATTTTAATAATTTTTTCATAATCAACCTTAGCCGGGATAACATAAGGGAAACAAAAAAAAGTAAATTTTACGGAATTAATTTTAAGATGAATTTGTTCGCTGTCCTCATACCCGAACTTCATTTGTCCGGGCGATTCATCCGACAATGTTTTTTTTATTTTTAACCGGTCAATTTTTTTGCTTGTGAATAAGTCAAAATCAATGGAACGTCTGTGCCCGATTTGCAAGGCAATCGCGGTACCCCCTACCAAATAATAATTCCTTCTGAATGATTTCAGTAATTTAAGTAAGTCCTTTTGTTCTTCACTTAGAATATGAGGATGGAACATGTCTTTTAAAATATAAATCAAAAAAGTTTAAAACCAGAGGAAAGTAATTTATCCGTTTGGCGGCAATTCCTTCTTTATGGGTTTGCCGGTAAAAAATCTTACTCACATTTTCAATACCCATTAATTCAAATAATTTTTTTACGGCCGACAGGTCTCCGTAGTTCAAAATAAATTCCACCAGTGTTTCATGACTGATGTTTTCTTTATCGCTTTCTTTGATATACCAGAAAAGGGAACTGTTTTCTTTAATAAACTGCTTTATTTCAGGAGAATTCATAAACCAGATTTAATGCCTGTTTCAGGTACGAATATACATAAAAATCCTGCTGAAAAACCTTGTTTTTTAAATTCATACTTTTGGCAAAAATAAACCCGAAACATGGATCATAAAATAAACTTTACCGTTACCGAACGGTTTTTAAGGTATGTTAAAATTGACACCCAAAGTGACCCCGAATCCGCTACTTTTCCATCCACAGAAAAACAAAAAAATCTCGGAAAAATACTGGTAAAGGAATTATTGGAAATGGGCGTTAAAGATGCCCAAATGGATTCCCATGGGTATGTGTATGCTACCATCCCTCCCACCACAAAAAAGAAGGTTCCGGTAATTTGTTTTTGTTCACACATGGATACTTCTCCAGATTGTTCGGGAAAAAATGTGAAGCCCCTGATTCATAAAAAATTTAATGGAAAAGATATACGCCTTCCCAACGAAAACATTGTTTTGAAAGTGACCGAGCATCCTGATTTAAAAAATCAAATCGGAAATGATATTATCACCACAGACGGAACCACGTTACTGGGTGCCGATAACAAGGCCGGCCTGGCAGAAATCATGGACGCTGCACATTTTCTAATTAACCATCCCCAAATTTTGCATGGAAAAATAAGAATTTTATTTACTCCTGACGAAGAAATTGGGAGAGGCGTTGATAAAGTGGACATGAAAAAACTTGGAGCCGATTTTGGTTATACCATGGATGGGGAATCAAGAGGCACATTAGAGGATGAAACCTTTTCGGCCGATGGAGCAACCATAACAATTAAAGGATTCAGCACCCATCCCGGTTTTGCCAAAGGGAAAATGCAAAGCGCAATTAAAATTGCCTCCGAAATAATTGGCTCCCTTCCTAAAAATAAATTATCTCCCGAAACCACCGAGAAGAAAGAAGGTTTTGTTCACCCCATGAGCATGAACGGAACCATTGAAAAGATGGTGATTAAATTCATCATCCGCGATTTTACAGAGAGCGGCTTAAAAAAACACGAAAAATTCTTAGAATTGATTACCCGAAAGGTTTTAGGGAAATATAAAAAAGCATCTTATACCTTTGAAGTTCAGGAGCAGTACCGGAATATGAAAAGGGTGTTGGTAAAACACCCGCAGGTGGCCGAATATGCACTGGAGGCCATGCGCAGGAGCGGGTTAACCCCAAGACAGGAAAGCATTCGGGGAGGTACAGACGGTTCCCGTCTTTCTTTTATGGGCCTGCCTTGTCCGAATATTTTTGCCGGAGAGCATGCCTTTCATTCAAAGCAGGAATGGGTTTCGGTACAGGATATGGAAAAAGCCGTGGAAACCATTATTAATTTGTGCCGGATTTGGGAGGAAAAAAGTTGAAATGAGAAAAAATATTGTAAAGCAAACTTATAGTGGCCAAAAATTCTCCCGCAGATACCGCTGATCACTACAGAAAAGGCAGCGAAAATTTGTGATGTTAGCAGAAAAAAGCTGTCAATGTATGTTTTACAGAACACTAATCCTCCTTGCCGAATAAAAACAAACAACTAAAAAAAGCAAAAAAAGAAATCCCTACCTGGTTATCAAGGGTGTCTTCAGTTAGCATAGAAAGCAACGCTATTACCATAAAAGAAGTATAAAAAAAACTGCCCCAGGATTTTCTGGTAATTCCCGGAACAATAAGAAAAACCAGGAACCATATTAATCCAAAAAGGCCGAAGGCAACCGTGATGGTAAGGTATTGATTATGGGGTTTCAGCCAATACTGCCTGCCGAGCAAAGTTTTCATTTCAGAAAATTGAAAATCCATTGCATGTTGCAAATCGCCTGTTCCTGCACCAAAAACCGGATTCAGGGCAAAACTTCCAATGGCAGCTTTCCAGAATTCCAGTCGCTGGGTAATTGAATTACCTTGCGGATTTTCACCATTCAGATAATTATTTATTTCCCAAATGGTTTGATTTATCCTGGTTCTGATTCCATGTTGAAGATAGTTTACATTGGCATCTCCACGCTCTACTGCCATTACCTCTTCATCCGAAAGTTTTTGGACTGCTGGGGCATCTTTTCGAAAATCCTTCGAGGTGAGAAATCGCATTAAAGTATAGCTGATTGGTTGTCCTCTTTGGTCTTTTTCATTGAACTTAATCCGGCTTCGGCCATTCCATGCCTGTTCAAGTTCGTGGGGGGCAAAATATATCCAGATTAAATTTCCGTTTTCAAAATTTTTTTTTAATGTGTCGTGAATATACCTTTCTCCGTTTGCCGAATATTCCTCAAGCAGGCTGAAATCAACCGATTTAATTTTGTAAAAATCAGTTACCTCTCTAAATATTAATACCAGGGAAAAAACCGCAATTAATAAAACACCGGAGGCGTAAAATAATTTTAAAATAAAAGATTTTTGCCGCACTGAAAAAATCAACAAGGCAACAAGGGAAGAAATAAAAAGCGCCACTAACCCTGTCATAGATTCAAGAAAGAACAAAAAAAAGATTAACCAGGCGGCTCCGGCAAACTGCACCCTTTGCCCCCATTTTTTTTCCTGAGTAACAATGGCCGAATAAAGGAGGAATAAGATTGCAACACAAATTAACAAGCTGAAGCGAATGTGTGACATAAAAACAGAGATATCACGCTGGTTTTTTATCGCCTTATTTGTTAATCCGTAATAGGCAGCCACCGAAACCAGAGTTGAGGCCACTACCGCAAATGAAAAAATATTCATAAGCAATCGAAATCTTTTTTCGCTTAAAACCTGGGAAGTTGAAAAAATTAATGGCAGAACAAACAGGGGTAATTTTATCCTGATATCATTTAGGGCATAATTAATATCGGTGGACCATAATAATCCTGAAACATACAACAGAGGCAGGGAGAAAAGTATCAGAGCAGCTTTATTATGCCGGAACATTTTCAATTTATTCCCTAAATCACCTTCCCACAACCAGTTTCCCAGCAGGACAAATTGCGAGATACTCATCAGAACTTTTGAAAATGGAAAGCCGGCCACCATCAAAATTAATCCGAAGAAAAAAATTTTTTGATGATTTCGGGCCGAAAGCTGGAAAGGCATGTTAAAGGATAAAAAAGGCGGAGAAAATGCAAAGATTAATTTTCATCCAGGTTCTCTTCATCTTCTGCATTCGGGTTGGCTGGTTTAGAATCCTTTTTCAATTCTTCTTCCTCCTCATTTTTAATTTTTTTTGCAACAAAAGATTTATCGAAAACAGATGCCATAAGTTTTTCATCACTCAAAACTTCGATGGCCTTTTTTAAATCGGGATCATAGGAGAGATAATTCTCAACCCTTCCTTTCTGGTAATAATAACGAGAAACAATTTCGCTTTCAAGAATTTCCTTTATTTCATCCTTAAACTTTTTTAAATCTTCGTTTTTATTTCTGTGCAGCTTGGTTTTTAATGCCTCATATTCTTTCTGAACATCATCCAGGTATTTTTCTTTCCTGGCAACTTTTTCCAAATCTTCAAGCATTTTTTCACTTCGCGTTGTGTAAACATAATCCTTTCCATCCAAAAAAGTAATCAGTTCCTTATAATCTTCTTCTGTTAATCTGAAATCTTTTGCCGGAGGAATGGCAGGATGTTTTTTGCGATATACCGAGGCAAAATCAAAAAGAAGCATTTTATTTAGCAGCGTTTGAGAAATCTGGCTGGCTCTTAATTCTTCTACGTGAAGGTCGGGAGTAATGCCTTCCCCGTCATAAACCACCCTGCCCCCTTTTGTTTTAAATGCCGCAATCAGCGAATCGGGTATTGCCGAAACAACTCCGTCTTTGCTGCGGTGCGAATAATCCAGTTTTTGGATACACCTGCCGCTGGGAGTATAATATTTGGCTACGGTAACTTTTAACTTTGCATTGTACGATAGGTTGCGTGTTTGCTGAACCAATCCTTTCCCATAGGATTTGTTTCCAATAATTACAGCCCGGTCGAGATCCTGTAGGGCCCCAGCCACAATTTCGGATGCCGATGCAGAGTTGCCATCAATAAGAACGGTAAGCGGAATTTTTGTATCCACCGGACTATTAAGCGCCACATGACTTCGGTCCCATTCGGTAATTTTCCCCTTGGTACTCACCACAACCTGGCCCTTTTCAACAAAAAGATCCACAATGTTTACCGCTTCGCGCAGAAGGCCTCCGCCATTCCCGCGCAAATCCAGCACAAGAGATTTCATGCTATTGTTTTCTTTGAGTGATTCGAGTGCATTTTTTACTTCTTTGCTGGCTGTTTCGGTAAAGCTGGTGAGTTTGATATATCCAATGCTATCCTTTACAATTCCAAAATAAGGAACATCGCTGATTTTTACTTCTTCGCGGATCAGTGTTTTCTCCAGCGGGTTGGGTTCATCCTCTCTTTTTATTAGCAATTTTACCTCTGTACCCGGTTGACCTTTGAGGATTTTGCTCATTTCGCTGGTGCTTTTATCCTTAGCTGTTTTTCCGTTTATTTCAAGGATAACATCTCCCGCTATGAGCCCTGCTTTTTGAGCGGGAAAATTTTCATAGGGTTCGGCTATCATTACATAATTATCTTTTTTGCGGATGAGGGCACCGATGCCTCCATATTGGCCGGTGGTCATAAAACGATAATCCTCAATATCCGACTCGGCAATGTAATTTGTGTACGGATCAAGTTTCTCGAGCATGGCATCAATGCTTGTTTTTATCAAATCTCCCGGATTGGTTTCATCCACATAATAAATGTTGAGCTCCTTAAAAAGGGTGGCGAAAATGTCGAGGTTCTTTGAAATTTCGAAATAGTTATCGGTGGTAGCCGAAAAAAGTATTATCAGCCCTGCCAGAGGGATAAACAATAAATACCGGAATTTTTTTAATTTGTTTTTCATATTCTGGTTTCAAATTTTGCAGGTACAAATTTAATAAAGGGGTTAAAGAACTATTTTGTTTTTAACATTTTTTTTGTGTCAATTACTTTTCCGTCCACCACAATGCTTAAAAGTACATTCCGCTTCCCAATTTTTCCGCTTTCACATTCAGTTGCCCCTGGCCGGTGTGAAATTCCAAATTAAGGCACCGGGTCAAACCCTTGCCCTCCCCAGGGGTGGCAGGAACAAATTCTCTTTGCGGCTAACCAACCACCCTTAAAGGCCCCGTATTTTTGAATTGCCTGAATGCCGTATTCCGAACAGGTGGGCAAATAACGGCAGCTTGCCTGAAATATTGGCGAAATGATCCACTGATACAGTTTTATCAGAAAAATAAATATAAATTTCATGGTTGTTTTTTCAATGCCACTTCCTCAGCCAAACGATGTAAAGTTAAAATAATTTCGGACCGGATTTTCTGGTTGCTCAGTTCTTGGGTTGGGAGGTAAATAATGGCAAGCGAAATTCTTTTTCCCGATTCAATTAATGGTTGATAAAGAACTTGTTTGTTTTGTCGGAAAGCTTCACCCATTTTTCGCTTTATCCGGTTTCGGAGTACCGCCTCTTTTATTTTTTTTTTAGGAACCGAAAACAACACCTGAACCGGAAATTTTTGGGATAATTCAACCGGCAGCCATAACACCCGGAATGGAAAAAGTTCGTTTTTTTTCTCCTTTAAGGATATTCCACTCCGCATTAGTTCAGCTATGATTTTTTTTCCGGAAAGACGCTCTTCTTTTTTAAAACGTCCAGTGATGGAATTTTCTTTCATGGGAGAGATTCTTTTCATCAAAAAAAGGAATGTACAGACGCCCTAATAGGGCGTCTCCCCGGGAATTTTCAATAAATACAAATGCCACAAAAACACAAAAGCTCTAATTTTCTCAAAATTTTGCGGGATTTTTTGTTTTAGAGATTTAGCGGCTTAATTATCATAAAAAAATCTGTGTTTTCGCTTTTATTTTATGCAATGCTCAGGGTAATTTAGGATAATTTCTTAAACCGGTCAGCCGAAGCCAGGCTTCAGGCATCGTTCGGCAAATGCGGATTTGTGGAAAAAAATTGTGTTGAGCGTAACTGCCCATTACCTCTTTATTCCAATAAATTTAAAGGGCAGGTTGGTGATGTTTTTAAATTCTTCTCCCGCCTCCAGCATATCTTCATCGGGTTCATCATAATTCCATACTATGTCAATGTGGGCATTTTTGCAATTATCCTGTATATCGGCCAGCTTGGTCATAATATCCATAATGTATTTTGCAGAAGAGGAATTAAAATATTCGAATTTGAAATTGAAAACTATATTTTTCTTTTCGCTGTTGTTTTCTCCCAGCCAATAAAGGTAAGCATTGAATTTATCCAGCCAGTCGAGAATGGGATCGTAAAATTTCCGAACGTCCTCCGGGCGGGATTCCCCCGAAATTTCAAACTGGTCTTTGGTGTGGTCCAGAGCAACTTTTGGTGTAGTATCGGTGGCCTCTAAAATAAGCGTGTCCATAATTTTGGGTAATTATTCAAAAAAAACCGGAAATGTTAAATATGTTGTTGTTTAGTTTTGCTGAGTGGAAGAAATGGTTATCTGCAAAGCAAAAAAAGAATATTCATCGTCATAATTTTTAAAAACGCAACCAAGCTTTTGTCCCGATTTAAGGGCAATATCAATAATTCCAAGGCCGGCACCACCTCTTTCTGAAATAGACCCTGTTCTTAAAATGTTTTCGTATTGGTCCCAAAGTGCTCTGCGGTCAAGGCCATTCACAAAATCAATTTTTTCCCTGATAGAAGTAACCTGGTCATTTTTTACAAGGTTCCCAACCGTAACGATATAGTCATTTTCATTATGGCTGAACAAAACGATTCCTTCGCTTTTCCCGTTGGAAACATTTTTTCTGTTTATAATGCTGGTGTGTTTAAGTATATTTTCAAGGCACTCTACCAGGATCCCATAAGTTTTTTTTAAAGTTTTAACTTCTACTTTCCTGTTGGTCAAATCCCACTTTGCCTGCTTTAGCAGCATGTTTATTACATTTTGGGTAAACTCACCATGAAAGGCCGAAATGATTTTCTGCTCGGTCATGTTTTCATAGAGGCTGAAAACCACATCGGGACCAATATTCATAAATTTAATTTTTTAAGGGATGCTAAATAAAGAAATTTAGAGTAAACGCCCAAAACCCAAAAGCGAAATGACACTCATGATATT
>JAHEZO010000043.1:7821-19767 GCA_023250995.1 Flavobacteriales bacterium | reverse complement strand
GTTCCGGAATTTCGAGGTTAGGTTTGCATGAAATTATTATGTTAAAAAGAAAAACCAGGTAGAAAAATAAGATGTTTTTCATGATGAATTTGAAAATTATTTTTTAACGATTACCACTTCTACCCTTTTAACTTCGGGTGCTGCCTTGAGTATTGCATCCTCAATTCCTGCATTAAAAGTCATGCTGCTCATTGTGCAGGTGCGGCATGCTCCTTTAAACTCCACCCTTACAATTGAATCACTGGTGATTTCAACCAGTTGAACATCCCCGCCATCTTCGAGTAAAAAAGGCCTTATCTGTTCAAGGGCTTTAAGAATTTTATTTTTAAGCGGACTATCGGAAACAACCAGCATATTTATTTTAAAAAACAAAAGTAAGAAAATTGCAATTAGAAAATTTGCAAAAAATTACTTTTACTTTATTGAAAAATTGAGGACAGATTCAACCAGTTTCATCAATAATAACGATTGAACCGTATTTTCCTGCAACACTGCCGGCCTTCCTACATCGCCTGACTCGCGAATGCTTTGAACAAGGGGAATTTGACCCAGAAGGGGAATTTTCAACTCATCTGCAAGATTTTTTGCGCCATCCTTTCCGAAAATATAATATTTGCTTCCGGGCAATTCTTCGGGTGTGAAATAGGCCATATTTTCAACCATTCCCAAAACGGGCACGTTTATGCTTGGAAGCTGAAACATCGCCACTCCCTTTCGGGCATCTGCAAGAGCAATTTCCTGAGGTGTGCTTACAATAATTGCCCCGGTTAAAGGGGCAGTTTGCACGAGGGACAAGTGTATATCCCCCGTTCCGGGAGGAAGATCAATCAGCATAAAATCCAAATCACCCCAGTAAGCATCGCTAAACATTTGGGTAAGTGCTTTTGAGGCCATGGGTCCCCTCCAAACAACTGCCTGATTAGGTTGGGCAAAAAAACCGATAGATAAAATTTTAACCCCGTACATTTCAACGGGTTTCATATAAGATTTTCCGAGAACTTCCACAATACCCGGTTTTTCCTTTATTACATCAAACATCATTGGTATGGATGGTCCGTATATATCTGCATCTATCAAACCCACCCTATGTCCTTTTTTTGCTAACCCTGCAGCAAGGTTTGCAGTAATAGTTGATTTACCAACTCCTCCTTTTCCCGAGGCAATTGCAATAATATTTTTAACACCAGGTAAAATTTTTCTTGTTGCTGAATTTTCATTGTTCTGAACAGGAATTGGTTGTACATCAACATTTATTTCCGACTCGGGAAAAAACCTTTTAATCTGAAACTCGCAGGCCTCCTCCATCCTTTTCCTGTTATGCAAGGCAGGATTGCTGATCATAATTTTGAAATTAACTTTTTTTTCATAAATCCTTAATTCAGAAACAAGGCCCAGAGAAACAATGTCTTTTTTTAAATCGGGTTCAATTACGTTGCTTAATGATTTGAGAATATTTTCGCTGTTTAGTTTCATAAATAATTATTTTCATTTTTTTACAAAATAACAAATCTTAATAATACACTTGAAAATTAATTTACTTTTGTCAATACCCATTAAAAATTCCGCCTATTGAACTTATTTAAAAACATATTTAAGAAAAGTCCAAAGTTGCCCCCGGTGGATTTATCCATCCTTATAAACGATATTCATTCTCATCTTATTCCCGGTATTGATGACGGGGCAAAAACAATGGAGGATTCAATAAACCTGATTAATGGTTTCAGGGAAATAGGGTATAAAAAACTTATTACCACTCCTCATATCATGAGTGACCAGTACCGGAATACCCCTGAAATTATTTTGGGAGGTTTGGAGAAAGTAAGAAATGAGATGAAAAACCAGCAAATTGAAATGCAGATTGAAGCAGCAGCCGAATATTTTATTGACCTCGAATTTTTGAAATTGATTGAGGAAAAGAAGCTATTGACCTTTGGCAATAATTTCGTTTTGGTTGAAATATCATTTTTCTCTGAACCCCCGATGCTTAATGAAGCCCTTTTTAATTTGCAAATCGCAGGTTATAAACCGGTGATGGCTCATGCAGAGCGATATGGATTCTGGAACAACTCTTATGAAAAATATGAAGATTTGAAATCAAGGGGAGCCCTGCTTCAATTAAATATTGGTTCTTTAACAGGATTTTATTCACCGGAAACCAAAAAAATTTCGGAGCGGTTGATAGAGGACGGAATGTATGATTTGATAGGATCGGACTGCCACCACCAGGGTCATATTGATTTAATTAAAGGATGCAGGACAGAAAAATACCTTCACAAAATAATTGAATCGGGGAAATTACTTAACCATTCCCTTTAAACTCCTTATTGAAAATTATTTTTTCTTTCCTTTTATCTCCTCTGCGGGCACGGGGGTTTTCAAAAAGTCGGTAAACTTTTTAAAAATTCTTTCAGAAAGACTACCTTTTTCATCCATGAAATAAGATTTTGGATTAAAAGATGAGTTTACAATTAATTTGCTTGCAGAATCACTTAAAAATGCTTTAATTGAAACCGGGGAAGCCATGTTATTTCCTTCAACGGTTACGGTCATAGAAGCCGGAACCGAGGGGGAATAATTATCAACGAAAGATGAATTTGACAGGTTTGAAAAGCTATTAATGAACTGCTCAATTTTTACTGTATCGGTCATATCTGTTTCCCCCACCCCTTCTATGGAGAGACCGTTGGATTTTAATTTCCATTTATCATTTTCCTTTTCGAGATAAAAACTGCTGTCGGGATAAGAAAAACTAATTTTTTTCCAATCCTCTTTATTCCCCCGGAGGATATTTTTATTTCGCCACTCATTAAATTGCTGGTTTACCGCCATTGGCAAAAAACCATCCACGGCATATACATTGTCTTCTCCCGGCAACCTTACATAAGATATCCCTGATCGGCTCATTTGATTATATGAAAATTTCCCAACAACAATTTCGGCCAAAACTTTTTCCCCCGATAAAAATTTCACTTTTGTTCCAAGGGAATCATCCACATTAAAATCTTTCCATTTGCTTTTTTCAGTTGCTGCAAGCCTGATGGTTTTAATAACCGAAAAAGTTCCAATTAAATTTCTGGCATATGAGGAATCGGCTTCAGAGGAAATATTTTCGCTTTGCACCATCCAGATTTCTCCGCTTCGTGAAAGTTTAATTTCTTTTTTCTGCTGGGAAGCCGGGTAAACCAAAATAACGTTTACAAGCGAGGTATCAAGGGTAACCAGCTCTTCCTTAAAAGTTCTTCCCCCCTTTTTATCATCAAAAATTTTGGTTAACAATACAATTGCCACCAATACCGACAGCAGAATAACAAGTGTTTTGGTATTTAATTTTTTAAGCATAAAACATTTAATTTTTTTTAAGAGAAATCCTCCTGCATTCTTCTCACTTTTTGATTATTTTTCATTTGCATTCTAACAAAACCATAAATAACAATTAATAGAACGGGCAACAGGAAATTCAGATATTTTAATAATGTTTTTGTGCTGTCTTCCACCTGATCCAGGGGCCTGGTGCTTACCCCTTTTGTCCTTAAATCAATCAGGCCCGTTTCATCGGAGAGCCAATCAATGCCGTTAACCAAAAGGTTAACATTATCGGGCGGAAGTTGCATTTCCTTCTGGCCCTCACCGTTAATGGCGAAATTTCCATTTGAAATAAGAATCATTTTGGAAGGATTTGTTCCAGAAATTTTTCCGCTGAAAACAGCCGCAACCGCCAATTTCGACATTGGAAAATCTGCCTGAGTCCATTGCTTTTGGATATTGAAATAGGTAGGTGCCGGTATGGTTCCGGTTTTTGCAGATGTTCGGGCAAGAGGGGTAAACTGAATTCCTGTATCACCTGAAAAACTGATGGGGGCTGCAAACTGAAACATAACTGATTCCAATCCCTTTACCGCAGGATGATTTTCGAAAGTATTAATTAAAGGAAAATATGGAAATGCAATATTATTTTGAAAATTGAACATCCCCTGTTGCTGCCTTACGGTTACACTGCCGCAACTGGCATCCACAATAAAATTGGATTCAATGTTTATACCTTTTTTGCTTAGCCAACTTTCAATACCGGTTTGAGTTAACTGGCCCTGAGCGGTAGATAAATCGCCTTTAACCCTATTGTAAGCAATAAATAAATTCCCGCCCCTGGAAAGAAAATCATCCAGCTGGCGCAAATGGGCTTCGGGAAAAGAATCCGTTGGATTTACAAGAGCAATGGTTTTAAAATTAGAGGAAATGGGAGCGGTATCGTTTAGGGTTACCTCTTGGGTGTTATACAAAACCGAAAGTGAATTATTTGCCTGCTGCATTTCGGCAAGTCCCGGCTCGCCATGACCATGAATAAAACCTATGGAAGTTTTTTCATTCACCGAAAGTTTTTTTATTCCTGATGAGAGGGCATATTCCATGGCAGCTCCGGGTTGCATAAAAGGAATAGTTTCTCTTTTTTCGCCCATCTGAATTACAGCCCCAAGGTAGGCTTTCTGCTGTTTCATCTGATCTTTATCTCTCATATTAATCATTACCGGCTGTATCCCCGATTGCATGGCTTTCTTTTCCTGTTCCTCATTTTCATTGGGATTTACAAATTCATAAACAACCATTCCGGAGGAACGCTGGTTATATTCAATAAGGAGTTCTTTGAAATCCCTGCGGGTTTTTGCAATATCAGGGGGTAAATCTTCAGAAAAATAAGCAGTGATGGTAACAGGATCAGATAAGCCTGAAAGGATATCCTTGGTGGCCTTGCTGAGAGTATAACGCTGATCTGCGGTAAAGTCCAACCTGGCAAAAAACCTGTTTGAAAGAATATTAATTAAAATAATTATCCCGATAGAAAGGAGTAGAAAATTTCTGATGCTGCTTCTGTTTTTCATAATATTAATCTGTAACATTTCTTTTTGACAATGAAATTTCGGAAAGGATAAGGCCCGCAAAAATGATGGAAAGAAAATAAACTAAATCTTTTGTATCAATTACACCCCTGGATATGGATTCATAGTGGGATGAAACACTAAGGTAACTGAATGTTTCGCCAATAATTCCTGAAAAATTATTTGCCATTACATCAAAAATGATGTGAAAAAACATCCCGATAAACAAAGCCAAAAGGAAGGCTACAATCTGATTGCTTGTGATACTGCTTGCAAAAAGACCAATGCTTACATAGGTTGCACTCATGAGCAAGAGTCCAAGATAACCGCACCAAACAGCACTATGGTCAATGGGGCCAAGTTTCCAAACGGTAATATAGTAAGGAAGGCTTAAAGCGAGAGCCAGACCCACCAGGGCAAGGCATGAAAAAAATTTTCCAAGAATAACCTGCCAATCGGTTACGGCTTTGGTAAGTAAAAGCTCAATGGTTCCTGTTTTGTTTTCTTCGGCAAGCATTTTCATGGTAAGAGCCGGAATAAAAAAGAAAAGAGTCCAGTAGGCAATTGCAAAAAAAGCCTGTAAATCGGCCTGGTTTCTGAGAAAAATATCCATTCCGTAAAGCCAGGTAAAAAATCCGCTGAAGCCTAGAAAAGCAACCAGCATGATGTAGGCAATAAGGGAATCGAAAAAGGTTAGAAACTCTTTGCGGGCAATGATCAGTATTTTATTCATAAGATGATAACACAGATTTTTTAAAATGATTACACTGATAGGCGTTTAATATCACAACTTTGATTTCCGAAATTAATTAGTAATCCGGTTTTGACTTTTGATGCTTTTAAATAAGACAATAATTTGGTTGTAAAAATTTTGGGCATATAGCCTTCAACAGATATTAATTCATAGTTAAATTTCTGAAAATATCTTCCAGGCGGGTTTCCACAAAGCTCAATTCAGTGAGGACCCATTTGTTTTTTACGCACAATTCGAAAATTGCCCTTCGTGAGCTCAAACCCGGTTTGCTTTGAACCTCGAAAACGTTTTCTGAGGCGGAAATGAAATCCACTACTGCTACGTTATCCAAAGACTTAAGGCATTGAAAAATAATATTTTTATCGTTTTCATCCTCAATCCGCACCTTAAGAATCTCCTGTCCCTGTGCTTGTTTTCTAAGGGAAGCCGAGGATCCGTCAGCCACAATTTTACCCTTGTTGATGATTAAAATACGATTGCAAGTAGCTTCTACTTCGGGCAGGATATGAGTACTGAGGACAACGGTTTTTTCTTTTCCAATTTCCCTGATTAAATTTCTTATTTCAACAATTTGATTGGGGTCAAGCCCTGTGGTTGGCTCATCAAGAATTAAGATTTTGGGGTCATGAATCATTGCCTGGGCGAGGCCAACCCGTTGGCGATACCCCTTTGATAGTTCTCCGATTTTTTTATGTTTTTCGGGGTTTAATCCGCAAATTCCAACCATTTCGCGAATCCGGCCTTGAACTTTTGTTTTTTCAACACCCTGCAACATTGCTACAAATTCAAGGTAATCAATCACGGGCATATCATAGTATAGTGGGTTATTTTCGGGAAGATAACCGATGCATTTTTTAATATCCTCTGTATTTTCTCCAATGGTAAAATCACCCACTTTTACCTTTCCTTCATTTGCAGCCATATAACAGGCTATAATTTTCATTGTTGTAGTTTTGCCGGCACCATTGGGCCCCAGAAAACCGAGGACTTCCCCGGTATTAATTCTGAAAGAGATATTATCCACAGCCCTTTGAGGCCCGTATTTTTTAGTGAGGTTTTCTACAACTATATCCATGAATCTAAGAATTACTAAATTAAAAGAATCTACTAATTACCAATAAATACTAATTACTAATAATGCGAATTTTTATTTATCTACTTATTATTACAAAATTAAATTTTAATGTCCTTAGGGTTATTCTTTTTTCGGGGAGAAAAATTTTGTTGTTTTGAATTGGGAAGAGTTTGGTTTTGCCCTTCCCTAAAAATTTTTTCGATCAATTGTTGCTGCTCTTTAAAAATTTCATCAAAGTTCAAAAACCTGTCATCACCAAAGAAAAAATCCATATTATTATTAAAATGCCCCGATAGATCCGGAAAACGAAAATCGGATAAAGAATCAAAATTTAAGGAAAAATTCCGGTTGAAATTTTGCAAAAGTGAATCTACATTTAATTTCTCCCCCGAACCGGAATAAGAATAAAAATACGTGGAATCATACCTTGTAATGTTTCCATTTTCATCGGTTTCTTTTTGTACATTTATCCGTTCCTCAGGTTTGGCCGATTTGTTTTGCCCCTGTGTTCCCACAGCCAAAAAAAGAAGAAAAAATAAAATAAGGTAAATAAACCAATTTAAGATATATTTTTTCGAATTCATATTTTTTTTCGAAGGGCAAATGTAAATTGGCAAAAAACATTTTTTAAAAGAAAGTTTGTTAAAAAATGTTAAAGCTTGATAACAAAAATTTTATCCTTACAAATGCAGAAATTCAAGATTTGTTAAAGTAAATATTTTCCTTATTTTCTTTGGTGAAAACTTCCTAGGCACTAAAAGCCTGGATATCCCTGTTAACTTTTTTAACAAGCCCCTGCAGCACTTTTCCCGGCCCTACTTCAATAAAAGACGTTGCCCCATCAGCAATCATTTGCTGCACAGTTTGCGTCCATTTAACAGGGGAGGTGAGTTGAGCAATTAGATTTTTTTTAATTTCTTCAGGAGCTGAAACCGCACCGGCTGTTACATTTTGGTAAACCGGACAAACGGGTTGTTTAATATTTGTAGCGTTAATTGCTGCTTCTAATTCAACCCTTGCGGGCTCCATTAAGGGTGAGTGAAATGCTCCGCCCACAGGTAGAACCAGTGCTCTTTTTGCACCTGCTGCCTTCATTTTTTCACAGGCGAGATTTATTCCCTTGATGGTTCCCGAAATAACTAATTGCCCCGGGCAATTATAATTGGCGGCAACAACTGTTTCACCTGAATTTGAAATTTCATCACATATTTCCACCGCAACCTTTTCATCCAGATTAAGAATGGCGGCCATTGTGGAAGGATTCAAAATGCATGCATTTTGCATTGCCTTTGCGCGTTTTGAAACAAGCATAAGTGCATCCTCGAATGACAAAGATTTATTTCCAACCAATGCAGAAAACTCCCCGAGGGAATGGCCCGCCACCATATCAGGGTTAAATTTTTCACCCAGTGTTTGAGCCAAAATAACTGAATGTAAAAAAATGGCGGGCTGAGTTACATTGGTTTGTTTCAGTTGTTCCTCGGTTCCTGAAAACAATATATCTGTAATTCGAAAGCCGAGGATAGAATTTGCGCTTTCAAATAATTCTTTTGCAATGGGATTTGTTTCATAAAGTTCCTTTCCCATCCCTGGGAATTGAGAACCTTGTCCGGGGAAAACATAAGCTTTCATAAAAAATCAGTTCAGTTTTGCGGAAATTAAATTAATAAATTCAGATCTTGTTTTTTCCTTAAGAAATGCACCAGTAAAGGAAGAAGTGGTTGCCACAGAATTTTGTTTTTGAATTCCCCTCATTTGCATACAAAGGTGCTTTGCTTCAATAACAACTGCCACACCCAGTGGGTTTAATACTTTTTGAATGCAATCTTTAATTTGATCAGTCAGTCTTTCCTGAACCTGAAGCCTTCTTGCAAAAGCATCCACCACCCGGGGAATTTTACTTAAACCAACAATACGGCCGTTTGGGATATAGGCCACATGTGCCTTGCCAAAAAAAGGGAGAAGGTGATGTTCGCAGAGAGAAAATATTTCAATATCCTTTATCAAAATCATGTGTTTATGATCTTCCGTAAAAATGGCACTTCTTAAAATTTCCTCGGGATTTAAATGGTAACCATGGGTAAGAAATTGCATTGCCTTGGCAGCTCTTTCAGGAGTTTTGGCAAGACCTTCGCGTTTTGGATTTTCGCCAATATCAACAATAATTGATTTGTATCCGGAAGAAATTTTTTCAATCAATCCGGGATTGTAATTTTCAATTTTAGCATACCCGTCAGTACCTGTTACCTTTAATATTTGTTTCTTTTTCATTGATATCGCTATTAATTCCCTAAATATTCAACCGAATTATTTTCGGTTTCTTTAATCTTTACAGAATGCAATTCACACCCGAGTTTTTTAACTTCAGGAAAAAGGATGGCCCAAATTCCCATTGCCAGGTTCTCTGTTGTGGATAATTTCCCAACCATAAAAGGGCAATCGAGATTAACATTTTTATGATCGAGCTGATTTATTATTTTGTTATTAATTATCTCACCCAATATCCTCAAATCAATAACAAATCCGGTTTCGGGGTTAACTTCTCCTTTGACTGTTATAAACAACTCATAATTATGGCCATGCCAGTTCTGGTTGGCACATTTCCCGAAAACGTCAAAATTTTTTTCCTCCGACCATTCCGGTTTCCAGAGTTTATGAGCGGCACTGAAGCGCTCTCTTCTTGTAAGAAAAACCATTCAAATTTTTTTTTTTTTAATATTTCCAAAGGTCAAGCAATTGTTTATGAAATCTTTGCTTTGGCAAAAAATTCCATTCAAGTTCACTGCTAAATGGAACAGGAGTATCCAGAGAGGCCGACCTGATTACAGGTCCGTCAAGATGTTCAAAACAGTTTTCAGTTATCCTGGCTGAAATATCACCTCCAATGCCTCCCGTTAAGGTATCCTCATGCAAAATAATTGCTTTCCCGGTTTTGTTAACAGAGGTAAAAATTGTGTTTTCATCCAGAGGCAAAAGAGTTCTTAAATCAATTAAATCGGCCGATATTTCGGGATGTTGATTAAGGATTTCGAGAGCCCAATGAACCCCGAATCCATAGGTAATAATTGAAATATCATTTCCTTCTCTTATAACTCCGGCCTTTCCAAGTTCGAGTGAATAATAACCTTCGGGAACCATTTCCTTCACACTTCGGTAAAGAGCTTTATGTTCGAAAAACATAACAGGATTGTTGTCCTCAATGGAAGCAGCAAGCAAACCCTTAGCATCTTTCGGAAAAGCCGGATAAACCACTTTTAATCCGGGCGTGTGAAAAAACCATGCTTCATTGGATTGAGAATGGAAAGGACCCGCTCCCACCCCGGCACCTGTAGGCATGCGTATTACCACATCAGCATTTTGACCCCACCGCCAGTTAATTTTTGCAAGGTTATTGATAATCTGATTAAAACCGCAGGTAACAAAATCGGCAAACTGCATTTCAATTACCGATTTAAATCCTTTCACCGAGAGGCCAAGACCAACCCCAATAATTGCCGATTCACAAAGAGGGGTGTTTCTTACCCGATTTCTACCAAATTCTTCCAGAAAACCATCTGTAACCTTAAAAGCTCCGCCATATTCGGCAATATCCTGGCCCATTAAAACAAGATTTGGAAATTTTCTCATAGATTGCCTAAGTCCATCAGAAATAGCATCAATAAAGCGAACTTCCTTTTCTTTTTCTCCTTTAAAAAAAATCCCGTTTGATTTGTGAATCAAATCTGAATTATCCACCCCACATGAAAAAACATCCTTAAATTCCTTCTCTGTATCGGGAACAATTTTTTCTTCAGCAAAAGCAATTTCAACCGCTTCATTAATTTCATTTGTTATCTCAATTTTAATTCCCGAAACAATTTCATTGGAAAGAACTCCTGAATTAAGAAGAAATTTTTCAAAGTTTTTTACAGGATCTTTCTGTTCCCACTGTTCAAACAACTCCTTTGGTACATATTTGGTTCCTGAAGCTTCTTCATGCCCTCTCATTCTAAAAGTAACACATTCTACAAGGAAAGGTTTAGCGTTTTCCCTTACAGATTCGGCAATTTTTTTTATTGTACCATAAACTTCAAGGAAGTTGTTTCCATCAATTTTTACTGATTCAATACCATAACCTACTCCTTTATCAATTATGTTTTTGCATTTAAATTGTTCAGATATTGGTGTGGATAAACCATATCCGTTATTTTCAACCACAAAAATTACCGGTAAATCCCACACTGCGGCAACGTTTAGTGCTTCATGGAATTCTCCCTGACTTGTACCCCCATCGCCAGAAAAAACAAGCGTGGCTTTTTTCTCATTTTTTAATTTTTGCCCTAGAGCAATTCCATCGGCCACCGAGAGTTGGGGCCCGAGATGAGAAATCAACCCAACGATATGGTGTTCATTAGATCCAAAATGAAAAGACCTTTCCCTCCCCTTGCTGAAACCATTCATTTTTCCCTGAAATTGAGAAAACAATCTGCTTAGGGGCACCCCTCTGCAGGTAAAGATACCAAGGTTGCGGTGGAGAGGAAGAATATATTCATCATCTTTTAGGGCAAGGGCACAACCAACAGAAATGGCTTCCTGGCCAATGCCTGAAAACCATTTGGAAATTTTCCCCTGTCTAAGGAGAATAAGCATTTTCTCCTCTATCATTCTCGGTTTTAAAATTTCCTTGTAAAATTTAAGGAGCATTGCAGGGCTGGCCTTAATGTTATTAATTAAAATTTCCTGCTCTGATAAAGTTTTCATCCGGGAATAATTGGGGATGGCAAAAGTATTTATTTTTTTGAATCTTTTTTACTGAGGTTTTCGAAATGAAAATGGATTGGGATTTCAATACAAAATTTGAAAACATCAACCGGCCTTCAAAAATTTTTTAATCCTTTAGAAACAAATTCCCGGAAATAATTTCTTCTGATAAATTTTGGATGGATTTTCCGGAAAAAGATTTCCGGAGATGATTTCGTGAAATTTTAAAATCCTTGTGGGCAGGGCATGGATGATCTTCGGAACAGGTGGAAAGCCCGAGGATACAATCATCAAAAATATTTAAACCATCAATAAATTCAATGATTTGAAGGACGGATAATTTCCTGTTTTTAGCTGAAAGGAAATAGCCACCGTTTGGCCCCTTTGATGACGATATTATTTTTTTGCGAACAAGTTCCTGAAGAATTTTGCCTAAATACGGAACCGGCATTTTCAACCCCATCGAAATACCTTTAACTCCCAATTTTTTGTTTTCCTGATTTTTG
>JAHEZO010000043.1:537-7811 GCA_023250995.1 Flavobacteriales bacterium | reverse complement strand
GAGAAAGCATTTTAGTTACTAAAATTTGAAATTTCACTTTCCATTTTCAATGCTTTCGGAAAGAGAATGTTATTCTCAAGATGAATATGTTTATGAAGATCATTTTCAAATTCCTGAAGTTTAGCATAAAAAACCCTGTAAGAATTACATGCCTCGGCCGGGGGAACAAAATTTTTGCTTAATTTTTTTATTTTCTCCAAGTTTCCACCGGCAGAAACATGTTCGGCTTCCATTACCCTTATGGGACCCGAAAGGGAACCCAAACCAGCCGGGACTGTGAATTCCCCATTTCTTTTTTCTATTGCCATTTTTTTTACAACCGGGAAAAGAATCATTTCCTCCTTATGCATATGTGAAGTTAATTCGGCCGTAATCTCAAATACCAATTGTGATATCGCAACCAATTCGGGATGATTTTCACCATGAACCCTTGCCACCTTTTCACTCAATTCCTCGAGAAAGGGGATGGATTCGCTCACATATTTATGATGAACATTAATAATATAATCGGCCAGAAAATCCAATTCCCAGTGGTTAAAATCAAGCTCATTTCCGGAATTGGTTTTTCCAATTTCATTCATGGCTGATTCTACGTCTGAAACATTAATTCCTTTCTCCTTACAAGCTTTTTCAAGGGTTTTGTTTCCACCACAGCAAAAATCCAAACCGAATTTGTTAAATATTTCTGCATTCCTGAAATCATTAACAACATATTCGGCAATTGTTTGCTGACTTTTTTGATCTGGTTTTATTTCATTCAAGGTTTCCATAGCTTAATATTTTAATGTTTAATTGGGCAAAGGTAATAATATTTAATAAAAGACCAAATGGTATTTTATTATTTTATTTAAATTCAACTTCCAATTCTTTGAAAAAATAAATTTACTTTTGTCGAAATTCAAAAATTTGTTTTCAAAAAATATATTTTTTTTTTAATGACCTTCCAAAATGTTGCAGTAATATTTATAGTTTTGGCTGCTGTTTTTTTCCTTGCCCAAAAGACATGGCAGGCTTTCAGGTTAAAAAAAAACTCAGGAAGTTGTAGTAAATGCAGTTCACCCATTGTAAAACCAATTAATAAATCAATTTGAAATGAGAAAAATATTTTCTAATTTTTTTACCATTGCCATTTTATGTTTAGGCATTTTTTTTACTTCCTCTTGTGATAAATGCAAGGATAAAGATTGCCAAAACGGGGCCACCTGCGAAAAGGGAAAATGTATTTGTCCGGCCGGATTTACAGGAGATAATTGTGAGCTTTGCAACGGGAAAACCTGCCAGAATGGTGGTACTTGTGTGAGCGGGACCTGCAATTGCCCTTCGGGATATTACGGAGATGATTGCAGTATCAGCTGCACCACCTGTGCAACATTTTCGGGAAATTATAAAACAAATTTTCAATTTTGTAACACAACCGCCATTTATAGTTGTTCAATTAGCATTTCTACCACAGCCAGTAACAAAATCATTCTAAATAATTTTATTAACAAGGGATGGGCTGTTATCGGGGATGTTTCAGGTAATTCATTTACCATTGCTGCTCAAAACTTTACGGATGGCAGTACAGGAAAAAACTGGAAAGTAGAATCAACTGCAGCAGCCACTTTTTCAGGAGTAAATTTGCTGATTCCTGTTAAATTTACTGATGTTGCCACCTCAAATACCGTTAATTGCACGGGCTTCGGAATGCAAAAGCAATAAAGCGAATAAGATTAATTAACTGAAGGAAAATTAAAGGGGTTTTTATTATCCTCCTCCCCAAATTTTCTAATTTCACTATCTTCTTCCTCTTCGAAATCCCAGGAATATTTTTCCCTTTGGGGGCCCTGTTTTCTGAAATAATATGCAAGGAGAAGTCCTGCCAGTGAGCCAAAAAGATGGGATTCAAAAGAGATTCGGTAATCGATGGGAAAAATTCCCCACACCATACCACCGTAAAGAAAAACCACCAACAGTGAAAGTGCCATCAGTTTTAAGTTTTTCCGGATAATTCCGCTAAAAAAAATAAAACTTGCAAAACCGTAAACAAGTCCGCTGGCACCAATATGAAATGCCGAACGGGCAGCGGCCCAAACCCAAAGGTTGGTCATAAAATAAATCCAGAAAAAAATTTTCCACTTTACTTCTTTATAAGAATAAAAAATTGCGGTGCCAAGAATTAATACGGGGAAAGAATTGTTTATTAAATGATTAAAATTTTCGTGAATTAAGGGAGCAAAAATAATTCCCCTTAAGCCGGAAAAATTTCTTGGTAAAATTCCGAACCCGGCAAAATCAAGTTGAAAGTTAATTTCAACAAACTTTACAAGCCATAATGAGGCAACAAAAAACAAAGGAAATAAAAAAGGTAAGAATCGGTTTTTTTTTGGCAGTCCGCCACTCTTTACAACGTACATTTGAGGTGGCAACAGAGAATTTTAATTTCCCAAAACTTTTTTAACCAGATCAGCCGCTTCACGGAGAAGAATTGCGGATTCAACTTTAAGTCCGGATTGCTCAATCAGTTTTTTTGCTTCAACTGCATTTGTCCCCTGAAGGCGAACAATGATGGGAACAGGTATTTTACCGATATTTTTATAGGCATCCACGATTCCCTGGGCCACTCTGTCGCAACGCACAATTCCTCCAAAAATATTTACCAGGATTGCTTTTACATTCGGGTCTTTTAAGATAATTCTAAAGGCTTTTTCAACCCGTTCAGCATTTGCCGTTCCACCCACATCAAGGAAGTTTGCGGGCTCGCCACCCGATACCTTAATAATATCCATTGTGGCCATGGCAAGTCCGGCCCCATTCACCATGCATCCCACATTGCCATCCAGCTTTACATAATTCAAATCTGCCTCGCGGGCTTCCACCTCCATTGAATTTTCTTCGCTTAAATCGCGCATGGCCTCATAATCCGGGTGGCGAAAAAGAGCATTATCATCAAGAGTAACCTTAGAATCGGCAGCAAAAATAAGGTCATCGGATGTTTTCAGAAGAGGATTAATTTCAAAAAGAGATGCATCACAACTTTGGAAAGCACTATAAAGGGATTCAACAAATTTTGTCATTCCTTTAAAAGCTTTGCCTGATAATTTAAGATTAAAGGCAATACGCCTGGTTTGATAGGGCAAAAGACCCACAGATGGCTCAATTTCTTCCTTAAAAATCAAATGTGGGGTTTTTTCCGCTACCTCTTCGATGCTCATACCACCTTCAGTGGAATACATAATCATATTCTTACCTGTTTGCCTGTGCAGCAAAACACCCATGTAAAACTCTTTTGGTTCAGAGGCACCTTTATAATATACCCCTTGCTCAATTAAAACCTTATTCACCTTTTTTCCTTTGGAACCGGTTTGAGGCGTTACCAGGTTCATTCCCAAAATATCACTCGCAAATTTTTGAACTTCATCCAGTGATTTTGCAATTTTTACACCCCCTCCTTTTCCTCTTCCACCGGCATGAATCTGAGCTTTAACCGCCCAAACGGTGCAATTTGTTTTTTCAGAAACTTTATTTGCAGCCGCCAAGGCTTCTTCGGCCTTTTCAATAACCACTCCTTCGGGAGTTGCAACACCAAATTGGCGCAAAATGGCTTTTCCCTGATACTCGTGAAGATTCATAAAAAATTAAAGAATTAAATGGTTAAAGTGAATAGAAAAAAATTAAATGGGTAATTTGTAGATTTGCCAAAAGTATTAAAAAAACCGGATGATAAAGGCAAGCAATATTCACAAATCATATAATGGCCTTGAAGTGCTTAAAGGAGTAAATCTGGAAATAAAGGCCGGAGAATTTGTATCAATTGTGGGTGCCTCCGGAGCAGGGAAAACAACGCTGTTGCAAATTCTTGGAACCCTTGACCGGGCCGACAAAGGGGACCTTTTAATTCATCAAACCAAAATCCAATCCCTTTCGGAAAAACAACTTTCAGAATTCAGAAACCGGAAGATCGGTTTTGTTTTTCAATTCCACCATTTATTGCCTGAATTTACTGCATTAGAAAATGTTTGTTTGCCTGCATTTATTGCCAAGACTCCAAAAAGAAAAGCCGAAGAAAAAGCCGGAGAACTACTGGATTTTTTGGGATTAAGCCAAAGAACAAATCATAAACCATCAGAGCTTTCGGGAGGGGAACAACAACGGGTTGCAGTGGCAAGGGCACTTATAAACTCCCCTGCAGTAATTATGGCCGATGAGCCCTCGGGGAACCTGGATTCAAAAAATGCAAAAGAGCTGCACAATTTGTTTTTTTCTCTTCGGGAAAAATTCAATCAAACCTTCATCATTGTTACACATAATGAAGAGCTTGCCACCATGGCCGATCGAAAACTAACCATTAAAGATGGAATGATTGAATAAAATGTATAAATATTTTATCCGACCTGTTTTTTTCCTTTTCCCTCCCGAATTCATTCACGGCTTTGTAAATATGACCATACGTTTTTTCCACCGTTTTCCGTTTTTTAATCTGTTGATGAGAAAAATTTATTGCGTTGAGGATGAAAAATTAAAAAGGAAAGTTTTTGGCTTGGAATTTCCAAATCCGGTTGGCCTGGCTGCCGGTTTTGATAAAGATGCAAAATTTTTTAACGAGTTTGCGAATTTTGGATTCGGCTTTATTGAAATCGGAACTGTAACTCCTCTTGCGCAGGACGGCAACAAGAAACCGCGCCTTTTCAGGCTAAAAAAAAACGATGGATTAATAAACAGGATGGGGTTTAATAATTTGGGTGCAGAAGCCGCAGCAAAAAGCTTAAAAAAAAGAAACAAAAAAATCATCATTGGAGGAAACATAGGCAAAAACAAAACCACCCCCAACGAAAAGGCAGGCGATGATTACGAATTTTGTTTCAGGGCATTATTTGGAGTAGTTGATTATTTTGCAATAAATGTAAGTTCCCCAAACACTCCCGGGCTGCGAGATTTGCAGGAAAAAGAACCGCTCACCAATTTATTAATCAGATTAAAAAAAGTGAACGGGGAATTAAGTGCAGAAAGTTCGGGAACCCCTAAGCCGATCCTGCTAAAAATTGCACCCGATTTATCAAACCCGCAATTGGATGACATTATCCAAATTGTAAAAGAAACAAAAATTGATGGAGTTATTGCCACAAATACAACACTTTCGAGGGAGGATTTGGTTTTAGATAATAATATGGGTCAGCAGGGCGGGCTTAGCGGAAAGCCATTATTAAAAAAATCAACTGAAGTAATAAAATATTTAATTGAAAAATCGAACCAAAGTTTTCCGGTAATAGGAGTGGGTGGAATTCATTCACCCGAAGATGCCAGAGAAAAAATGGAGGCAGGAGCCTCTCTTGTACAGATTTATACCGGATTTATATATGAAGGACCTTCCCTTGTAAAAAGAATTTTAAAAAGAATAACCCCTAACAATTAACCTGATTATTTTTTTCTTTGAACTATAATGGTGTTTTTTCCAAAATTAATATCCCAATCCCTGTTATCAAACATCTTTTGAACATACCTGTAATATAGCCGAATCCTCTGAGTTGGAGAATCAATGGATTCGCCATGCTTGGGTTCACCGGTAAATTCATAGGACCTAACGTTGGGATGCTCATTTCTGAAAGTCTGAATTATTTTCACAATGGTGGCCATCACATGGTAAACTTCATTCTTATTTGTCATCACATATTCTTCTCCTTCAAACTCTTCATTTATAACCCCGAAAACAATGGTTGCACTGAGAATATCATCTTTCTTTCTTCCAAAACGAACTTCATATTGCATTCCGCTTGGGGTAGTAAAAAAATATACTCCGGCTGAGGGAATATCCGGGAAAACAATTTTATAAGGTTCAGAAAAGCCTTCACTCATAAAAGTAATTCATTTTTCTATGTTTTGCTGCAATAAAAAAATTCAGGCGAATTTAAAATTTTCATCCAATCCAACCTGAATGATTTTTTAATTTTGCCAACAGTAGGGTAATATTTTTCTTAAATGAGGAAAGTTCAATTTACCTGAATACCAAATAATTTCAAAAAACGGTTATGTCGAATTACGGGAAATTAATAGGTGCCGGCCTTGGATGGGCATTAGGAGGTCCGATTGGAGCAATCATTGGTTTTGTTGCTGGGACGTTTTTAGATAATTCAAAAGTGATAACCACTTATTCTTATGATCAGGAAATGCCCCATCAAACCACCGGGAGAGGTGACTTTGCCATTAGTCTGCTTGTGCTTTCGGCAGCTGTAATGAAAGCGGACGGTGTAGTGTTAAAATCGGAACTTGAGTTTGCCAAGAAGTTTTTCATCCGTCAATTCGGAGTTGAAAAAACCAAAGAATTAATGCATATTTTTAAAGAAATTCTTCAAAAAAATATTCCCCTAAGTGAAGTTTGTATCCAAATCCGGAATAATATGCAATATTCCTTGAGGCTTCAGCTTATTCATTACTTATTCGGTATAGCGGGAGCTGACGGTAAAATTATTCAAAATGAAGTGAAAATTCTTAACGAAATTTCGAATTTTCTGGGGATCGGCACACATGATTTTCAATCTATCTGTGCCATGTTTATAAGCAACACTGAAAGTCATTATAAAATTCTTGAAATTGAAAAAACGGTTTCGGATGAAGAAGTGAAAAAAGCTTACCGTAGAATGGCAATTATTCATCACCCGGATAAAGTTTCCCATCTGGGAGAGGAATTTCAAAAAGCCGCCAAGGAAAAATTTCAAAAAGTGCAGGATGCTTATGATAAAATTAAAAAAGAAAGGGGAATGAACTAAAATGAAGGAAATCTCTTTCAACATACGGGTTTACGGCATATTAATTAATGAAAACAAGGAAATTCTGGTGGCCGATGAAACCCGTTTCGGAATTCAGTTTACAAAATTTCCCGGAGGAGGTTTAGAATTCGGGGAGGGAACCAGGGATTGCCTTAAAAGGGAATGTTTGGAGGAATTAGGGCAGGAGGTGGAGATTTTGGATCATGTTTACACCACAGATTTTTTTCAGATTTCGGCATTTAATAAAACCAACCAGCTCATAAGTATTTATTATTTTATTAAACTCATTTCCCCTGCCATTTTCAGAGTAAGTGCCAAAAAGTTTGATTTTGAAAATTTAATTCCGGGGGCTGAATCATTCCGATGGATTCCGCTGAATCAGATTTCAGAAAAAGACTTTACTTTCCCGGTGGATAAAAAAGTAGCCGAAATGATTAAAAATAAATATAACCCGGGATAAATCATTTTGTTGTAGACCCAAGCCTTTTTTCCACCAAAGTTTCCACCCCTTGAAATACCTGCAGCGGGGCA
>JAHEZO010000043.1:0-527 GCA_023250995.1 Flavobacteriales bacterium | reverse complement strand
TCCTCCAGGCAATTTCATTCAGATTTCCACCCATTACAAAATACCTGTCGATGTTTGCTTCAATAAATTCATCCAAAACATGCTTTCTGAAATTAAGCAAGGCAATCCATCCATCCGGTGTTTCTTCAAACCACTCCTCATAATAACAATCGTCAGAGGAGTGGAAATTAAAAACATTTTCGCCAATCAGAATAAATTTATTTATTCCTTTTCGCAATAAACTCTCCACAATATCCCTTTTAAAAAACATAATGTCATTGTTAATACAATCATTCCATTCTCCAATTAATTCGATAATGGCAAAATGTTCGTCATAATCGGCAAAAAGAATTTTAATAAATAAGGTTGAAGAGCCCATATTATCCCATTGCGGGTGAATAAAATAATCGTAAATGCTCTCGGTAAATTCAAATTCATTGTACTCCTTTCCGAAAAAAGGGGAATATTCATCCTCTTCAGAAATGTATAAATGTCTCCAGTTATAATATGGTTCAATGGTATGCAAAACTGAGTTTCGGTTTTAATAA
>JAHEZO010000042.1 GCA_023250995.1 Flavobacteriales bacterium | reverse complement strand
ACAAGCTGGAACCAACGGTTGAAAGCACTTCTCTTTTTATGAAATATGGGGGTCTGCCTTACCTAATACACTTGCCCAAAAAAGATGAAATAATATTTGATTATTTGAAAAATATTTATGCAACTATTTTATATCGTGACGTAATCGGCCGCCATCAAATCCGGGATACCGCATTTCTGGAAAATCTTTTACATTTCCTTGCCGATAATACTGGAAGCCTTGTTTCGGCAAATAAAATTTCAGACTATCTCAGATCGCAAAAGGCAAGTAAAAATGTTTCTGTTGTAATAAATTATTTATCATTTCTCGAGGAGGCATACTTTGTAAATGCAGTCAAAAGAAAAGAAATTTCGGGAAAAAAAATTTTTGAAACAGGCGAAAAATATTATTTTGAAGATATCGGATTAAGAAACGCCATTGGTGGATTTAATCCGAACGATATTGGGAAAGTGCTTGAAAATTTGGTTTATAATCAGCTTTGCTTTCTCGGATATAAAGTGTTTGTGGGTAAAGAAGGGGATAAAGAAATAGATTTTATTGGAGAAAAAAATGGCGAATACTGTTATTTTCAGGTTGCTTATTTACTGAATAATGAAAAAGCAGTAAAAAGAGAATTTGGAAATTTACAGTTGGTGAAAGACAATTATCCTAAATATGTAATAACTATGGATGAACTACCATTGAATACATCTTTTAAGGGAATAAAACATTTCAATTTACTAAAATTCCTTTGCCTCAAAGAACTTTAATACTGTAAAAAATTATTTTTAAGAAAATCAGTGGAGGATAACGGAGTCGAACCGATGACCTCTTGCATGCCATGCAAGCGCTCTAGCCAGCTGAGCTAATCCCCCCAAAAAATTTTGGGTTTATTATTTTGCAAAAATATTAATTCTGTTGGTTTTCGCATTTTTTCATTTCATATTTCTTCCGGCTACAAATTTTACTGGAAGCCAGGAGGCAATAAATCCAATGATAATTACGGTTCCTAAAACGGCCAGGAAATCTGAAAGAACCATTTTAACAGGGTAAAACTCAACCATTACACCTTGTAATCTTACAAATCCTAATTGTTGTTGCCCGGCACAAAGCAATCCGCCAAGAATTAGTCCGCATAATCCACCGATTAGGGTGATTAACAAACCTTCAAATAGAAATATTTTTTTAATCAGTTCCTTTTCTGCTCCAATGCTCCTTAAAATTTTCATATCGTCTTTTTTTTCTAAAATGAGCATGGTGAGTGAACCAATTACATTAAATGTTGCAATAATCAGGATAAAAGAAAGAATTAAATATGTAATCCATTTTTCGGTTTTATTGGTTTTAAAAATTAATTCGTTCAGCTCATATCTTGTTTTAACCTCAAAATCTTTTCCTGCGATAAGGGATATTTCATTTTTAATTTTTAATTCATCCACCCCTTTTTCGAGGCCAATTTCAACCGAGGATATTTCGTTTTTTCTCTCGAGCAAATCTTTTGCAAAACCGAGGGGGACAAGGATATATTTTAAATCAAAATCCTGGTTGATCATAAAAACTCCCGAGGGCATAATGTTTCCCTGTTTAAAGGCTTGTTCGGGGTTAATAGAAACAAACTCTTCCCTTCTTGCCGAATAAATCCTCACCGGCTCCAAAACATTTTCAACGAATAATCCTAGCTTATATGCAATCCCATATCCAATTACAGCAAAATTGTTCCCATTTGATTTTAAAACAAATTCCCCTTCAGTAACCATGGTGTCTATTCCGCTCATTTTTACAAAATCATCTTCCAGGCCCTTTACCGTGGCTATGGCTTCCTTTTCTTTATACCTTAAATAAACCGTTTCCTCCAAGGCTTCGCAATAATATTTTACCCCTTTAATTTTTTTTATTTTTTCCTTTTGAAGGTTTGTCGAATCAAAGGTTTTTCCCTTATGAGTGGTAATCATAATATCAGGGTCGAAGGAACTATAAAGCTTTGAAACCAGGTTTTCAAGCCCGTTAAAAGCCGACATCACCACCACAAGAGCCATGGCACCTATGCCCACTCCCATCATGGAAACACCAGAAATTATGTTAATTACATTATGTTTTTTCTTTGAAAATAAATACCGCCTGGAGATAAAGAAGGGTAAATTCATTTTTTCCTTTTAACTCACTTCCATGCTTTCACTATCAATCCTGTGCCGGTATTGTGAATAGCATGGGTATCAATATAATTAAGGACAAATGAAAACGGGTATATTACAAGGTAATAAAAAGGAAGGATAAGGAAAAAAATTTTTGAAACACCAAGCATAAGAATCGGGTATTTCATCGATAATCTCCATGAAATCTGCCCGGGAGGGCCATATGAATATCTGGCATAAACCTTTGAAAACCCTGCCGATTTTAATTTTTCCTGAATCTGATCAATGTTGTATCCATCCCTAACATGTTCTTCAATAAAAGATTCATCTTCCTCACCATGTACATCAGACCCGCCTTTATCAGATGGGGTTGAAATTAAAAGCATTCCTCCCGGTTTTAGTGAAGAAAAAAAGTTTTTAAACACCAGCACATCCTCTTCAATATGTTCCATCACATCAACGCTTAAAATTAAATCAAAAGCATTTTCTTCCCTGAATTTGGTTAAGTCGGCAATTTTAAAAACCACATTTTTTTTCCCAAGTGAATTAAAAAACTCATTGCAGTCGCAAACCTGGTCGGCTTTTACATCCAGGGCTTTTATGTTCCATCCCTGCCATCCATCGGGGTGCCTTTTGCCCATCCCCGAAAGGAAATAAGTGTATTGTCCGAACCCCGAGCCGGCATCCAATATGTGAACTGTATTTTCATTCCTTTGAGCCCATTTCCTCAATTCCATATGAATATGCCAGGCCCTCAAAAGAAGTAGATCGAGGAGTTTGTAAAATAAAATCCGCAATGGTGGTGCCGCATTAAAAACGTTTCCCAGAGTTTTTTTTATTGGATCGTACCGCATAATAGAAAGAAGGTCCGGGAATTTTTTTCCTGGAAAATTATTTTTTTAAAAGCTGGTCAATTTTCTCAACATAATCAAGCGAATCGTCAATATAAAAAATAAATTCGGGAATTTTCATAAGCTGGTATCTGAGCTTTGTTGCCAGTTCAGCTCTAATAATTTTTGTTTTCCCTTTAATAATTTCAATTACAGTTTCCTTGGTTGCTCCTGGGGAAAAAATACTGAGGTATGCTTTTGCCGATGACAAATCGGGTGAAATCCTCACAACAGTAACCGTTATCATTGCGTTTAAATAGGAATGTTGGTGCTGCCTGAACATTTCGGCAAGCTCTTTTTGCAATAGTCGCGCAACCTTATTTTGTCGTCTGGTTTCCATTATCAGGATGGCAAATGTATGGAATGATTTATTATTTCCGCTGGGCCTGTGATTTATTTTTACATTATATATCTTTGAGGCGTGAAAAATGTTGTTAAAATTCTCCGGTACCTGAATGGTTATTGGAGGTTTGCCTCTATAAATATTGTTTTTAACCTCCTTTCTTCGGCATTTTCGCTTTTTTCGATCGGGATGCTCCTTCCCTTTCTCCAGATTTTGTTTTTAAACGATGTTTCAATCCTCAAAGGAGTTGTTTCCAAAGGAATTCCTGTTTTTAAATTTTCGGCCAATGGAATTTTAGATTATGTAAATTTCCTTCTGGCCAAAACCATTCTTGACCATGATAAGGTTTTCGCTCTTACATGGGTTTGCATCTTTGTAGTAATCAGCATTTTTTTAAAAAACACAACTCGGTATTTTGCCTCTTTTTTTCTTGCACCCCTCCGGAACGGAATTGTAAAAGACCTTCGCAATAAAATTTTTAAAAAATCTCTTGAACTCCCTTTGTCATTTTATTCGGACGAACGCAAAGGGGATATGATGAGCCGCATGACCGCAGATGTAAAAGAGGTGGAATGGAGTGTGCTCAATTCAATTGAAATGCTGTTCCGGGACCCGGTAAATATTCTCCTTTTTCTGGTTTCCATGTTCCTGCTAAGTGTTCCTCTCACCTTGTTTGTTTTTATCATGCTTGGAGTGGCAGGGTTTGTAATTGGATCAGTAACAAAAAGCTTAAAAAAAACTTCCCTCCGTGAAAAGGAACAAATGGGAACAATGCTTTCGATCATTGATGAAACTCTTGGGGGGCTGAGGATTATACTTGCCTTTAATGCACAAAAAAAAACAGATGAAAAATTCAGAAAGGTTAACGATGCCTACACTTCACATATGGTAAAAATGTACCGTTTGGTTGATTTGGCTTCTCCCATGAGTGAGTTTTTGGGAGTTACTGTTTTTTCAACAGTGCTTTATTTTGGAGGAAAAATGGTGTTAGGAGAAGAACCAAGCATGACCGGGGCTCTTTTTATTACCTATATTGCCATATTTGCCCAGCTTATTCCCCCAGCCAAATCGCTCACCACAGCCTATTATACGGTTCAGAAAGGAATGGCATCCATGGAGCGAATCAACAAAATCCTTGAGGCCGACATTTCAATAAAAGAAATAGACAGCCCGGTTAAAGCGCCCCCGTTTAATAAAGAAATTGAATTCAAAAATATTTCATTTGCCTACCGCAAAGGAGATACAGGTTGGGTCTTAAATGATATCAACCTGATAATCCCAAAAGGGAAAACAATTGCACTGGTAGGGCAATCGGGTTCTGGTAAATCAACCATTGCAGATTTGATTCCCAGGTTTTACGATGCCGACACAGGTGAAATTCTTATTGACGGAATTAACACCCGTTCAATGAGGCTGGAGGATTTACGGTCTGTTTTTGGAATAGTAACTCAGGAATCAATATTGTTTAATGATACCGTATTTAACAATATTGCTTTTGGAAAAACTTCAAAAGAAATTGAAACGAAATTACTTCCTGATGGTGAATATTTAGAAGAAGCTGTTATAGCAGCGGCCAAAATTGCAAATGCACATGAATTTATTATGGAAATGCCCCTTCAATACCAAACCAATATTGGGGATAGAGGAACAAAACTGAGCGGGGGCCAGAGGCAACGATTAAGCATTGCCAGGGCCGTTTTGCAAAATCCAACTGTGCTTATCCTGGATGAGGCTACCTCAGCCCTGGACACCGAATCGGAAAGATTGGTTCAGGATGCCCTGAATAAATTAATAAAAAACCGAACATCCATTGTTATTGCCCATCGCCTTTCAACCATTCAAAATGCCGATGAAATTGTAGTGGTGGACAAGGGAAAAATTGTTGAAAAGGGCAATCATAATGAACTGATAAATAAAAACGGTCACTATAAAAAGCTTTACGATTTGCAAACGTTTAAGTAACTTTACCCCGCAAATCGTTCTATCGCTCTCTGAATTTACAGGGAGAGGAAAGTCCGGACGGCACAGGGCAATGCACTCCGGGAAAACCGGAGGTGCAGGAGCAGGAATGCTTCGGCAACAGAAAGTACCACAGAGAATAACCACCTGGCAGCAATGCCCGGAAAGGGTGAAAATGTGAGGTAAGAGCTCACAATCGGGCAAAGTGATTTGCCTGAAGGGAAAACCTTGCATGACGAAAAGACAAATAAGTCCCGATTTTGAAATTGCCCGTTTCAGCCTCTGATTGTTTCAGAGTATCGGGATGGGTAGTCCGACCAGATAAATGATGGAATAAAACAGAATCCGGCTTACGGGTTTGCAAAGCCCGTCCCGCTTAACGGCAGGGCGGGTTTTTTTTACTTATGAAAGAATTAAGATTATTTTTGTTTTTAAAATAAATATTTTTTATGCGAACCGTTTTTTTCAGAGAAGCCATCCGCGAGGCTATGTGCGAGGAGATGAGAAAAGACCAAAATGTTTTTCTCATTGGGGAGGAAGTGGCCGAATACAACGGGGCTTACAAAGTAAGTCAGGGAATGCTGGATGAATTCGGGCCCAAAAGAGTTATTGATACCCCCATTGCAGAGTTGGGCTTTGCCGGCATAAGTGTGGGTGCAGCCATGAACGGGCTGCGGCCCATTGTTGAATTCATGACCTTTAACTTTGCCATCCTTGCCATGGATCAGATAATTAACTCTGCAGCCAAAATGCTTCAGATGTCGGGAGGCCAGATTCCAATGCCCATTGTTTTCAGAGGGCCCAATGGAACGGCAGGGCAGCTTGCAGCAACCCATTCGCAAAGTTTTGATGTAATGTATGCCCATGTTCCGGGATTAAAAGTGGTTAACCCATCCAATCCTTATGATGCAAAGGGGTTGTTAAAGGCCTCAATCAGGGACAACAATCCGGTGGTGTTTCTTGAATCAGAACAAATGTATGGTGATAAAGGGGAAATTCCCGATGGTGAATATTTGTTGCCCATAGGACTTGCTGAAATTAAAAAATCAGGAAAGGATGTTACCATCGTTTCCTATGGGAAAATGATTAAAGTTGCACTGGCCTCTGCCTTGGAATTAGAAAAAGAAAAAATATCTGCCGAAGTTATTGACCTTCGCACCATCCGGCCCATGGATTACAAAACTATTGTTGAATCAGTAAAAAAAACCAACCGGTTGGTGATAGTTGAGGAGACATGGCCTTTTTGTTCTATTGCCACCGAAATTACATTTCATATTCAGAAAAATGCTTTTGATTACCTGGATGCCCCCGTAAAAAGAATTACCCAGGCTGACACCCCTTTGGCCTTTTCGCCTACTCTGATTGCAGAATCGCTGCCGAATGTAAAAAAAGTGATTAAGGAAGTGAAGGAAGCAATGTATGTTGGATGAAAGAGGGTCTTATTAACGGGAGTTTTGGATAAGAATAAAGGGAAACTTCGATTTTGTTAAGAAAATAAAGCCACAAAGCCGCAAAAAAATAAAGCATAAGAAAATTTTTTGTGTCTTAGCGTCCTGGTAGCAAAAAAAAAATTATTCAGTTCAAATTAATTTTTCCTAAATTGACATAAGCAATATTCATTGACTTAACCAAAACTCAAGTTATTAGAAGAGCTTCCAGGAGTTTTGTCCCGGTTAAAAAATGGATTCAATAATCTTTCAGGAGAAAAATTTATTTAAAACTTTTCTGGAATGAATATTGTTTTCATTCCCTCCTCAAAAAATTTAATTATGAAAAAAAACCTGATTATTATTTTCTGTTCGGTTATAACAGCAATGGGATTTACTTCCTGTGCTCCGCTTATTCCTTTTACTCAGGAGGTACGGGAAAAAGAAAAACTTTCGGAAGATGAAATGAAAAAAATTCAATTTTATGTTTCCAGCGACATTGTTCTTCAGCGGGGAGAAAAAGATGAAAAAGAAAAAGAAATTTCGGAGGGAACCCTTACCACCAAAGATGGAAAATCTGTTGAGCAGGTTTTAATAAAAGCCGGAACACCCGGTGTGGTGGATCGAATTTTAGATGGCAACAGGGTGGCCGTACGGTTTGAACCAGGAGAAGAAAAATATCTGGTTTTTGGTGATCCAACAAAGCAAGGTCGTTATACACTTTTAGCCGGGGAATGGGACAAAAATAACAGGGGCAAATTACTTTATGGAGGGAAAACCTACCTTTCAGGGGCCGGGGCCGCCAATGTTTATCTCACTTTCAGAATGAAGAATCTTTACCAGTTTAAAAAAAATCAAACAGTGGTGAAAGGGATGAAACTATAGAAATTATTTTTCTGCACCCAACCTCAACCCAACCTGTTTTTTAATATTTTTGATTTCCTCCTGCTGTTGTGAAAAAGATTCTTTCAGAAATTCATTTTGTTTTTGTAAGGTCTCAATTATCAGTTGCTGATCATTAATTTTTTTTGAAAGAATTTTATCTGTGCTGTTCATTTCCTTAATGGAGTTAATCAGCATATAAGTCATTGAACTATTATCAACAGAATAGAAATTCTCCCCATCAAGGTTATAATTATTCACCATATATGGTGTAACTTCCTTTAGCTCCTGGGCAATTACCCCAACAAACTCTTTTGTTGTATCATATCCGGTTTTTTCATTGTATTTATAAAAAACCGGATTAATTTGAAGGAGCTTATCCAAACCATCAAAATAAGGCTTAATGTCTTTTTTTAACCTGCGGTCTGATACTGCAGACCAGGATCCACCTCCTGCCTGGTAACCCTTTACATTAACATAAATATTCTGCCACCTGTCAGTTGCAACACCTCCGCTTGAACCCAAATCATGGCTAAGACCATTGCCCGGCCTGAAACTGGTGGTGGTGAAATTATAAGAGGCCGAAGCACTGTTTCCCAGCACCCTCAACCCAACTCCCAGAATATTCTGAACAAACCAATGAGTACCTGCTGTTGAGGAGGTAAAACAAATTGCTCCCCCTTCACCATTTCGCTGACCTAAAAATACGGAGTTTTCATTTTTTGTATAGTAATTTATTATGTCCGCGGAGGTAAATTTCCCTTCCCCGGCCACATCCAATTTATAAAGTGGAGAAGTAGACCCAACGCCTATGTTGGTGCCATCATTAAATAAAGTGCTGCTTGCCACCCAGCTTGTTCCATTATGCCTAAGAGTTTGGCCCGTGGTGCCCGAAGGAAGACTTCCCGGTGCTGCGCCAAATGTTCCATTCCCAAGCAGAACATCAGTGGCGCTTCCCGAAAAATTAGTTGCGGCCAAATCCCCGCTTGAGTTGGTGCTTACGATTGCACCACTGCCTCCACTCGCCAGGCTGCTTACTCTGGCCGAGCCAACCAAATGAAATGTTTTAGAAGGCGTGGTTATTCCAATACCAACATTACCATCCCCTTTAATGGCCATGGCAGTTGACTCCACCCCATCATTTCCGGTGTTTACAAAAGCTATCCCGGAGCCACCTGCATCCGGATCGGCATCATTCCCATCGGTTTTTTCAAAAATCAATGCATCATTGGTTCCTCCAAAAAAAGTGTCATCATACCTGATTCTAAATCCATCAGTTCCGGTGGGTGTACCCGATTCATTGGTATTATGAAATAAAATTGTTGTCGGGTTTGTTGCTGATTGCCTGATGGGGCCAACCACATCTAATTTTCCTAAGGGGGAGTTAGAACCAATACCAATGTTCCCCGTGTTGTCAATCCTCAATCCTTTTGGAGAGGCACTCCATTGGCCGATTACCAAAGAACCTCCTTCAATCACATTATCATCACGAAAAAACAGGCCAATATCACCTGCCTTACTCAATGAATTATATCCTCCTGCTCCAAGATTAGGTACCATAAACAATTCGTCAGAATTAGCGGCCTCTTTTACACTTAAGGCAATGGTATTTGCCGTTCCTTCCACAACTTGCAATTTGGCTGATGGTGAAGTTGTCCCGATGCCAACATTTCCTCCTGAAGGGAACCTCATCCTTTCAGCATTATTGGAATAAATGGCAAAATCCTGCCCATCGGTGGTGCCAATAAAGTTGGTTCCCACGGTTGTTCCCGAATTTCCGGTAAGAGACCATGCGGTGTTTGTGGGTACATTCCCAAAAGTATTATTTCCCAAAAGAACCTGGTTAGAATTGCCGCTGAAATTGGTAGCGCTGATATCTCCTGAACTGTTTGAAGTGAGAATGGCTCCGCTGCCTCCGCTTGCAAGGCTGCTTATACGGGCTGTTCCTGTAACATGAAAGTTTTGCAAAGGGTTTGTATTTCCAATCCCAACATTACCTCCTGAAGTGATAAATATTCTTGCTGCATTATTATTGGCATCAAATATTTCAAAATTAGGCGAACCGCCAACCGAAATTTCAGAGCCAATCCGCCAAAATGGAGATCCGGTAACGTCATTCCAGTTAATTGAACCGCCCACTCTTCCGGTATATTTTCCCTGCATGGCCAGAATAGGATAGTTGGCACTTTTAAACCAAGCCACAAAATCATCTGTAGTTGAAACAAATAATTTTGTGGTAGGGGTTGTGGTCCCAATGCCAACATTACCTCCTGAAAGCACTCTCATTTTTTCGGTTCCGGAGGTAAAAACCGCAAAGTCTTTTGCATCTGTGGTTCCAATGAAATTTGTTCCCGGAGTAGTTCCGCTATTTCCGGTGAGTGACCAGGCAGATAAAGCACCATCAGTACCAGTTACCCCAGTAGCACCGGTTGCTCCTGTAGAACCCTGAACTCCGGTTTCACCAACCAGGCCTGTAGCACCGGTGTTTCCCTGCAAACCCATGGCGCCATCGGCACCAGAAGGTCCGGTAATTCCCGGTACACCTTGTACTCCTGTTGCACCTGGGTCCCCGGTTGCGCCAACAAGGCCTGTGGTACCCGTGTTTCCCTGCAAACCCGTTGCACCATCGGCACCCGAAGGTCCGGTAATTCCCTGTACACCTTGTATTCCTGTTGCCCCATCAGAACCCGTTGGCCCTGTGATGCCCTGAATTCCCTGTGCCCCTGTACCACCGTCAATTCCCGTTGCTCCTGTTATGCCTGTTGTGCCATCTGCACCTGTTGCTCCGGTGTTTCCTTGTAAGCCCTGCACTCCGGTAGCTCCATCCGCTCCCGTTACCCCGGTGTTTCCCGGCAATCCCTGATCACCTGTAGGCCCGTCAGCCCCTGTAGCCCCTTGAAAACCCTGAGGCCCCTGTGGTCCGGTTGAACCATCCAATCCTGTGTTACCCTGAACTCCCTGTAGTCCCTGCGATCCGGTTGGCCCATCTGTGCCTGTGCTTCCGGTACCTCCCTGAATTCCTTGCGGGCCCTGTGGACCGGTAACCCCGGTTGGGCCAACTGAAGCATTTCCGAGCTGTTTCCAGGAGGTACCATCGTAATAATAAAAAAAATTGTTTGAAGTTAAATAAACCAAAAGGCCTACTGCAGGGGAGGATATCAAATTTGTATCGGCAACCCGCGGAACTAAAACCCCTTTATCGGAAGATTGAAGTTCTAATATTGCGCTGGCATTGGGGGTAATTGTGCCGATCCCAACATTTTTTTGTTGGGCGTAAGCGTGAATAACTACCAATGTCAGAAAAAAAGTAAATAATTTTTTCATTTTTATTTTTTGTGAAATCCAAAACAAAAATAATAGCTTTTTTATTTTGGGGGTTTATTGATTTTCAATTTTTCTAATTCTTTTATTCTTGAATTCAAATCTGATTGATTATTCAGGAGGGTGGCCTCAAGGTTTGAAACAACAAATCGGAGGTCCCTTAGGGTGTCCCGAAGATTATTATTTTCCTTTTTAAGCAAAACGATTTGTTCCTGTTGTTCCTGTATGGCCTTTACAAGAGGTACCGTGAAAGAAGCATAATCAATTGAATAAAAATCCTTTTCGTTTTTTGGTTTGCTCAGGCCACTGAAATCATACCCTATTTCATTGGCAGCTTTTTCAACATCCTGAGCCAGAAAACCTGAATATAAAATTTTGCTTTTTATTTTTTCTGATTCTTTTAACCGGCAAGAATCAGGAGTATGCAAATGGAGGGCGATTTTGTCAGGATTGTAGTGATATGAAACCGGTTTTAACCGGGTAATGAAAGCCAGTCCCGGTACAGATTCTTCAACGATTTCTTTAAAACGGGAATCAGAAGTTGTAAATAATCCATTCCAGGAATACACACCGGTTATGGCCCCATTTCCAATTTGTACACTATTGCTGGAAGTAACAATTGCGTTATATCCCACAGCGGTGGCGTTGGTTAAACTGTTTGCATTTGCATCGGCATCAGCACCCAAAAAAGTATTAAAAGTGCCGGTTGAATACAGTTTCCCTGCATTTGCTCCCAACCCTGTATTGTGATCTCCGGTAGTGTTGTTTTGAAGAGCTAAAGAGCCAACGGCAGTATTAATATTTCCGGTGGTGTTTGCATTTAGGGCATTAGAACCAAGGGCTGAGTTAAAAGCACCATTTAATCCTCCGCCTATTCCGGTATTGCTGAACAATGAATAGGCACCCACTGCTGTATTTTCATAACCAATGGTATTGGTTTTTAAAGCATTTGTTCCTAAGGCCGTGTTATAATTTGCTGTGGTATTATTCAGGAGAGCATTGTAACCATTTGCAGTATTCTCAATTCCGGTAGTGTTTGCATTCAAAGAATAATTTCCGGTGGCAGTATTTTGAATTCCATTTGAACTTGTGGTGGAAAGATTTGAAAAAAGCGACCGGAAGCCAACCGCAACATTATCGCTGCTCCAGGCGGTCCCCGAATTGGAGAAGGATTGCGTGTAAAGGGACTGGTACCCGATTGCAACATTATTTCCCGCAGAGGTATTGTAAAAACCGGAACCATCTCCAATATAAACATTGTAATTTCCTTTGGTGTTATTAAAAAGCGAACCATTTCCGTAAGCGGAGTTTTGAGACCCCGTTGTATTTGAAGTTAGGGACTGCACTCCCGTTGCAGTATTGTTATAGCCGGATGTATTTGCAGAAAGGGATTGCATTCCAACTGAAGTATTATTGTAACCGGTATTATTTGCAACCAAAACCCCGGAACCGCACGCGGTATTATTTCCTCCGGTTTGGTTTGAAAGCAAAGATTGATAGCCAAGAGCAGTATTGTTAGTTCCGGTATTTGCGGAGGCGGTGGTGGAGCCCCGCAGGGATTGATATCCGACAGAAGTGTTTGAATTATCCCATGTAGTGGTTTGGTCGTTTACATAGTATTGAGAGTAATACCCGACAGCTACCCCATAATTTCCGGCCTTATTGGAAAAAAGTGACTTATATCCATTGGCAGTATTCTGGTATCCAATGGTGTTGTATGTAAGGGCATAATTTCCAACCGCAGTGTTTTGGTTTCCATTGGAGGTGGCCGTTGGCTGATTTGAATTAAGTGCATTATAACCAACCGCCACATTGTCGCTTACCCAGGTAAAACCGGAATTATCGAAAGATTGTGTTGTTAAAGCACCATAGCCAACAGCGGTATTTTGACTTGCGGTGGTGTTTGCAGAAAGCGTCCAATAACCAAGTGCCGTATTTTGGTATCCTTTAGTGTTTCCCTGCAGAGCTGTTGAACCACAAGCTGTATTATTGTATCCTGTAGTATTGGCAAAAAGTGAATATTGCCCAACTGCTGTATTGTTGCTTCCGGTTTGATTCCTGTTTAGAGAATAATATCCTGTTGCTGTATTTTCGCTTCCGGTAGAGTTTATCTCAAGTGCATAATTTCCGATGGCCGTATTCCGAAAACCGTTACCAGTTGAAGTTGGCTGGTTACTGTAAAGCGACCGGTAGCCAAGGGCAACATTGTCGCTAACCCAAGCGGTGCCTCCGTTGCTATAGGACTGAGTATACAGTGCCTTATAACCAATTGCAATATTTTGACTTGCAGTGGTATTGTTATAAAGCCCGTAACTTCCGTTTGCAACATTTTCGCGTCCTGTAGTGTTGTAATAAAGGGCCGAATAACCGGTGGTTGAATTATCATAACCGGTGGTATTGCTCCATAACGTTTGATAACCAAGAGCTGTATTATAATTCCCAGTATTATTGGCGGCAGTTGTTGAACCGCGATATGCTTCAAAACCAAAGGCAACATTGTAGTTTGTAAAACCGGTTGTTGTGTTGTTTGCATACTGCATTGCCCCTGAACCAAAGGCCGTTCCGTTGCTACCTGCCTTATTGTTTTCGAGAGCAGATAATCCGCAGGCCGTATTGAAGTTTCCATCAATATTTTCATAAAGGGTTCCATACCCAAAAGCTGAATTTTTTAATCCACCGGTATTTTTGTACAGTGATGCATAACCGCAAGCCGTGTTGTTGTACCCACCTGTGGTGTTATAAAGTGCCACCGCCCCCATGGCTGTATTCTGGCCACTGGTTCCTTTATTAAGTGCCATATACCCGATTGCTACATTGTTGTTTCCGGAAATATTGGAATACAGGGCCTGATACCCCATTCCCATGCTGCTGTTATCGGTATTGACATTTCCTGCCTGATAACCAATAAAAACTTGGCCCCCTGAAGTAATCCTGCCCGCTTTGGTATTATTAACTCTGAAATTGAGAGGAATGTCATCTGTAGTTCCAATAAAATTTGTACCATCCACGGTGCCGGCATTTCCCAAAGTAAGCCATGAGGAAGAAGCCGTTCCTCCATAAAGCAATGGTACCCATTTAGCTCCATCCCAGTAATAATACCCTGTCCCTGTACCTCCTGAAGGAGAGGTATTGCTATAAACCAATAAACTTGTTACCTGTGTTCCTGTAAGTGGTGCGTAGGTTCCCACAGCAGTTAAACTTACTCTTGGAATGAGTAGCCCGGTAGTGGAAGAAACAATATCGAGCATAGCTGCATTGGCAGGAGCAGCACCTGAAGTATTAATTCCGATGTTTTGGGCAACAAGAAAAAAATATTGAAGCTGGAATAGAACAAAAAGAAAATTTTTTATAAAAAAAATCCTTAAATAAATAATCATTGGGAATTTTTTCTTGAATATTTTTGTATCCTGAGGATCTTTTTTTATGATGCAACGTACTTCTGAAATTTTTGGCAGGCCACAAACCTTAATAATAATATTTTCACAGTATGCTTATGATCATACTATTATGCAATTAGCAAAAATAAAAAAATTTTCACTTCTGAAATAAAAAAATAATTTCTTAATCTCATTCTGGTTTGCATTGGATTTATTCAAATTTAATTTGTGCCTGATTCACATTTTTACATTTATTTACCACAAACAACTACATGGTCCGCCCTGTGAACCACCCGCAGAAATAGTTAAATTATATGTTCCGGTTGAACTGCACCCCCCCACAGCATTGGTTAAAGAAACTACCGCAGTGCCCGCTACTTTAATACAAGCATTAATTGTTGATCCGAATGATACTGTTGTTGGTCCGGTTGTACAAACGCCCCACCAGTACCAGGTTTTATCACATGACCAAGTGTCGGTACCGGATGTTGTATTTGAGGAAAGGTTATATGAACCGGATTGGTATTGAGGAACAGAAGCTCCACCATCCCACGAAATTACCGGTGTGGGTGGAGTTGTATTTATCGTTATGGATAATGTCTGTGCTGGCCCATTGCCGCAATTGTTGGATGGAGTTACCGTAATCGTTCCTGAGCCGGTGGCAGAAGCCGTAATTGAATTGCTGGTGCCGCCACTGGTTTGCGACCATCCCGCCCCAGAATAGGTCCAAGTATAAGTTGTTCCGGAAATATTAGAAACAGCATATGTTTGGCCTGCCCCAGAGCAAACAGTGGTACCTGTACCCGGGGTAATTGCACTTGGTTGGGCAGGAACCCCATTCACAGTTATTGAAGCCGTATTTACGGTTGTGGCCGAACCGCAGGAATTGCTTGTGGTTAAGGAGTAAACCCCTGCTCCTGCTGTGGTAATGTTTGCCAAGGTAGGATTTTGCAGGGAGGCCGTGTAACCATTCGGTCCGGTCCAGCTCCAGTTTAATGCATCGGAGGCCCCCCCTGTAAGCGTTAAGGTAGATCCTGCACAAATCGGGTTCGGACCGGCTGATGCCGATACCCCTGTTGGTAAGTTGTAAATCAATCTTCGCCATTGGGTTCCGTTGAAAAATTCCATTCTGTTACTGGTAGAATTGTAAATTACCAGACCTTGTGCAGGACTTGGCAAGGCATCGCGTTCGGATGCAGTTATTCTAGGCAAAAGCAAACCCGTAGTCGAAGCCGAAATATCTAAAATTGCCGACTGATTAGGAGCCGTTCCGTTAGAATTTATTGCAATTCCGGAGGATGTCTGGCTGCCTCCGGCTGCTGTTGAGACACTTTCATCGCAGGGCAATTGCCAGGTAATGCCATCATAAAAATTAATGCGATTGGTTGTCGTTGAATAAAACAAAAGTCCAGGCACAGGCGAAGTGATAGATGAAATGGTTGTTCGCGGAGGCAGGAGACCTTGTGTGGCAGATTGAATATCCAACAAAGCAGAAGGGTCGGGAGCGGTTCCCGTAATATTAATGGCAACATTTCCGCCCGTTCCTGTTCCACCTGCAATTATTGAAGAACTTAACGCATCATTTATGGTTTGCCAGTTGGCACTGTTGTAAAAGTTAATCTGATTGGTGGTAATATTGTAAATAAGCAGCCCGGCCACTGGAGATGGAATAGCATCCCTTTGTGCAGCGGTTATCCGTGGGATCAACAATCCTTTTTTATTATTAGCGGCAAAGCCACTCACATCAACATCAAGCATTGCAGATGAATTGGGCATAGTACCTGTAATGTTAATGCCGATGTTCTGGGAATACAGGAAATCGGCTCTGATAAAACAGGATAGAAAAAAAAGAGCTGAAGCGAAAATGACGAGTCTGGTTTTCATTATAAGATAACAAGCTCGGGAAATAAAAATCTTTGCTTAAGAAAATAAAATTTAACAAACATGCGAATTTACCAAATTACCTTTACCATTCCAACATAGCTGCTGGCAGGACAACCACTGCAAACTACTTTAAACTGGTGAAGGCTGGCACCTGAATGTGCACCGGCATAATAAGTATACAAAGAGGCACAGTTTCCCTGACCAAAAGTGGTGATTAAAACTCCTTCCAAATAACTACCCGTTAAAGTTTTATCGCCAGAAAAGGTGATTCTGATAGAACCGTCATTTTCCATTGCCGATCCATCTGCTACCTGGTCGGGTGTGGCGTAGGGGTCCGCAATGATTATTGTAAAGGGAGACCAATGAGGAAAATCAGCACCATATAAAGTTCCTCCTCCTGATCCATCCGAAAGTACAGCTAAAACATTGTTTCCCGAGAGCAAATCACCACCCCAGTTTGCCAGTCCGCTTGCATCGGAGTATAAAACTTTGTTCTGCCCAGGACTTCCTCCCGTAAGTTTTATTTGCCCGCTAACCTCTAATTTTGCTCCCGGTGCGGAGTTTCCTATGCCAACATTGCCCCCTTGTTTAATATATAAACGATCTCCGGCAACCCCTTCTTCAAGGATACTGAAATCTCCCGCAGTTGACCACCCGGAAGCGAGACCCCATGTTTTGGTGGGGTCACCTATTTGAATTCTGGCATCTTTTGAACCTGTTTTTATGTACCGCATCCCGATTACATCAGTTGAGGTAACATCTAATTTTGCCCCGGGACCTGTTGAGCCGATTCCCACATTTCCTGTAGTACCGGTAACCTGCAAGGTGATATGACCCGTCCCTCTTGAATTAAGAGAAAGATCCTGATTCGTGTTTGAACCTAATGCCTGAATTCCCATGTAACCAATTCCTACTCCTTGAGAAAGGTTGTTGGCGAATACGCTGAATGTGCCGCTGTATTGATTGCTGTTTCCGGCATCTACAACAGAAAGCTTTTGCCCTGGGCTTATTGAGCCAATGCCCACATTTCCATTTTGAAAAATTGCCGCATAAGTGGCACCAGTGCCTGAAACATTTAATGCTTGAGTAGTGGAAGGAGCAGCATTAATTCCAAGATACTCGAACATACGGATTAAGCGGTTGGTGCCTGCAGTTCCTGCCCCAACAATGGAAAAAGCATTTGCGTCAAATCCACGGTAATCAAGGGTGCCGCTATTTGTTTCATCGCCCCCGGTTAGTTTCATTCTCCATTGGGTGGAGCCAAAAGAAGAATGGGCCGTGCTTGTTACTGCAGTACCAACAACACTTAAAACGGAAGCAGGAACCGATGTTCCGATGCCCACGTTTCCCGCATCGGATATCCTTATTCTTTCAGCAATAGTGCCTCCGCTCGGCTTTGTATGAAATGTCATATAAGCACCGGAGGTGCTATAAGTTCCGGTTCGCCATGTAGTAATTTCAGCAACATGATATCCGTTATTTACATTGGAAGGATCCACATCTACTGCTGCCAGAACAGATATCTGTGGCACAGTAGGACCTTTGGCTGCAAGTTCAAGAGCACACAACCCATCTGAAACGGTAGTCATGGTAAGAATTTTAGATGCACCTCCGTAGCCGGCATAATTAACTTTTCTTGTTCCAATGCCAACATCTTTCCAATAACTACCGGAAGCCCCATTAAACCACATGTTTGGGTAATTGCCGCTAGAACCGCCATAGGTATGAATTTCGAAATCCACGGCATCGGTTGTTCCAACATAGTTAGTGCCTGCGCTGGTTCCGGCATTGCCGAGTACAGACCAGTTACTGCCTCCACCAGGAACGCTTCCCCATACTCCCGTGCCTAATAATACCTGACTTTCCGTGCCTGCTGCAAGTGCCAACATTGTTCCATTGGCATCTGCCTGCACCATTCGGGTCCCAGTACCGGCAAGGGAAGAAATTCTTATGTTCCCAACAACATGTAACTTATCAAGTGGCACACTAATGCCGATGCCCACATTTGCTGCGTTTCCCAACACCAAACTATTGCTGGCACCAACAATGGCGTTGGCTCCAATGGCAGTGGCGTTGCTAAGATTACTGGCTGATACATCAGCGAGATAACCAAGTGCTGTATTGCTACTGCCGGTGATATTAACATTAAGGGCATCTGAACCAACAGCGGTATTGTTGCTTGCTGTATTCCACAAAAGCGAATTGCTTCCTAATGCGGTATTGTTGGAGCCTGCTGTGCAAAACCCCATAGAAGCAAACCCAATAGCTGTATTGTTAGACCCCCCATCAATTGAATTTAGGGCAACATGTCCAATGGCAATATTGTTATTTCCTGATATATTGGTTGCAAGGGCTTCCCAACCAAGGCCTATATTCTGATAACCTGTTGTAGTAGCTGTTCCTGCAATATAGCCAATAAAGTGATTTCTGTTATTTGTCAAATCATCTCCTGCACCGGCCCCTTCCCCAATAAAAACGGATTGCCCGGTGTTAAAAGTTTCAATTTGTCCTTTGGTGGTAATGCGGGTTCGTATAGTATTGTTGGTTCTAATATCAAGAGACTGTCCGTCAGTTGTTCCAATAAAATTGGTTCCTGAGGTGGTGCCTGCATTCCCCAGGAGCGACCAATCTAAACCACCGGTACCTCCGCTAAGGGAAATCCATTTGGAAATGGAACTATCCCAATAGTAATAACCCGGAACCACATTGTTTGGGGAACTTCCTGCTGTAACATTATTGTAAACCAGCAAACTTGCCACAATACCTCCGCCAATGGGAGAATTGGATGTGGTGCTTGTTAAATTTACCCGGGGGATAAGTAAACCCAATACATCGGGAGTTGCCAAAGTACCCCTTCCAATTTCGAGGAGGGCGGAAGAATTTGGTGTAGCTCCGGTAGTGTTAATCCCTACATTTTGTGAAAAAGAAGAAAATATCAAAACATCAAAACAAAGGGAAAGAAAAATTTTCCAAAAATTCAGGGATAGGACATTAATATTCATGCTAGTACAAGAAATGCAAAAGTATAAATATTTTACAATCTCTTGATTAATCTCCAGTTTATTAGGCTTTTCCAACCCATTCAGGCAATTCAACATAAAAAACTGTTCCGGTTCCGAGCTCCGTTTCAAACCAAATGGTCCCTTTGGCTTCTTCAACAATACTTTTTACCATGGCCAACCCCAACCCCATCCCAGTAGATTTGGTGGTGAAATTTGGCAAGAATATTTTTTCTTTTTGCCCGGGGGAAATTCCAATTCCATTATCTTTAATGCTAATAATTATTTTTTCCTTTTGGGAATTTGTTCCGGATTCCGTTTCCGTTGCGGTAGAGACAAGGCATGCCTTGTTTCTACCCTCGAAATGTGAATTATTTTGATTCCGGTTCAATGTAATGATGATTTCTCCATTTTTTTCTTTCGGAATGGCCTGGATGGAATTTTGAATCAGGTTGATAAAAACCCTTGTAAGTTGTTCTCTGTCGGCCAAAACCATTGCATTGGGGTTTTCGTTATTAAAAATAATTTTCACACCCGGTGTTTCGCGGAAAAGATTGATGGAATTTTCAATTACAAACACCAGATTGAGAGGTTCATT
>JAHEZO010000323.1 GCA_023250995.1 Flavobacteriales bacterium | reverse complement strand
ATCATCCATTGCATTTTTATAAAGTTTTAATACTTCATCATCCTTGTAATTTCGATGCAATTCCCTAATGGCTGATGCCCTCACAGATGATTTATTATCCTTCAGAGCCATCTCCATCAATTTGATTTTACCCGATTTTGAAAATTCATCGGGGATTAATCCCAGGTTTCTTATGGCTGTAGATCTGATATTCCAATGCGGATCATTCAATGCATCCAGAACAACCTTAGCGGCAAGGGAATCCTTATGCGAATAGCCTGCACATTTTACAAGAGATTCATAGCGATCCGAAAAAAGGGGTGCATGATAAAATTGAAAAACCCAGGATGAAACTTCTTTCTTGTCGGTTTTTTCGCAGAGGAGCATTTTTTCGGCATCTACATTTACCAAATCGGGTTTAGACGGAACATTAAAATAAAATTCTTCATGACTTTTATTAATAATTATTTTATGCCTTTCGGTTTTATTGCCTGAATATATATCAACATCAAGAGGGAGTTTAAAAAGCGGGGTGGTTTTTAAATCCTGTTTCTGATCAACAACAATTTTTTGTTTTTTGAGTGAATCATTGTATTCATAAGAAATAATTATTTCGGGATGCCCTTTACTTAAAAACCATTGATTAAAAAACCAGTTGAGGTCTTCTCCGGTTACTTCTTCAAAGGCCAGCCTTAACTGGTGTATTTCGGCATTGGCGAATTTATTTTTTTGGAGATATAATTTGAGTGATTCAAAAAAGGCTTCATCTCCCACATATTTCCGGAGCATGTTTAAAACGGCCCCTCCTTTTTGATAAGTATGCCGGTCGAACATATCTTCTTTGTCTGAGTATCCAAACCGAATTAAATTTTCTTGCTTCCGGGCAGCCTCTGAAAAATAAGAAGAAAAATCCTGTTGCAGGTGATAATCGGCTTCCTGGCGCCCATATTTATTTTCAATCCATAAATATTCACCCAGGGTTGCAAATGATTCGTTGAGGGGCAGATTGGCCCACGATTCACAAGTTACTAAATCGCCAAACCAGTGATGAAATAATTCGTGTGAAATAATATCCTCAAAATCATTGTCGAGTAATTCACGGTCGGTTTGCTGCATAAACTCCCCGTGAACAACTACTGAAGTATTTTCCATCGCACCGGAAACATAATCACGTACAACTACCTGCGAAAATTTACTCCAGGGATATTCCACCCCGAGTTTAGTTGAAAAAAACTCAAGCATTTCGGGTGTGTTTCCAAAAATATTTTTGGCATATTTTTCAAAATCTTTTTCAACATAATAATTTACTTCACGGCCTCTCCAATGGTCTTTTATCACTGCAAAATCACCCACGGCCATCATGGCCAGGTAGGGTGAGTGGGGTAAATCCTGTTTCCAGTAGTCGGTGCGGGTTCCGTCATTGTTTTCAATCTGAAAAACAAGAATTCCGTTCGAAATGGTGAGATAATTTTTATCCACGGTGATAAAAACATCCTGCGTCATTTTTTCGTTGGGTGAATCAATGGTAGGAAACCAACAGGAACTTGATTCTGTTTCTCCCTGGGTCCAGATTTGTTTTGGTTTAGTGGAATCTTTTCCGTCAGCATTAATAAAATAAAGTCCCTTATCAGAAGTAATTGCCGCACTCCCTTTTAATTCTCTTTCATTGGGCTTTGCAGTGTAATCAATAAAGATGAATAAAGTATCCGTTTTTGAATATTCCTTATCCAAAAAAATATGAATCAACAGGCTATCGTAAGAATATTTTAAATCAAGGGTATCATATTCTCCTCTTAAAATCTTTTCGCCACCTGAAGTTGGGGTAAAAGAAATATTTTTTTTAAGGATTGAAACCCTGTTAAGGTTAAATCCTTTTGCATCTAGATCGAGCGAAGTTTGAGGATAAAAATATGGTTTTAGGGAAAGGGTTGCTTTGCCGTACAAATATTGTTTTTCCCAGTCGAAACGTACTTCCAGGCGTGTATTTATCAGGTCGAATATAAGGGTTCGGGAAGGATTATAAGCCCCTGGTTGAGCGGAGGCACTCACCACCAGGGTGTCGAGATTAATTACAGGTGTAACTCCTGTGAGGTTTTTAAGGTTTTTGCAGGAGGAAATTAAAAGAAAAAGGCAAAGAAGGAAAAACAAATTTGAAGCATTTTCAGAAATCTTTTTGCCTCTGTATCCTAAACTATAATTATGCATTGCATTTTTTTCAGATGGCAAATATGGAGAATTAAAATTTAATTTTCGGAATTGCCCTTAATTTATAAATTCGCCCTTATTAAATTTTTTTTTTGGGAACTTCAGACTGTATCATTTTTTTTAGTTTCAGGTTCAGAAATTTTCATAAAGTAATTTTTGCCAGGTAAATATTGCCCGATAGAAAATGGTTCCGTAGTTCAATTGGATAGAATATCTGACTTCGGATCAGAGGGTTGCAGGTTCGAGTCCTGCCGGGATCACAAAGTAAAAATTTT
>JAHEZO010000193.1 GCA_023250995.1 Flavobacteriales bacterium | reverse complement strand
TTTTTTGCGTCAGCCATTCATATAGGGGGTGAATATCCTTTCCCTTTACAGAAATTTTTTCCATCATCTGAAAACTTACCCCAAAGTTTTTCTGGCAAAAGGATTTAATTTCAGCGTTGCTCCCGGGTTCCTGGCCCATAAAATTATTGGCCGGAAAACCGATAATTGTGAAATTGTCACCTCCGTATTTTTTGAAAAGCTCCTCCAACTGCTTATACTGAGGGGTAAAACCGCATTCAGAAGCAGTATTTACTACCAATACTTTTTTTCCTTTGAGGGTTGAAAGGTTAAAATCTTCCCCGTCAATTGTTTTAACTTTAAAATCGTAAAATGATTTGGTTTGAGAAAACATTATGTTTGCAATTAAAAAGGTAAAACTTAAAGTGAGAATATTTTTCATTTTATTTTTTTTACAAAGATAACGGAATGTTAAACGAATTAAAAAATCTTATCAGCAAAGAAATTCTGCTGGAATGGAGGCAAAAATATTCATTCGGTGGAATATTGCTTTATGTGGTTTCAACTGTTTTTGTCTGTTTTTTGTCGTTCAAAAAAATTGTGGATGTTCCAACATGGAATGCATTGTTCTGGATAATTATTCTTTTTGCCTCTGTTAGTGCAGTTGCCAAAAGTTTTATTCAGGAAAGCCGGGGGAGATTACTTTATTATTACACCATTGCCAGTCCTCAATCTATCATATTGTCGAAAATCATTTATAATTCTTTTCTTGTTTGCTTCCTTTCGGTTCTTTCTCTTGGCGTTTATTCAGTCATGATAGGAAATCCGGTGCAAAATCTTTCAATGTTTTTCCTCACAATAATATTGGGAAGTTTGGGCCTTTCGTCTGTTCTCACTCTGGTTTCAGCCATTGCATCCAAGGCAGCCAATAATCTTACCTTAATGTCGGTGCTGAGTTTTCCGGTAATCATTCCACTCCTAATAATTTTAATAAAGCTCTCTAAAAATTCAATTGATGGAATTGGATGGTCGGTAAATTACCGTTATTTTATTTCCCTTTTTTCTCTGGACATGATTGTAATCATATTGGCATTTCTGTTGTTTCCATACCTTTGGAGGGATTAGAATATTTACTTTTGCCGTTAATCAATTAGCTAATTAGCTAATTAATTTTATTAGCTAATTTTTATTATGAAACACTGGTGGAAATTTGTTGCCGTACTTTTTGTCCTTTATGCAATAATTGCCGGCTTCCTTATGGATGTTCCTGCCCTTCCAATTTTACACGAAACCATTAGAAACCTTTATTTTCATGTTACCATGTGGATGGCTATGATGGTGCTAATGACCATTTCACTTATCTACAGCATCCGCCATCTTTCAGGATTTAAAAACGAACATGATATTGTGGCCTCTGAGGCTGCCAACACCGGTTTGCTTTTTGGATTTATGGGCCTTGTAACAGGAATGATTTGGGCACGCTTTACCTGGGGAACCTGGTGGGTGGCCGACCCAAAACTTAACGGAGCTGCCATAACCATTTTAATTTATCTTGCTTATGTTGTACTTAGAAACTCCATTGACGAAGAACAAAAAAGAGCAAAAGTTTCGGCCGTTTACAATATTTTTTCTTACATCATGCTTCTTGTTTTTCTTTTGGTTCTCCCAAGAATGACGGATTCCCTTCATCCGGGCAATGGAGGCAACCCGGCCTTCAGTACTTACGACCTTGACAATAATATGAGAATGGTTTTCTATCCTGCAGTAATTGGCTGGACTTTGCTCGGGGTATGGATGATGACCCTGAAAATACGTATCAAAAAAATAAAACTAAAAAAAGGATTATGAAAAAACTGATTGCTATTTTTTATTTTATGGTTATTTCTGTTTTCGCCTTTTCTCAGGAAGTTGAAATGGCGGTTGAAATGCGAAGCTCCGGGAAAATTTATGTGGTGGTGGCAGTGCTTGCTGTTGTTTTTATCGGAATTGTATTTTACCTTATTTCAATTGACCGGAAGATTTCGAAAATGGAGAAATAAATCAAAGTAACTAATTCATTATGAAAAAAGCTCATCTTATTGGAATTGTAATAATTGCAATCGCAATTGGAGTTATCATGAGTACACTTTCCGATTCAAGCACCTACGCTGATTTTTCTGAGGCTTTTGCCAATCCGGGCCAAGAGTTTCATGTGGTGGGTAAATTAAACAAGAGTAAGGAATCAATTTACCACCCATCCGAGAACCCCAACCTTTTTACTTTTTTTATGAATGATAATAAAGGGGAAGAAAAAAAAGTTATTCTCCATAAAAGCAAACCACAGGATTTTGAAAGGAGCGAACAAATTGTTCTTATTGGAAAGGCCGATGGTTCAGAGTTTCATGCCACCGAAATACTTATGAAATGCCCTTCAAAATATAATGACGGGAAGGGGAAACTGTGGGGCGGATAGCCTATCTTCTGTTGCAATTTTCCTTTTATCTTCGCCCTCAAATGGAAACACATTTTACCGGTGAACATTATCTTCCCGGCCTTCTTGGAAATTTTTTTATAATCCTTTCTTTTACCTCGGCACTGCTCGCTACGGTTTCTTTTTATTTTGCTTCAAAATCAACCGCTGAAAAAGGGAATTCTGAAATACAAACAACCTGGAATCGAATAGCGCACTACTCCTTTTTTGTTCATGGTGCAGCCGTAATTTTCATCATTTCCACTTTGTTTTTCATGCTGTTAAACCATTACTATGAGTACCATTATGTTTGGCAGCACTCTAATAATGAAATGCCTCTGAGGTATATTTTTTCTTGTTTCTGGGAAGGACAGGAAGGCAGCTTTCTTCTCTGGACTTTCTGGAACGTGGTGCTCGGAATCATCCTGATGTTTACACTTTCGGCAAAATCAGGAATCAAGCCCCCGGAATTTTTCAATTGGGAAAATCCGGTTATGGCCATTTTTTCATCAGTCCAGGTTTTTTTGACCTCGATGCTCCTGGGAATTTATTTTAACAATTTCCATATTGGGAGCAACCCATTCACCGTTTTACTCAGGGAACATCCTGATTTTTCAAACGCCCCCATTTTTCAGAATGCCGGTTACCTTTCTCAAATTGATGGCAGGGGATTAAACCCTCTTCTGCAAAATTATTGGATGACCATTCATCCTCCTACCCTTTTTTTAGGATTTGCTTTAACTCTTGTACCTTTTTGTTTTGCTGTTTCAGCCCTTTGGCAAAAAAAGTTTACCCAATGGATAAAACCGGCCCTTCCCTGGACGTTTTTCGGAATTGCCATTCTCGGGCTTGGGGTACTTATGGGCGGAGCATGGGCTTATGAAGCACTTAGCTTTGGCGGTTTCTGGGCCTGGGATCCGGTAGAAAACGCCTCCCTTGTCCCCTGGATTACTCTTGTGGGAGCCGGCCATGTGATGTTAATTAATAAGAAAAAAGAATCCTCTTCGGGTATGTTATTCTTCCTGGCAATTATTACATTTCTTCTTATTTTGTATTCCACCTTTCTAACCCGCAGCGGAATTCTGGGGGATGCCTCAGTGCATGCTTTTACCGATTTGGGTATGTCGGGACAACTCCTGATTTATCTCTTTTTTTATTTTGTCCTCTCTCTGATTTTATTTTTTTCCCGGTTAAAGGAATTGAAAACTCAAAAGGAAGAAGATGCTTTGCTTTCAAGAGAATTCTGGATGTTTATCTGTGCACTCGTTTTACTCGTTTCTGCTTTTCAAATTTCTTCCACTACCTCCATTCCGGTTTTTAATAAAATTTTTAACAGCCATCTTGCACCCCCGGCACAAGCCATTGAACACTACAATTCATGGCAGGTACCAATGGCAATAATAATTTCCTTTATTATGGGTTTCTCACAACACCTTAAATATAAAAAAACAGGCATCAAAAAATTTATCATTCAGGTGGTTCCTTCAGTTTTTGTTTCCCTGGGAATTTCCCTCCTTTTTGGCTATTTAACCGGAATGTTACATTTAAAAAATCTCCTTTATCTCATTTTGCTGCTCACCTCTTCATTTGCTGTTTTAGGGAATTTAGACTATTTCTTAAGGATAATGAAAGGAAAGGTTGCCGGAGTAGGTCCTTCCATGGCTCATGTTGGCTTTGGAATGATTTTATTTGGTGCTTTGGTTTCGCAATCGCAGCAAAAAAATATTTCTACCAATGTTTCGGGGGTGGATATTGAACAGGTTTCAAAGGAACTTCAAAATCAGGAAAACACCTTGCTTTTTAAAAATGACACCGTTCCCATGGGTGATTATTTTGTTTCTTATTCGGGCAAAAGAAAAGAAGGTATTAATGTATTATACAAAGTGGATTATCTTTCAAAAGATTCGGCAGGGAGTTTTGTCAATTCTTTTTCTCTTTTCCCGAGGGTGCAAATAAATCCCAGGATGGGAAATGTGTCGGAACCGGACACACGTCATTTTTGGAGTAAAGATATTTACACCCATGTAACTTATGCCGAATTAGAGGAAAACAAGGTGGAAGAATCGGATTTTAATGAACCCGAAAATCATAAAATGGGAAAGGGCGATACCATTTTTTCAACCCGGGCCATTATTGTTCTTCAGGAATTTAACACCAACGTTGACCGCCCCCGTCTTGGCTTAAACGATTCCGACCTTGCTGTGGGGGCTCGCCTGAATGTAACCACAATGAATGGGAAAAAGTTTTCTGTACTTCCTGTTTTTATTTTAAGAAAAAATGTTGTGTTCCCGGTTTATGATGAAATACCGGAGGAAGGACTCCGTTTTACTTTTGGGAAAATTTTCCCTCAGGAAAATAAAATAGAAATTTCGGTTTTTGAATCAAAAAAGAAAAAGCAAAAAGAATTTATTATCATGAAAGCCGTTTTGTTCCCATATATAAATGTTTTATGGGCCGGAAGTATTTTGTTTTTTTTGGGAACTCTGATTTCTGTTTACCAGAGGATTAAAAAAAATATTTTTCATCTTAAGTCAACTAAAGAATTAAAATGAAAGTTGTTTTTATCGGTTCTGGAAATGTTGCAACCCATTTATCAAAAATAATTTTGGCAGGGGGAAATCAAATTTTGCAGGTTTACAGCAAAACCCTTTCCAACGCAAAAAAATTAGCCCTTGAACTGAATGCTGAATTTACATCGAATTTGCAAAAAATTAGAAAAGATGGTGATATCTATTTTATTTCGGTTACAGATAGTGCAGTTCCTGAAGTTGCGAAAAAAATAAATTTAGGCAGAATGCTTGTTGTGCATACTTCAGGAAGTCTTCCGCTGGATTCAGTTAAAAGGGTTTCGGAAAATTTCGGAGTTTTTTATCCCATGCAAACATTTTCAAAGGAGGTTAAGATGGATTATTCTGGAATTCCAATTTTTGTTGAGGCAAATTCAAAATCAAACGAAAAAATTCTTTACCGGCTGGCCTGCGAAATTTCAGGAGGTAAAACAAATGTTCACCTGCTTAAATCAAACCAAAGAAAAGCAGTTCATCTTGCAGCAGTTTTTGCAAACAACTTTCCGAACCATCTGTTTTCTATTGCAGATGAAATATTGAAAAGCTATGGCCTTTCTTTCAACCTCCTTAAGCCTTTGATTCTTCAAACGGCAAAAAAAATTCAGCACAATTCCCCCGATAAAATGCAAACAGGTCCGGCATTCAGGGGAGATAAAAAAATAATTGAAGAACATTTGGACATGATGAAAAATCGTCCTGCATATCAAAAAATGTATCAATTATTGTCGGAAAGCATTAGTAATAATGGAGTAAACAACAAGTCAAAATTCAGATGAAATTTTTCATTTAAAAAAAATTTTTTGTGGGATTTTGTACTTTCTTTTACCAGGGTTGGGAATTTTACAACAATGCACTACATTTAAAATTGAAATTTTAGTTTTATGATATTTCAGTCCCTGATACATTTTTTAAAACTTATCCGCTGGCAAAACCTGGTCATTATTATCATCACTCAATATCTTATCCGTTTCTGCATAATAGAACCAATGATTTATTCCCTTGGGCAAAGTGCCGGAATGATTTTTTTGCTTCAGATGAGCAGTTTTAATTTTTTTCTCCTTGTTTTATCAACCGTACTGATTGGAGCAGCCGGAAATGTGATTAACGATTATTTTGATTTAAAAATTGACCGCATCAATAAACCCGAAAAAATTATTGTGGGCCGTTTTATTAAAAGAAGGGTCGCCATGGGAATGCACATAGTTTTGAATTCACTGGGTTTGCTGATCGGGGCTTATGTTTCTATTAAAATTGGTATTTGGAAACTAATGCTTATCCAGGTTTTTGCCATAATGTCGCTATGGTATTATTCCACCCATTTTAAGCATGTGGTTTTAACCGGAAATTTTATCATTGCATTGCTTGCTTCCATCATTCCATTGATTGTTGGTTTGTTTGAAATTCCTCTGATAAACTACCGTTACGGAAACATCTTAAATGAATTTAATGCAAACTTCAATTTTATTTCATATTGGATTATTGCCTTTTCGGTATTTGCTTTCATATTTACTCTTGCCCGTGAAATCACCAAAGACATTGCAGATATTAAGGGAGATGAGTATTGCGGTTCTTATACTATACCAATTGCGTATGGAATAAACACAGCCCGGATTATTTCAATGGTACTTTATTTCATTGCCTTTATTTTAATCTTATTCTCCTGGTTTCGTTTTCTAAAAGATTTTCTTTCATTATTTTTCATAATAATTTTAATTCTGGTGCCCCTTTCCATTACCATTTTTAAAACATATAAAGCTCAAAACCGCAATCAATTTTTATCTTCAGGCAATTGGAATAAGATTGCATCCGTTGGCGGAATATTATTTACCCTGGTAGCCAGATATATTATTTTACATTGATAAAAAAATGTCGAAAAAAAAAATACAGCGTTTTGCCGAAATCAAAACTTTTTCGAATGTTTTTGAACCCCGCCTGGAAGAATTAAAAACAGGGAACCATCCGTTAAAAGGTAAGTGGAATTCAACTTATTTTAAAAATAACAATCCGATAGTTCTTGAGCTTGGCTGCGGAAAAGGTGAATATTCCATTGGAATGGCCGAAAAATATCCCGGAAAAAACTTTATTGGAGTGGATATAAAAGGCGCCCGGATCTGGAATGGGGCAAAAAAAGCAACGATGGGGAAAATAAATAATGTTGCTTTTCTCAGAACAAGAATTGAATTTATTGATTCCTTTTTTGCCAACGGAGAAGTAGCCGAAATCTGGATTACTTTTCCCGACCCTCAGCCTCAAAAACCAAGAGAAAAAAAACGCCTTACATCATTAAAATTTTTAAAAATTTATCAGAATTTTCTTTCCGCAAAAGGAATGATTTACCTCAAAACTGATAATGCAGGGTTATTGGAATATTCTCTTGAAGTGATTGAAGAAAATCATTTTGAACTGATTTTTTGCTCCCGCGATATATATGGCGATACAGAATATTCAATCCCAAAGGAAGCAACTTCAATTCAAACCTACTATGAATTCGGGTTTTTAAAGCAGGGGTTGAAAATTTGCTTTTTGATTTTTTCATTGAATAGGAAAAAGCGGTTTAAGACTTAAGACACTTTCGACTTATGAATCACAACTAAAAATTGAATTTTGAGTGAATAGAATATATAGTTTGCGTAAC
>JAHEZO010000322.1 GCA_023250995.1 Flavobacteriales bacterium | reverse complement strand
CGCTGCCAATGGTAGATTGATTGGTAAAAGGCGATTGCACATTGAGGCAAACGTTGGGAACGGTAAAGGCAGCGTTGGGCTTGTCAAAAACTTGAATGGTTTGGGTGATGGAATCGGTGCAATTAAAATCTGAAGTGGCAATTAATTTTATATTATAAATTCCCGGTGAAATGTAATTGTGCGTAGGATTTTGCAGGGAGCTGGTGGGAGATCCATCTCCAAAATCCCAGCTCCAAAGAACAATGGTTCCAGAAGAAATACTGCTTGTATTAGAAAAAACCACCGGGGTACCAAGGCAAACATTATTTGCCGAAAAAACCGTTGATGGTTTGGCATAAATTGTAACTGCCCCTTGAAAAGAATGGCAAAATGCATCATTTACCGAGTAGGTGTAAGAGCCGGGTGCCAGGTTTGAGACTGAAGAGCTTGTTAATGATCCCGGTTGCCAGTCATAAATATAAGGGGGAATTCCCCCTGTAACATTTAAGGAAATGTTGCCTGTTCCGCATTGGTTTATTACCGTTGTTATCACATTTAATTGAGCAGGGGGAATGCAACTAATAGCAAAGGATCCTAAAAATCCCTCCCCGCAGACAAGGAGGTTGCCTGAAGTGGAAAATAAAATATCGTAAACTGCCCCCGGAGTAGGGGTAGTGGAAATGTAATTTAGTGTTGAATCAAATTTAATAATACCATTGGTAGCTCCTGCATAAACATTTCCGCAGGGGTCAGACGCAAGGCCACTGCATTGGTAATTTACACCCCCGGGTACCGAAACACTGTTTACCGGTGCCAGGGTAGATTTATTCATTCTGCGGAGAGTAATCCCATCATAAATGTAAACATAAGGGCCAGCAATCAGGGTTCCGTTTATTCCCTGGAAAACTGCGGTAGAATAAGTTGGATTAAGGGCATATCCTGTGCCTGAATAAATTAAGGATAACCCGCTCGGGACAACACCTCCCGGGGTAAAGTCAGCGTTTGTTTTCCGAAGGGTGCTGGTGGGCAAATGCAATGAATACATATCCCCATTGCAATCGGTTGAAATGGATCTGGTTTCTTCGCTGTATGCAACCTGATCACTGATGGAACCATTGGACAAATCAAGTCTTGCAAGGTTATTCCCTCCGGGATTCAAAAAATATCCGCAAACGGCAAGAACTGTTTTTGAATAGTTAAAGGCCAGCCGCCACTCTTCACACAAACCGGGTTGGGTCCAAATTTGAACTCCCGATGGATCCAATTTTTGACGCTTTCCGGTACAATAACCCCCAATGATATAGATGTTGCCCGGATTATCTACGGCAATGTCGCCCAGAAAGACAGAATAAGTTACATAGGTCCATTGGAGAACTCCGGATGAATTATATTTTTCAATATGATAATTAGTATGATTTCCATGGATGAAAATGTTTCCTGAAGAATCTTCCTGAATGTCAAACGCCCTGTTTAGTGCGGGGTAGGATGTATTGGTAATCCATGGGTCAATAATAATTCCTTCTTCTGAAGAAATGATTCCTGAATTAAATTTTAATTCCACTTTTTTCCCGGATAGAAAAAATTTAACAGGGATATTTGTTTTTGAATCGGGAGTAAAGGCCTCAGGGGCATGATCCCGTAAATGCCACCCGGAATCGGAACTTCCTTTGGAGAAAACACTATTAATCAATAAATTTCCATATTTATCCACGCTGCAAACATCAATTCCTTCCCATTGAAAAGCAATTTGGGGAATTTTCTCGTTGGGTTGAATAAAAATTCTGTACTTAATTCCTCCTTCCTCGGGCAATTCAAATTCTACATCAACCCCTTTGTAAAAATTTTTATATAATAATTTTTTAAATGCCCGAACATAATTATAGGTATTGGAATTATTAAAACCTCCATAATTATAATAGTCATTAACAATTTCAGAAGGGATAATCTGAACGTTGGAGTCTGCATTAAGCCAAACCATTTTAACCATATGCCAATTGGTTTCAATTTCCTTTTCTTCTGTTTCATTTTTCTCTTTTTTTCTTTCCTCCTTTTCAATAATTCTCCTCTCCGGAAACTGAAAAATGATTGATTGCTTTGTAAAATATGCATTGAATTCCGAATTCTCTACACCATAGAGAACCGGCCCTGGAAGCGGAATTCTTGTTTCCTTTGCGGATTGCGAAAACTGTCCGGCTTCTTCGATAAATACTTTGTTTTTAAAGGGGGATATTAATAAATTGGATTTTTGATTTCCTGCATATGATGGAAGGAAATGAAAAATTAAATAAACCAAAAAAATAACTGGTGAAATAAACCCTGATATTTTCATTGTAAAATTTTATTTTCTTAAAAGTGTCACCCTTCCCAAAAAACTATGTTTGGCATCAAAAAAATCTTCCACATCCAGGCGATAAATATACACATCCTGTTTAGCGGGTTTACCATTTACTCTTCCATCCCACGATCCGTTTTCATTGTGGTTTTCGTAAATTATGTCTCCC
>JAHEZO010000041.1 GCA_023250995.1 Flavobacteriales bacterium | reverse complement strand
CCCGCGAAAATCTTAAAATTTACGAGTGGAAAGATTCCCTGGCCTGCCTCGGAATGGGACTCGGATCCCTTCTAATTGGAATAGGAATGAAAACTGCCGCCTTTCTGGGCTTTTCCTTTATCCACAAATACGCACTGTTTACCATTGGAAATCAATGGTGGGTTTTTGTTTTTCTTTTTTTTGCCGATGATTTTACTTTTTACTGGCACCACCGGCTGAGCCACCAGGTAAGAATTCTTTGGGCGGCCCATATCAACCACCATTCTTCCCAAAAATTAAATTTTGCCGTTGCTCTCAGGCAAAGCTGGACTGAACTTCTGTATAAATATTTTTTCTGGGCCTGGCTTCCTCTACTGGGTTTTGACCCGCTTATGATTCTTTTCGTAATGTCAATTAATTTAATTTACCAGTTTTTTCAACATACTCAATTGGTTGGAAAACTCGGTTTGCTCGAATGGTTTTTCAACACACCGTCACACCACCGCGTTCATCATGCAGTAAACATAAAGTATTTAGACCGGAACCATGCAGGCACACTTATCATTTGGGATCGCCTTTTCGGAACTTTTCAGGAGGAAGATAAAAATGAAAAACCGGTTTTCGGAATTACCAGCAATATAACCACTTTTAATCCGGTAAAAATTGCCTCCCATGAATTTGTTAATATTTGGAACGATTTAAAAAAAACAAACTCCTTTACCCATAAACTTAAATATTTATTTTTCCCTCCGGGATGGAGCCACAACGGGGCAAACAGAACTTCGGCCTATCTTCGCAGGCAACTCGAAAAACACAAGGCAGGAAACGAAAAATAATTATTTTTGCCCCACTATGGAAATACAAGTATTAAAATCAAAGCTTCACCGGGTAACCATTACCGAAGCAGATATCAACTACATTGGGAGCATTACCATTGATGAGGACCTGATGGATGCAGCCAACTTTGTGGACCATGAACAGGTTCACGTGCTTAATTACCGCAACGGAGAACGTATAATTACCTATGTAATTAAGGGGAAACGGGGTTCAGGGGTAATTTGCATGAACGGGCCGGCTGCTCTTAAATTTGCGGTGGGTGACATTGTGTTGGTTTTATCCTATTGCTCCATGGATTTTGAGGAAGCTAAAAAATATCACCCCGTAATAGTATTTCCCAATACAGAAACCAACCGGTTGAATTAAATTCACGATTCATTTTTATATCCGGATGAACCATTTGCCCCAAGGGTTACATTTTAAAAGAACCTTTGGAAAATTTGCCCGCTTCATTGTTACAGTTTATCTTTTTTTCTTCGGATTTTCCATTATATTTATTTCAAAAGCCATTTCCCAAAAAGCCGATACCATTAGTTTTTTTTCGCGTTCCCCTATTTTAAACCTCGATCGTGTAAGGGGTCTCGCCTTTGCCGAAACATCTGTGTTCTCCTCCGGGTTGCTCGGTATTAATGAACTTTGGTACCGGAGTTACCCAAGAGAAAAATTTCATTTTTTTAACGATAATTCCGAATGGCTTCAGATGGACAAAGCAAGTCATTTTTTCGATTCCTATTATATAGGGAAACTTGGCATTGATGCCCTTAAATGGGCCGGGACCTCAAAAAAAAATTCTGTGCTGTGGGGAGCCGGTTTTGGTTTTTTATTTCTTTCTACAGTCGAATTTTTTGACGGGTATTCGGTTGGATGGGGGTACTCTAAGGGTGATGCTTTATCCAACTGTGCCGGAACGGCTTTCCTTCTTGGCCAGGAATATCTGTGGGGACAACAGAAAATTCTGCTGAAATATACTTTCTCAAGAACAAAATTTCCATCCTATAATCCCGATTTACTGGGTAAGAATTTTCAACAACAATTAGTGAAAGATTATAACGGGATGACCTTTTGGATGAGTACCAACCCCTCCTGGTTATTTAGGAATAAAAACAACCGAATAAATAAATTTTTTCCCGACTGGTTAAATATTGCCGCAGGTTATGGAGCTGACGGAATGATTGGAGGAAATGAAAATCCAAAAAAAAATTCAATCGGAAACCCGGTTCCCTCTTTTCAGCGGAAAAGACAATATTATTTATCGCTGGATGTGGATCTAACCCGCCTGAAAACAAAATCCAAATTCCTTCATTCCTTTTTTTATTTGATAAACTTTTTTAAAATCCCTGCCCCTGCCATTGAATTGGAAGGGAAAAAAATTAAGTTTCATCCCATTTATTTTTAATAATATTACAGGCCAAATGATCAAGATAAAATTTATTTCTTATTTCCAAATTGCAACAGCCTTGTGTCTGTTGTGTTTTTCCTGCGGGGTCCCTTCCGAAAAAAATAGCAGCAAAGAAAAAAAAACAGTTTTCAGGTACAACGAAGCATCGGGGATTGAAACTCTGGATCCTGCTTACGCCAGGTACACCGAAGATATTTGGGTAATGAATCAGATTTTTAACGGGCTTTTGCAGATGGATTCTCAGTTAATTGCAAAACCATGCATTGCCAAAAGTTGGGAGACCTCCCCCGATGGAAGAGAATATACATTTCAACTCCGAAGTGATGTTTATTTTCATGATCACCCGAAATTTAAGGATGGCAAAGGTAGAAAGGTAACCGCCTCAGATTTTGTATACAGTTTTTTCAGAATTATTGATCCGGGAAATGCGTCTTACGGGTATTCCCTTTTTAATAATTATCTCGACAAATCGGAAAAAAACAACTATAAAGGTTTTTCAGCGGTTAATGACAGTGTTTTGAAAATATTTTTAAATGAATCAAACCAAACATTTATTAATATCCTCACCATGCAGTATTTTTCTGTGGTTCCAAAAGAAATCGTGGAATATTATGGAAAAGATTTCAGAAGAAATCCCATTGGTACCGGGCCTTTTAAATTTAAAATGTGGAGCGAAGGAGTGAAACTTGTTCTGGTAAAAAATGAAAATTATTTTGAAAAAGATGCGACCGCTAAAAAAAATGGGGATTCCGAAGAACCAAATCTCCCTTACCTCGATGCGGTTTCCATTTCTTTTGTAAAAGACAAACAACTTTCTTTTCTCGATTTTGTGAGAGGAAATTACGATTTCATGTCGGGCCTTGACGATAGCTTTAAAGATTTGGTTTTTACGGGTGAAGGAAATTTAAATCCACAATATAAAGGGAAATTCATCATCGAAAAAAGGCCTTACCTGAAAACAGATTACCTCGGAATTCTTATTGATGAAAAATCTGATATTGTTAAGAAAAGTCCACTCAAACTTAAAGCCATCCGCCAGGCAATAAATTACGGCATTGACAGAGAAAAATTAGTGAAATATCTTAGAAATAATATTGGCATTCCTGCCACGTCAGGGTTTGTTCCGCAAGGCCTCCCCTCTTTTGATTCTTCAAAAGTAAAAGGATATAAATTTAATGCCGAAAAAGCCCTCGATTTGCTTTACATTGCAGGTTTTCCGGAGGGGAAAGGTCTTCCTCCAATAATTCTTACCACCACAGCCACCTTTCAATCCCATTGTGAATTTATCCAGCATGAACTCGGAAACATTGGAATAAAAATTTCAATTGAGGTGATTGATGATGCTACCTACCGTGAAATGGTTGCCCAAAGCAAAGTGAACATGTTTCGAAAAACCTGGGTGGCTGATTATCCGGATGCCGAAAATTTTCTGGGAATTTTTTACAGCAAGAATTTTACTCCGGCAGGACCGAATTACACCAAATTCAACAATTTTAAATTTGATAAATTATACGAACGATCATTGAGTGAAAAAAATGATTCAATCCGGTACGATTATTACCAGCAAATGGATCAGCTGGTGGCCGATGAAGCTCCTATTGTACCGCTTTATTATGACGAGATAATCCGTTTTGTACAAAAAGATATTCAGGGCCTTGAAAGCAACCCAATGAATTTGCTGATTCTGAAACGGGTTAAGAAAAGTCCCTCCTCTTTTATGGAGGATTAAAAAAAATCCAAACAATTCAAATCTTTGAAAAAGCGTGAAATTAAATGGGATTGACGAATGAAATTCTGAAACGAAGAACTTTTGCAATCATCAGCCACCCTGATGCCGGTAAAACAACTTTGACCGAAAAATTCCTTCTTTTTGGTGGTGCAATACAAACGGCAGGAGCTGTAAAAAGCAACAAGATTAGAAAAACCGCCACTTCTGATTTTATGGAAATTGAGCGCCAAAGGGGAATTTCGGTGGCCACTTCAGTAATGGGATTTGAATACAAAGGAAAAAAAATAAATATCCTTGATACTCCCGGCCACAAAGATTTTGCCGAGGATACTTATCGCACACTCACCGCGGTTGACAGTGTTATTTTGGTAATTGACTCTGTTAAAGGGGTGGAAGAACAAACGGAAAAATTAATGGAAGTATGCAGGATGCGCAAAACCCCTGTAATTGTTTTTATCAACAAAATGGACAGGGAAGGGAAAGACCCTTTCGACTTGCTGGATGAACTGGAAGAAAAATTAAAAATAAAGGTCAGGCCTCTTTCCTGGCCCATCAGCCAGGGTTTTACATTCAAAGGTGTTTACAATTTATATAATAAAAACCTAAATCTTTTTGAAGAGAACAAAACAAAAATTTCGGGAAATTATATCAAACTGGAGAATATTTTTAACAGTGAAATTGATTCATTCCTATCGGAATCATTTGTAACAAAACTCAGGGAAGATGTTCAGCTGATTGAAGGGGTTTACAATCCCCTTGATGTGCAGGAATATCTGAATGGCAATATTGCTCCGGTATTTTTTGGAAGTGCCATTAACAATTTCGGGGTTCAGGAAATTCTTGAAACCTTTATCGAAATTGCCCCTTGCCCTGGAAAAAGAGTGGCGGCAGAAAGAGAAGTAACGGCAGGAGAACCACAATTTTCCGGCTTTGTTTTTAAGATTCATGCCAATCTTGATCCAAATCACCGCGACAGGATTGCCTTTTTACGAATTTGCTCCGGTAAATTTGCACGAAATACTTTTTATTACCATACCCGTGTAGATAAAAAATTCAGGTTCGCTAATCCTTCCACTTTTATGGCCAGTGAGAAAAATCTTGTGGAGGAAGCATTTCCCGGGGATGTTATTGGTTTATATGATACCGGACAATTTAAAATCGGAGATACCCTTACCGAGGGAGAACAATTGCATTTTAAAGGCATTCCAAGTTTTTCACCCGAAATTTTTCGTGAAGTGGTTAACCTCGATCCCTTTAAAACCAAACAACTCGACAAGGGAGTGCGTCAGCTAACGGAAGAAGGCCTTGCCCAGCTTTTTATTCAACAGCCGGGAAACAGAAAAATTATTGGAACAGTTGGTCAGTTGCAGTTTGATGTAATTCAATTCAGGCTCGAACATGAATATGGAGCAAAGTGCAATTTCAGCCCTTTAAATTTTTTTAAGGCCTGTTGGATTACTTCAGGCGACAAGAAGAAAATAGAAGATTTTATACAACGGAAATTTTCTTACATTGCTTTTGACAAAGAAGAAAACCCTGTTTTTTTTGCCGAAAGCGAATGGAGCCTGAGAATGGCAAGAGAATCTTACCCTGAGTTAATTTTCCATTTTACTTCTGAATTTAAAACAGGAAAAGTTTTACAAAATCAGAATGCTTTTTAATTTAAATTTTATGAAACCAACCAACCTGATTTTCCTTTCAAATGTAATTATTTCTTTTTCTTTTTTTTCCTGTAATCAATCGGCAGAAAAATCAGAGAATGGAAACAACAAGGATATTGAAAAACAACTCCAGGAAAAACTTATCAATGCCCGTAAAGGTGATGTAATTGAAATTCCTGAAGGAACATTTAATTTCACCCGTTCCCTTTCTATGGATGCCGTTCCCTTTGTGACTATCCGGGGGGCATCTCAAACTAAAACAATTCTTTCCTTCAAAGGTCAAACGGAGGGGGCTGAAGGAATTAAAGTTACAAACTCAAACGATTTTACAATTGAAAATCTTTCAATTCAGGATACCAAGGGAGATGGAATAAAAATACAGGATTGCAAGAATGTTGTGGTTAGGAAACTTACCGTGGCATGGACAGGCGGTGCCAAAGCAGAAAACGGAAGTTATGGAATTTATCCCGTTACATGTAAAAATGTTTTAATTGAAAAGTGTGAGGCCATTGCAGCTTCTGATGCTGGAATCTATGTTGGGCAATCTGAAAACATTATTGTGAGAAACAATGCGGCTCATGAAAATGTGGCCGGAATTGAAATCGAAAACTGCGCTTTTGCAGATGTTTACGATAATAAAAGTTATAATAATTCCGGGGGAATTTTTATTTTTGATTTACCCGAATTACCAAAAAAAAATGGCCATCATATTCGTGTTTTTAACAACTTGGTGCAAAATAATAATCATCCGAATTTTGCCCCTGCCGGTAATATCGTTGCATTGGTTCCGGCAGGAACGGGTACTTTTGTTATGAGCACCAGGGAGGTGGATGTTTTTAAAAACGAAATCTCAGGGCACATAACAACAAGTGTTGCAGTTGTTAGTTTTCTCCTTACTCAAAAGCCATATAAAGATTCTTTATATAATCCCTTTTCTTCAGGTGTTTTTATTCATGATAATAAAATCATACAACCCCCTGCAATGGCCGATACCACCCGTCCGCTGGGAAAACTTACTGCCATGTTGTTTAAAGGAAATACCCCTCAAATTATTTACGATGGATTTTTGGATCCGGCATTTGTTGAAAAAAGCGGAAAAACATCTGAAGCCGGCAAACTGTGTATTCGGAATAATGGCGAAATTAAATTTGCAAACATCAATGCCCCCTCAAATTTCAAAAACATAAAAACGGATCTTAAAGAGCATGATTGTGAGAGGGGGGAATTGTCGGGGGTAGAACTGTAATATGAAAGTTCAAAAATCCAGAGTTAAAGCTCAGGGCACTGAAGGCATATCTTCATTTAATAAGTTTTTCCCTTATCACTTTTACTTTTTATCTATTACCTTTTTCCTTTTTCCTTTTACCTTTTCTTGCAACTTTCCTGAAAATGTAAATTTAAATATTGACTCTCCTTCCTTTACAAATCTTTCTGAATACCATTTTTTCACCGGGGAAATAAAAAATCTTAATCCCAATGTTAAGGTATTGCCTTATGATTTGATTAACCCCCTTTTTTCTGATTATGCCGAAAAAATCCGTTTCGTGTGGATGCCCGAAAATACTTCTGCATTATATAACGACAGCAACGTTTTTGAATTTCCTTTAGGAACCGTTTTGATTAAAAATTTTTATTTCCCGAATGATTTCCGAAAAATAAGTTCAACACCACACTCCTCCGGAGAAGACTCTGTTTTGAGGTCGGGTGAAGCAAAAATTATTGAAACCCGTTTGCTTATTAAAAGAAAAAACGGATGGGATGCCCTTGCATATATTTGGAACGAGGATCAAACCGATGCCCTGCTGGAAGTAGCCGGAGGAGAAAAAAAAATAATTTTCATTGATAAATCAGGGAACAAAATTGATTTTGATTATTCCATCCCGAATAAAAATCAGTGCAAGAGTTGCCATACAAACAAGGGGCAGTTTCAGCCCATCGGACCAAAGGCCAAAAATCTGAATAAAATATTTTCTTTTAAAGAAGGAGGAGAAAACCAGTTGGCAAAATGGAAGGAAGTGGGCTACCTGAAAGGTTTTCCAAACACCGGAAATGTTCCAAAACTGCCAAAATGGAACGACTCTACAACAGGAACACTGGAGCAAAGGGCCCTTGCCTACCTTGAAGCAAACTGTGCTCATTGCCACAGCCCGGAAGGCCCGGCTGCTACTTCGGGTTTGTTTCTTTCATCAATAGAAAATAATTCTTCCCATCTCGGTATTTGCAAATCCCCCGTTGCGGCCGGGAAAGGCACCGGGGGATTTCTTTATGACATTGTTCCGGGAAAACCGGATGAATCAATTTTGTTTTATCGGATAATTTCTACCGACCCCGGTGTAATGATGCCGGAACTTGGCAGAAAGTTAGCTCACCAGGAAGGTGTAGACCTGGTGCGGCAATGGATTACTTCGCTGAAAGGAAATTGCTTTGCAGATATTCGAAACCATGCCTCCCCCTGAGGGAAAAATTTTAATCCGCCATTATTTTTCGAATTTTTTTGGAAAGGAAAAGTTACTTCCAACATCACGTGTTAATTTAATTTTGATGTGCTGGCGAAATTTGCCAAAGTCCCGTTAGGGACAAAATATCTGTAGAAGCATCCCCCAAGAGACATTCAAGTGCCGTGAGGCACGAAATATCTTTTCATGTATAATTCGTCTTTCCATAAAGCGTTTCGCGGGATTATGCAATCACGGCTATGCACTGCAAAAATTGCCTGAATTTAAATTTGGGTATAGGTGTTTGCCAAATTGATTAATATTTCGTCCCTAACGGGACTTTGATTTATGGGTGTGGTTTTCTACCAATATTTTGTTCCTAACGGAACAAAAAAAAATACAGCCTAAGTTAAATTCCCGCCAAAACATCAATAAAAAATGTATTCAACTTTTGTGAGTAATATTATCTCGATTCTATAAAGGAAATATTCAGAAAGGACATCTTCAGTTTAACCTTTTTACCTTATTCAGGAATAAAATAAAATGAAATTTAAATTACCTCTTAAAACCTTTAAATAAAAGTGGCATTTGAAAAAAAAATAAAAGGTTTTAGATGTTCAATTATTCATTTATTTACTGTGGTTAAAATTAAAAGGAATAAGGTTTTGATTCAGTATTGTTTTGAACCTTTTCAGCACATCAAAATTATATTACCCCGACATCACTCTTTAAGCTAACTATTTTCTTTTTTTTCTTATATTTACAACTCATTTGTTTTGTAAATTTTATTCCAAATACTTTTTAAGGTTCATGAAATCCTATTATCCCTCTCCAAAATTTTTCATCTTTTTTCTTTTCACTTTTTTTGTTTTTTTCTTTCCTTATTTTTTAATTGCCCAAACCGGACCTAACAGCCCTGCCTACGCAGTAAATGATGCAAGTTATGGTACTCTTAGCTGGCTAAATGTAAACAATGCCTTTTCCAGCAATGATATTCGAGCAACAGGTTCATCTACCCTTTCCAATCCTCAATCCACGAATTACCTTTTGCTTTCAAATTTCGGATTTGCAGTTAACCCCTGCGATAATATTACCGGAATTGAGTTGAGGATAGAATGGTCGAAAACTGGGAGCGGAACGATTACTGACGATGCTATAAAACTGGTCTTAGATGGGGTAATCCAATCAGGCATAAATAAGGCCAATGGCACCACCCTTACCACGAGTGATGTAATTAATCTCTATGGAAGTTCATCCGACAACTGGGGTTTTTCACTAACCGGTTCTGATGTAAATAATATAAATTTTGGTGTGGCTATTGCCGTAAAAAGAAATTCAGGAGGGGGATCTGCCCCTACACCGCAAATTGACCATGTTACCTTAAAACTTTTTCATTCCACACCTCCCGCCATGTCTTATTCTACCAGCACGGTTACTCAAATTACGGGAGTAGTAAATCCTAATTCAATTAATAACCAAATCATCAGGATAGATGTTACAGCCAATGCAGGATGCCCCACCATTGATGCAACTTCTTTAACTTTTAACATGAACGGTACAACAAATTTGGGAGATATTGCGAATGCAAAATTATTTTTTACCGGGTCAGTTTCCACATTTAATTCTTTATCCCAGTTGGGAAATACTGTTTCATCACCTTCCGGAAGTTTTTCAATCAACAGTTTTTCTCAAACTCTTAAAACCGGCCTGAATTATTTTTGGCTAACCGTAGATGTTTCGGCCGGGGCAATCCTGGGAAATTTTGTAGATGCAGAATGTACGTCAATGATAATTGATGCCACAAGTCAGATTCCAACCACCACTGCTCCTGCAGGGAACAGGCAAATTGTAGCCCCGGTAACTATTACTGTTGGTTCGGTGGGTTTTGATTATACCTCCATCCAGTCAGCATACAATGCTGTTCCGGCTTCTCTCGCCAATTCCTATTATATCGAATTAAAATCAAATTATTCTGACGCAGCCGAGCCCGGAACAGGAATATTATTCAATCAAAAAACCATGAATGGATATTTTATTACTGTTAGGCCTGCCGCAGGTGTTACCGGCAGACAAGTTGCAAAAGACCCAGGGACAGGAGCAAAATTGTGGACTTTTGATGGAGCTGATAATGTAATAATTGATGGACGGCCGGGAGGAGTTGGAACTTCTAATCAATTTACTGTTAGGAATACCCGGACTGCAACTGAAGTGGCCAACACTTTTATTTTCCAAAACGATGCCACTAACAATATTCTAACCTATCTGAATATCGAGGGCGAAGCAGGGGTAAATAATAATGGGGTTATTCGATTTGATTTATCTACAGGTACAACAGGTAACGACAATAATCAGGTTAGTTATTGTTCCATTAGTGATATTACCTCGGGGGGAAGCGGCAACAAACCTAACATTGGGATTTTTTCAAAGGGCACCTCAGGAAAAAATAACAGTTTTGGAATCATTGATCACTGCAATTTTTTTGATATTTTCAGCCCGGCCTCGGCTGTCCCCTCGGCAGGAGTTATGCTTTCCATTGCTTCCGATTACTGGACCATAACCAACAACCACTTTTATCAAACTGCGGATTATTCCAATTGCATTGAAGGAAGTGCATTTATTTATTCGGTAAATAATCCGGGTGGGCATATTATTGCAGGAAATTTTTTGGGAGGGAAAAGCACTTTTGCAGGTGGAAGTACATTTAATATTACCTCGGGAACTGCTGCATTTTATGGAATCTATTTTGACCCCTCCACCTCTGGAAATAATACCATTGAACAAAATACTTTCAGCAATATTAAATACACTACTACTTACAATTTATCCTCTTATCCGCTGGTTGGAATATATACCGCAGGCACCGGAAACTATACCATTGGTTCCAATGGAACCGGAAATGTTATTGGGAGCACCACTTTGAACAATAATCTGGAACTAGTTCAAAACGGAGCTTCAGGATTGGGCTTTTCCGGAATAAATAATAATTCCAGCGGAGCAGTTTCAGTTAAGGATAATGTAATTGCCGGAATATCCGTTTCAGGATCCAGAACTGGAGCAAACTCTGTAATTATTTTAAACTCATCCGGCTCGGGAACAACGGTTGACAATAATACCATTGGAAGTGAAACCAGCAATAGCATCAACATCATTTCCAATTCGAATTTTGATGGAATTTTTAATACTGCTTCTAGCGGAATCACAATTACAAATAATGAATTTAAAAATATAAATCTATCCAGCGGGACGGGGCCTTATAATTATTATGGTATTGATAATTCAGCCGGCCCTTTAAGTTGCCTAAATAATAATTTCAAAAATATTTCTTCATCATACAACGGGAAATGTGCAATTATTTCTCATTATAATGGCTCCGGGACTACTGCAGATATTAATAACAATGCATTTGAAGGAATTACACTAAGCAATACCGGAACAAGTTCACGAATGTTTGTGATTGAAATCTCGTCTGGCTCAACCGTAAATGTGTATGGAAATATCATTGGCAACGCCACCCCGGGGAACATCCAGGTAAACGGCAATGGCGATACCCAAATAATTTACAAAGCCGGCACCGGAAGTTTGAATGCCATTAACAATACCATTCAGGGGTTAGCCATGACAAGCGGTGGAACCAGTACGGGTTTTGAAGGTATTTACAGCACATCCGGAACATTTACCTGCACCGGAAACACCATTAAAGATATTTCAATAAACACCACCTCCACTTCAAATTTCGGAGCCATTTTTTCTTCCACCCCAAACAGCGGAAATTTTATTTCCCAAAATAACATTACCAATATAAATTATTCCAATGGAGGGGGAGCAGCATCTTTGAATGTGGGCATTCAATTAAAAGGTGGGGGAAGTGGATTAGTTTCAAAAAACTTTGTTTCCCAGATTTCAAATTCATCTGCAAACACATCCGCAAAACTTATTGGAATTGAAGTTTTCAGCGGGAACTGGGATTTGTTCAATAATGTAATTATGATAAACAATAATTCAGCTTCTAATGGCATCGAGCTTTATGGAATTGAGGCCCAGGAAGCCTCCCTTACAAACTCTTTTTACCACAATACTGTAAAAATTTATGGAAGCCAAACGGGCAATACGAATTCGGCTGCTGTTTACAGAACTGGAGCGGGAATTTATTTTTTAAAAAATAATCTTTTTCAGAATTTAAGAACAGGCGGTACAGGCGGACATTATGCCGAGTACTCCACCATTGCAACCGGAACCTATTCTACGAATTATAATTATCTCGAAGCAAGCACTCCGTCAAAACTTTGTAATTACAACGGAACAAATTATTCCCTTGCCGGTTGGCGGAATGCCCCGGTGAGTGCCTCCAACTCATTCAGTGGATCAATCTCCCTCGATGCGGTTGGAAAAGTTACTACAAATCCATTTCCCGGTGCAGGGAGAGGCACAAATTTAACTGCTACAGTTCCTGATGATGTGCTAGGGATTACCAGAGGAGCGGCTCCATGGGTTGGTGCCTATGAGGGCCAAAACATTACAACTTCTTCCATTTCCCCTCTTGATTTTTGTGCCGGAAATTCTTTATCCGTGGGGTTCACCATTGGAGGTAGCGGAAGTTTCAACGGAAGCAATGTTTTTATTGCCCAACTATCCGATTTTTCAGGAGATTTTTCATCCCCGGTAAACATTGGAAGTTTAGGCTCCACCACAGCCGGCTCAATATCAGCCATAATTCCACCGGCCACACCAACAGGGTCGGGATACCGGATTCGTGTTGTTTCCAACGACCCCATAATTACAGGTTCTGATAACGGGTCAAATATCAATATTGCCACCGGGCCACCCTCCGCACCTACCCCTACCCCGGGAACCGGAATTTCCTGCGGTAGCTTTTCTGCCAATTGGAACTCATCTACAGGTGCTACCACCTATTTTTTAACCGTTGCAACAGATGTTGCTTTTAGTATTATCCTGCCTGATTACAATGATCTTATCCGGTTACCGGATTATTAGCAGGCACAAATTATTATTTCAGAGTGAAAGCCGCAAATTCCTGCGGCACCAGTTCAAATTCTGCTGCTACATTGGTTACCACTTTAGGAACACAAGGAACTTACGTGGTTTCTTCACTCGCCAACGGAACTACAGGAGATGGAATTTCTCTCAGATGGGCTATTACCGCAGCAAATGCCAATTGCGGCCATGATATTATTCGTTTTAATTTAGGGGGAGGAGGCCCTTATACCATCAATCTTACCTCTGCCTTGCCAAACCTTACCGATAATGACGGGGTAACTATTGACGGTTGGAATAATACTTTAAATAGTGGAACACCAAACACAGTTCCTGTTTTTAACGCAACCACAACAAATCCTCTTAATCCTGTTTACAAAGTAATTCTTGGGAATGGGGGAACGGTGGCCACGGGTCTAATCCTTGCAAGCAACAATAATGTAATACAAGGCCTGGTTTTACAGGATTTTGGCGATGGTGCAGTTTCAGGAAATGATATTGCCATTACCATTAGTGGGAATAACAATCAGGTGCTTGGATGTTATATCGGGGTTGATATAACAGGTACTACAAGAGGAGTAAAAACTGCAGATGGAATTGTTATTACCGGAGCCAACAATGAAATTGGTGATGGAACTGCTGCCGGAGCTAATTTGATTTCAGGATTAAACGGAAACTTTGAGGGCATCTGGATAAATGGAAATTCCGCCACCGGAAACTCAATAAAAGGAAATATGATTGGTTTGCAAAAAGACGGGACAACCATTGTTGCAGGAGCTTCACAGTTTTCCGGAGTTTTCATTTCATCCTCCGCAATTTCAAATATTATTGGAGGAAGTTTGAGTGGTGAGGGGAATGTTATTTCAGGAAATAATAGCAGAGGTGTTTACTTAAACACAACTTCAGCCGGGGGAAATATTGTAAAAGGGAATATCATCGGGCCTGCTGCCGATGGATTAAATTATGTGGCTTCCAATCCGCAGCTTTATGGCATAATGGTTAGCGGTTCTCCCGATAACCTCATTGGTGGAAATACACCGTCAGAAAGAAATATTATTTCAGCCAACGAAACATACGGCATAGATATTACCGGGGCAGGTTCTACCGGAAATGAAGTTAAAGGAAATTATATCGGCACTAATATATCGGGAACTGGTATTATTTCCGGAAGCACCCAGGATTACGGAGTGGGAATAATTTCTTTTGCCGGAAACAATTTTATTGGTGGAAACCTGGCCGGGGAAGGAAATGTAATTTCGGGAAATAAAGATGGTTCTTCAACAGCGAGAGGAATCTTTATTAACAGCACAGCAGTAGCAGGGAATTCGGTGGTTGGAAACATCATCGGCCCACAGGCTGACGGGGTAACTTACTTTGCTTCCAATGCACAATCCAGGGGAATTGAAATCAGCAATTCTCCGAATAATACCATTGGGGGAAACACCACCGCAGAAAGGAATATTATTTCAGCCAACGAAACTTATGGTGTTTATATTACCGGTGGAAGTTCAACAGGAAATACAGTGAAAGGAAATTACATCGGCATTGCTCAAAACGGAACAACTTTCATTACAGGCAGCACGCAGGATTACGGAGTATTTATTACCACCTCAGCAGCAGGTAACACCATTGGCGGAAGCGGTGCAGGAGAGGGAAATGTAATTTCCGGGAATAAAGATGGGACATCCACGGGAAGAGGAATTTATTTTACCAGTGCGGCCGTTGCAGGAAACTCCATACTAGGTAATATTATCGGTCCGCAGGCGGATGGCATTACTTATCTTGCCTCAAACGGCCAGTTCAGAGGAATAGAAATAAATGGCTCCCAAAATAATTCAATAGGCGGGAATACATCGAATAAAAGGAATATTATTTCCGGCAATGAAACTTATGGACTGTATTTTTCCGGTGCAGGTTCATCCGGGAATACGGTGAAAGGAAATTACATCGGGCCTTCTTCAACCTTAACCTCAATCACTGGGGCCTCTCAGGATTATGGAATTTATATTTTTAACAGTGCCTTAAACAACATTATTGGAAATGGCCTTGCAGGGGAGCCAAATACAATTGCATTCAATAGTATTAATGGGATATTTATTAGTGATGTTACAACAACCGGGAATAAGATTTCATCAAATTCCATGTACCAAAATACCGGCAAACCCATAAATATAAATTATGGCGGAAGCCAGGGAAATTTGGGAAAAGCCTTTCCTGTTATCACCTCTGCAACCGCCAATGATTTAGCAGGAACCTCGGAGCCCCTGGACGTGATTGAAGTATTTAAAAATAATTCAGGAAACTGTTTTGATGCCAGCACTTTTCTGGGAATGGTAACCGCAAATATTTCCGGTAATTGGACCATCCCAGTTTCACTTTTCCCGGATGAATATGTTTTAGCAACATCAACAAGTGCAGCCAATAACACGTCCGAATTTTCTACTTGCATTTTGGCCAATGTTGACCTTTATTGGGTTGGGGGAAATGGATTATGGAATGTTGCTTCCAACTGGAGCAATTCAAGCGGTGGCCCGGGGGGTGCAGGAGTTCCGTCAATAAACACAAATGTTTTTTTAGATAATTTTTCGGGTGCCGTTACCATCACTATTCCTTCAGGAACCTGGTATACCAAAAATTTTAATATGAGCGGAAATGGTGTAAGGGCCATTGTTATTGGATTGGGAGTGTTGTTGCCAAGGCCATGATAAAAATAAATCCGAACTTGTGATGTTGAAGGGGAAACGCACATAAGGCGTGGCTCCCTTCAGGGAATCAAAGGGTGAGCAGGGGTTATAAAAAAATTATTTGCATGAAAAAAATTCCTAAAATATCCAAACGGACTTTCTGGGACGTTGATTTATCGAAATTGATTTTAAAGAATCATACGAAAATGTGATAACCAGAGTATTTGACAGAGGTACTTTAGATGAAGTGTATGCTGTAATTAACTACTATGGGTTTAATTTTGTAAAAAAAACTATGCAATCAACCAAAGATAACTTACCAAATCACTCCATTTTGCTCGCAAGGGCAATTTTCAACTTAAAATATACTGATTTTAAATGCTCAGAAAAGAAGCCGTTTCGCCTGAATTATTGGAGGGATTAAAAACTCTGATGAAATTAAAAAGCCTGAAAAACCACAGATTGGTTGGTGGCACAGCTCTGGCTTTACAAATTGGTCACAGAATTTCGGTTGATATTGATTTGTTTTCAGATAAAAAAAATAATTACTCCGTAGTCAGGAAAGAACTTAAAAAAAAGTGGATTCATTTAAATGATAAAATCTAACCTCAGGGTATTTCTCCTGTTATTTTTGGCCGGATTCGCCCTGTATTCCAATGTAATTCCCGGAGAATTTTTATTTGACGATAATTTATTTATTGAAAACAACGAACAGATAAAATCTCTTTCAAACATTCCGAAACTTTATTACAGCAGTGTAACAGAAGGGAGCAGCGTAAGTGCCGATAATTTTTACCGGCCAAACCAACAGGTGGTTAATTCTCTTTTATATTATTTTTTTGGATTGAATCCAATACCATTTCATATTACCTCCATCCTTTTTCATGTAATAAATGGTTTTTTGATTTTCCTTTTGTTTTTAAAATTAGGTCTAAATAGAATTCCTTCCTTTTGCGGTTCTCTTTTATTTATTATTCATCCCATAAACACTCAGGCAGTAAGTTATATATCGGGGATGGCCGACCCGATGGGACTTATGTTTGTCCTTTCTGCCCTTCATTGTTTCATTTTGGTTTGTAATGAAACCGGTAAACAAAATATTTTTTGGGGATTTATTGGAAGCATTTTCTTTTTTTTCCTGGGATTATTTACTAAAGAAAATACCGTGGTTTTTCCTGCCCTGGCTTTAATAATTTTAATTTTTATCACCTACTCAAAAGAAGGAAAATTTACCGGAAATTTGATAAGGAACAATAAAGCCATTCTTTTAACCGGAATTTTTTTTCTGATATCTCTGGTTTATCTTTATTTTAAATTCAACATTTTAAACTTTGCAGGTGGAATCGGTCTTTCGGGCCAGGACAATATTTACACCCAAAACCTCTATATCAGATTAATTACTTTCATCAATGTTCTCCCAGAATATTTCAGAATGATATTTTTTCCGCTGCGGCTGAATTATGAAAAACCATACCTTGCCTTTGTTGATTTTCAAAGAGTAGAATCCATCATCGGATTAATCGGAATCTTTGTATGGGCGGGCCTCTCAGCCTATCCGTTTTTCAGAAAAAATAATACTAAAAAACAATACACATTAACCACCCTTGCCCTTCCCTTTTCATTTGTCTGGTTTATTATTTGCATTTCTCCCGTTAGCGGAATCATCCCGGTTAACGCTATTTACCTTGAGCACTGGTTATATTTTCCAATTATTGGGATAATTTTTTTCTTTGTTGCCCTTTTTGAAAAAAGAACTCCTTTTGTTAAAAATGTGCTCCTGATTTTATTTGTCATTTTTTGCATGGGATTTTCCGCCCGCACCATGATAAGAAATTCAGAATGGGCCGATGGGATAAAATTTTATAAAAATGAATTAAAATATGCAGGGAATTCGGCCAGAATGCATAATAATATAGCAATGATTTATGCAGGCATGCAAAAATGTCCACTGGCCATTCAGCATTATAAAAAAGCGATTTCACTTTATGATGTTTATCCACAAACTCACCATAATCTCGGGCGTTGTTATGAGGCCCTGGGAAATACGCGGGAAGCAACACAAGAATATTTTAATGCATTGCTTTTGTACCCCGGTTTCACTTATAGCCACAAAACTCTTTTCAATATTTTTCAAAATGAAGGCGATACGGCAACCGCCACCTTATTTTATAATTTCATTCTGCGAATTCAAAACGGGCAAAACATTAACCGGGATGAAATAACAGAGGTAATAAAAAACAGAAAAAAATAATTTTTTATTGATTTTTTTTTCATCTTTACTTTTCAAAATTCCCAAAAGGGTTGCTTTTTGCCTGAATAAGGATATTTTTAAAATCGTTTACTCATGAAGGAAAAAAAGAACAAAAAAAAGTCCACTTCCGACCTGAATTTTGAAAATGAATTCCGGAAGGCAAAACTTCAGATTGAAAAAGGTGCTCACTTTCAAACCAACGGAAAAATTCCACCCGAGCTTGAAAGCATATTTCTCGACCATATAGAAAAATTCGACAAGGCTTATAAAAAAGCCAGCCCCATCACCATATTTTAAAAAATCGGAAACCCGAAATATAAACCGGTAAAAGATATTCCCCCCGGTGAAATAAAGAAAGAACTTCTTTCACTTCAAAAAAAATTGGGTAGAAAAGGTTTGATGGTTGAGTCCATTTGTAAGGTTGAAGACAGTGAAATGTACCGTTTTATAACAGAAGAGTTATTTTCCCATGAAATAGATAATATTTCCATTAAGGGAATGATGACTCATTTTACGTATGAAGAATTCCATCCCAATCACGAATATGATATAATAAACTGCACCAGGGATTTTATTCATGAAATTTTTGGCGGAAAACAATTGGAAGAAAGTTATCTCCTGGAAAAAAATATTAAAACTTCATCAGGAAAAATTATTTCATTGAAGAGTACGCTGGAAAAAATAAATTTTTTCAGAAGCTTTTATTCTAAATTTGAAATTACTTTGCTCGAAATTTCCAATGTAATTATTCAAAAAAACAACAAAAGTGCTGAAGCTGCTTTTGACCTTTCGTATGTGGCAACCATGGAAGGATCATCGGAGAAACAAATTTTTTCGGGTGCCGGGAAAACCCGATTGAATAGAAAAGTTGATTTTTGGAAAATTGCTTCTTTTGAAGTTCCTGGCCTGAAATTTTAATTTGGGTGATTCCCTTTAAATAAGAATGTCCAGCCATACTCCTTCAAAAGTTTTTTTTCACCCCGATATTTCAGAATTTTTAGTTTTAAGCGAGGATGAATCTCAACATGCCATAAAAGTTTTGCGGCTAAAAACAGGAGATGAAATTTTTTTGCTTGATGGTAAAGGTGGATTTTTTTCCGGAGTAATTGTAGATGCAAATCCAAAAAAATGTGCTGTAAAAATCCTCCATAATTCCATTCCCGGTATTCAGAATTTTTACCTAACCAAAGTAAAAGCCATAACGCCACGTCCAGAAATTCATATTGCCATTGCTCCTACAAAAAACAATAACCGGTTCGAATGGTTTTTAGAAAAAGCCACCGAATTAGGAGTTAATTTTATAACCCCACTAATTTGTGATCATTCCGAAAGACGTTCATTAATCGCACCTGAAAGAGAAAAAAATAAAAATTCCCGTCTCGAAAAAATTCTTGTTTCTTCAATGAAGCAATCCCTCAACCTGATTTTGCCAAAACTTTACCAGGATGAAAATTTTATCAAATTTGTTTCAAATGCTAATTGTGAGCAAAAATTTATTGCCCACAATTCAAATGAACATTTAAAAAATTCATATCAAAAAGGGAAAAATGCGCTGGTATTAATTGGTCCTGAAGGAGATTTTTCAGAAAAAGAAATTGCTTTGGCCAAAGAAAAAGGGTTTATGGAAGTATCTCTGGGAAACTCAAGGCTCCGAACCGAAACAGCCGGAATTGTGGCCTGTCAGATAATCCGGATGTCAAATGAGGATTGACCCATTGATATTAAACCGAATGGTTTTATAATAAAACAAAAACATATAAAAACCTTTTCTTCGGCCATAGTTTCGATCATAATTATTGCCAGTAACGAGCAACCGGAAGCAAGTAACCAGCAACTAAAAAGGAATAATTATTTGAAAGCTTTCCGGCTGTTGCTTAATTTAGCGGCTATATAGGCAAAATTTAAAAGTCCAAACCATGAAAAAAAAATTACATTTTTCTGTTCTGTTTTTTTCCACTTTACTTTTCCGGCCCATTGTTTTTTCTCAGGAAAACCTTTA
>JAHEZO010000192.1 GCA_023250995.1 Flavobacteriales bacterium | reverse complement strand
TTGAGACTGGTTAATTTCTGAAATGCAATAACATGGGCAGGAAGGATTGGTTTTGGCTTTATGGGAACAGGAATCAAAGTTGGTTTTTTATTTTTAAAATAATAAATCAGATAAGTTATTAAAGCGAGAATAAACAGACTTCCGCAAACCCATTTCCAATTATCTTTTAACCAGTCAATAAATGAATACTCCACATCGATAGGGGCTTTAATATCGGCCAGTTGGTTTGAATCTATCTGAATCGTTTGAACTTCTAACAGTAGAGGTTCGGTTTCAACAGGAACTGAATCAAGAAGAAATTGGAATGGAGCAATGGCAATAAAACCTGAATCAAATGAAGTAAGTGTCAATCTCTGATGCAGCGTTTTTAAGGCGATATTATTTTTGTCGAAAACTGTATCAATCTTAGATTTTTCAATTACTTCAACGTGGGAATTTAACGTGTCACCAATGGAGGGAAATACAACCGATTTTTGGGCTGGAAAACTAAAACTGAGATCAATATGAAATTGCTGGCCAATGAGGATTTTGTTTGTATCCATTTTTGCCACGGGCTGAGAAAAAATCTTCCCGAAAACAAAACAAAGAATAAAAAAAATTAACTTGCCGGGAAATTTTTTTTTTTTCATTGCTATTTTCCTCTTTTCTTGAAAAGCATCATCAGTGGTTTCACATATGATTCCTCCACCATTATATCTGTAAAATCAACTCCTGATTTTGTGAAAATGTCTTTTAACCTGATTTCCTGTTGCCTGGATTGGGTATGAAAATGTTTTCTTATTTTTTCCTCTGAGGTATCAATCCATCTGGTTTCCCCCGTTTCTGCATCAAGGAATCTTATAAACCCGATGTCGGGGAGGTCTTTTTCCCTTTGATCAACAATTTTAAGGGCAATTATGTCGTGTTTTTTATTTGCAATCTTAAGTGCGTTTTCAAAACCTTGTTGCTGGAAATCGGAAATAATAAAGGCCGTGCATCTTTTTTTTATCGCGCTGGTAAAATATTTAACCGCATTTTCAATATTTGTGCCTCTATTCCCGGGTTTGAAATCAATTAATTCCCTTACTATTCTTAAAATATGGCTTCTCCCTTTTTTTGGCGGAATAAATTTTTCAATCTTGTCACTGAAAAAAATTACTCCTACTTTATCATTATTCTGAATTGCAGAAAAAGCCAGCACGGCACATAATTCAGTAATTACTTCATTTTTAAACTGGACTCTGGTGCCAAAATCATTGGAGGCACTTACATCAACAAGCAGCATAACGGTAAGTTCCCTTTCTTCTTCAAACACTTTAACAAAAGGGTGGTTAAATCTGGCTGTTACATTCCAGTCTATTGTTCTGATTTCATCACCGGGAGTATATTCTCTTACTTCACTAAATGCCATCCCCCGTCCTTTGAATGCCGAATGATATTCCCCCGAAAAAATATGCCGGGAAAGCCCCCTCGTTTTAATCTCAATTTTTCTGACTCTTTTTAATAATTCAGATGTTTCCATTTTCAGCGGAGAGGTAATTTTTTCTAAAAATTAAGGAACCTCAACAGTGTTTAATATTTCATTGATAATTTCTTCTGTCGAAATATTTTCTGCCTCGGCCTCATAAGTAAGGTTTATTCTGTGCCGCAGTACATCTTTGCAAACGGACCTTACATCCTCCGGAATAACATAACCTCTCCTTTTAACAAAGGCATAAGCTTTGGATGCAAGTGCAAGATTTATGCTGGCCCTTGGCGAACCTCCGAATCCTATCAACGAAACAAATTTTTCAAGTTTGTATTCTTTCGGATTTCTTGTGGCGAAAACAATATCTAGAATATAATTTTCAATTTTTTCATCCATATAAACCTGGCGCACAATTCCCCTTGCCTTAATGATGTCTTCGGTTTTTAATATTGCATTTGCCTCTGGCATTCCGGAAGGGGAAATATTTTGGCGGATGATTAATTTTTCCTCTTCTTTTTTTGGATAATTTAAAACCACCTTTAGCATAAACCGGTCTACCTGTGCCTCGGGCAGAGGATAGGTTCCCTCTTGTTCTACGGGATTTTGCGTGGCAAGAACCAGAAAGGGTTTCGGAAGAAAATGTGTAGTATCTCCAATGGTTACCTGCCTTTCCTGCATCGCCTCAAGTAAAGCGCTTTGAACTTTTGCAGGGGCACGGTTTATTTCATCGGCCAAAATAAAGTTTGCAAAAACAGGTCCTTTTCTTACGGTGAATTCTTCTTTCTTTTGGTTATAAATCATTGTTCCGATTAAGTCGGCAGGAAGCAAATCGGGTGTAAACTGGATGCGGCTGAAATCGGCATGAATGGTTTTTGCAAGGGTTTTTATGGCCAAGGTTTTTGCTAAACCCGGTACGCCCTCCAGCAAAATATGTCCGTCTGAGAGCAGGCCAATTAAAAGTCGTTCAATCATAAATTTTTGCCCTACTATTACTTTATCCATTTCCATGGTGATAAGGTCAACGAATGAACTTTCTTTTTGAATCTGTTCATTCAAGGCTTTAATATCCACTGCATAAACAGAGGGAAGGGGTGGGTTTGCAACATTCATATATTTTTTTTTGAAATTGGGAAACAAAAGTCAGTAATAAATAAGGCGGCTTTGAAGAAACTTTGTTAAAAAATGTTAAGGGAAGAATTTACCTCAGAAGGGTAACCCTGCCGGTATATTTGTGGCTGTAACCTAAATAATCCTTTAATAAAAAAAGATAAACATAAGTATCCTCCTTTGCCTCCATGTTGCCGGTTTTTCCATTCCACTTTCCTGAAAGGTCATGTGTTTCGAAAGCCAGATTTCCCCACCGGTCATAAATATACATTCCAAAATTATTATTATCAATTCCTGAACCTGAAAGAAAAAAGAATTCATTTTTTCCGTCATGGTTCGGAGTGAAAGCATTTGGAATGTAAACAACAAACTCAGGGCTGATATATACCGTTCCTTCAATTGTGTCTTTGCAACCATCAGCGTTGGTAACAATCTGCCTCACCGTAAATTTGCCCGTATCTTTATATAAGTGAACAGGGAAAGGGATTGAGTCTGAAAATAAATCACCAAAATCCCAATTCCATTTTACAGCACCAAATGAAGAGTCGGAAAAATTAATTTCAGGATTAAATATGGAAGTTGGCTGGGGTGCGGAACTGAATCCGGGAATTGGCTTTGGGAAAACTACAATTGAATCCACCGAAACAGTGTCCATGCAACCGGAATCGGAAATTGCCGTCAGCGCTACTTTATATATTCCATCCATGGTAAAACAGTGCGGGGAGGGTTGTTGTGAGGGTCCTGTTCCGTCATCAAAATTCCAAACCCAATCATTAATTCCCACCCCGGGGTTAATTGAAAACCCCACAAAAGTTACACAAAGAGGAACACACCCGGAACCCGGACTTGAAGCAAAAGAAAATTGTGGTAAAGGAAAAACAATGAGTTGCTTTGTTATTGAATCTTTGCAATTATTATTTGAGGTTGAAATTAGTTTCACATTGTAGGTGCTGTCATTTGAATAAATATGACCCGGATTTTGAAGAGTTGAAGTAGAGTCATCACCAAATTTCCAAAGCCATGAGGAAACAACCCCGCTAAGAATATATGAGCTGTCCTGAAACATTGTTGGCTGCTGGTTAATGCAGGAATTGTTAAAGTTAAAATTTACCTGAGGCAGGGGATAAACACCAACCTGCTTGGTGGAATCATCCAGGCAGCCATTGGAGGAAATGGCTATCAAAGTTACATTGTAGCTCCCCAATGGAAAAAAATGAAAAGGGTTTTGCTGATTTACCAGAGCTGTTCCATCCCCAAAATTCCAAACCCAGTTAACGATGTTCCCACTGCTGATGGAAGTGAAATCGGTAAATTGAGTACTGTCGTGAAGGCAAACAATTTCGGGACTGAAATCGGCAAGAGGGATTGGAAATTTTTCAACAATTTTTATTGTGGTATCGGAACAACCTGAATCTGAATAAGTAATTAGAACCACATTATAAAATCCTTCCAAGGAATATTTATGATATGGATTAACCTGTGAAGAATTTGAACCATCATCAAAATCCCAGAGATGATTAACTATATTTCCTGTGATTATTGTTGAACTGTCATTAAAAAACGAGGTATCATAGAGGCAATTATTTATCGAGAAAAAATCTGATTTGGGAGAAGGTTGAATTATTATGGTTTTCGATAAAGTATCAAAGCAGCCTGAATCTGATGATACAATTAGAGTCACAATAAAGTTTCCCTCGGAGGAATATAAATGAGAAGGATTTTGGGAATTAGAAGAATCGCCATCCCCAAATCTCCAAAAGTAATTTATAGTACCGGAATTTATGCTGCTGCTATTGCCAAAAACCGCAGAATCATATTCACAAACATTGGAAAAAGAAAATCCGGAAATTGGTACGGGAAAAATTGTAATCGAATTAAAACTGGTATCCGAACAGCCGGAATTTGTTGATGCAATAAGGGAAACCAAATAAGTTCCCTCTGTTGAAAAGTTGTGCCCCGGATTTTGAGCATTGGAAGTTAAACTATCTCCAAAATCCCATTCCCATCCGGCAATGGCACCCGTTGAGACTATGGAGGAATCAGAAAAGGAGGCAGTAGAATACAAGCAAACATTTGAATCTGAAAAAGAAGCAGCCGGCTTTGGGTAGATGGTAATAATAATGGAATCGGAATCGGAGCAGCCGAAATTTGAGGTAACAGATAATTTAACTGTGTACAATCCCTCGTTTGCAAATTGGTAAGATGGATTCGTATCTGTGGAGTTTCCTAACCCGTCACCAAAATTCCAATACCAAGCGGTAATTGAATCATTGGTTATGGTTGATTGATCATAAAATTCTGCTTTGTTATAAATGCAGGTATTTGCTGCAGAAATTCCTGCATCGGGCAAATAATAAATTTGAATGTTTTTTACAAGCGTGTCGTTGCAAAATTTATCGGAAGTCGGAACCAGTTGAACAGAAAATGTTCCTGAAAATGAATATTTATGGGCAGGATTTTGGGATGAAGAAGATGAACCGTCACCAAAATCCCAGCTCCATCCGGTAATAGTACCTGCTGAAATGTTAGAGGAATCCTGGAAAATGGCCGAATCATAAAGGCAAATATCCGTGGGGAAAAAAGAAGGGGAGGGGAGGGGAAATATTTCAATTGGTTTGGAAACCGAATCAATACAACCGAAATTAGTCATTGTTTTGAGTTGCACATTATAAGTACCGGGTAAAGAATAATTATGATTGCTGTTTTGGGTTCCTGAAAAAACTGACCCATCGCCAAAATCATATTGCCAGGCTATCACATTTCCCTGAGAAGAGTCAGTAAAAATCAGCGTTTTATTTAAACAATCATCATTCACCGAAAAGTTTGGATTAGATCGGGGATAGATGGTTATAATTACTTTGGCAGTATCCGATGAATTTCCGCAACCGGCAACAAGATTCACATGATAAATGCCGGGTGAATAAAAGGCTGTCCCAATGGAATCACCATAACCATAAGAAGCACCTTCAACAAACCATTGAACGCATTTTTTTCCATTTTGCGTGCTGTTGTAAAAAAATATGGTATCTCCCTCACACATCGCTGTATCAAATACTGTAATCTGTGGGATTATATTGCAACTGAAACAAAGATAATTATCATTGGGCGAAAAGGAACCAACCGAAAAAACAGGGGTACCGATGGATGGATTGATGGAGCTTTCGGAACCACCGATTGTAATTGTGGGGAATACTGTATTTACCAGGGATGTGGGTGATGTTACATTGCAATTTACATTTCCGGTTGCGTCTGTTTTTAAAAATAAAGGATCGTAATAATTTGCTCCAAATCCCGTGGTAACTACCGAAATTGCAAACCCGCTGTCGGGTGCTTGCCGGAGTCCCATACCTTTATCAAAGGCAGGACTTCCATATGTTTTTGACCACAAAAGATTTCCTGCTGAATCGGTAACCAAAAGATATGCGTCCTTATCTCCAAAACCAAAACTCAAAGTCCAACCGGCAATGGCAAATCCTCCTGAATTGGTCTTAATTATAGTTCTTGGTTGATCGTCCGAGGGGCCACCATAAGTTTTTGCCCAAATTAAATTTCCATCCAGGTCTGTTTTAATCATTAAGATATCATGGCCTCCTGCACCATAATTAGTGGTATTCCCCGCAAACACCAATGTGCTGTCGGTATTCAAAACCGCCTCTATTCCCCAGGATTGGTCTCCATCTTCCCCGATCCCGCCATAAGCCTTCGACCACAAAAGAGTGCCATTTTTATCCAACTTAAAAAGCCAGAGTTCTCCCGCACCGGCTCCAAAACTTCGTGTATAACCCGAAATATAATAACCGCTGTCGGGAGCCTGAATAATGCAATCGCCCCAGTCATCGGCAGCTCCGCCATAAATTTTTGTCCATTGAACATTTCCGGCAGAATCTGTTTTGGTAATTGAAGCATCCAATCCTCCCCAACCAAATCCGGAAATAAATCCCGACATAATATAGCCTCCGTCATTGGTTTCTATGGCATAAAGACCATAGTCCGGAGCAGTTCCACCAATGGTTTTCGTCCATTGAATGGCTCCTGAAGGACTTAGTTTTACCAGCCAATTATCGTAATCTCCTGCTCCTAATTTTGCAAGTCCGGCAAGTATGTAACCTCCATCTTTGGTCTGACGAATACTTTTGCCCCCATCTTCACCCGGCCCCCCATAAGTATAAAACCATTGTGGGCTGCCACATTCGTCCACTTTGTAAACATAAAGGTCGCAGCTTCCCGCACCCGAAGATTCATGCTGGCCGGTTCCTACAAATCCTCCGTCACTTGTAAGCTCAAGAGTTAATCCACCGTTCATGCCTGCTCCCTGGAAGGTTCGCATAAACGAAAATGAATTTTGGGCATAAGAAATATGAGAAGAAAAAAGTCCTAAAAAAAACAGGAAACATGAAATATTTATTTTCAATTTTTTTATCAGTTTAGAATAGTTGAATTAATTATTACATCTTTTTCCGGATAGCCGATTTTAATGACAAGTTTTTTTAAATTTTCATCTGAAAATATTGAATCGGCAGGAAGAATAAAAGTTGCAAAAGAATTGGTTTTGTCGATAGTCAGGTTTTCACATTGGCTGATGCTCCGCATTTTTTCTTCAAATTTTAACGACAAAAACGGACAGTGCAACCCGCCATGGCCAATTTCAATTTTTACCGATTTTTTTTCAATTTGAGAGGGTAAATTATTTTGTGAAAAAGCCCGACTGAAATGGAGGATTACTATGAAGGAAAAAGCAAATATTGGTTTTTTCATTTTGTTGTTTTTTTTCAAATTTTATTTTCTCAGCAATGTAACCCTCCCGACAAACTTATGGGGTGCATCAAAAAAATCTTCCACATCCAGGCGATAAATATACACATCCTGTTTAGCGGGTTTACCATTTACTCTTCCATCCCACGATCCGTTTTCATTGTGGTTTTCGTAAATTATGTCTCCCCAGCGGTCGTAAATGTAAAGTGAATAGTTTGTTTTTTTAAATCCCGTTCCTCTTGGAGCAAACACATCATTGATTCCATCGCCATTGGGGGTAAAAGCATTGGGGGTGTAAATGGAAAATTCGGGTGTAATTTTTACAGTTTGAAAAGCGGTG